>NZ_JAPEVI010000003.1:2166818-2476363 GCF_026240905.1 Roseibium salinum
ACGTGCCGGAGCGCCGGGTTCTCCTTGATCCGCCGGCAGGTCTCGAAGCCGTCGAGCCCGGGCATTACCGCGTCCATGAGTATGGTGTCCGGTGTCACCCGCTCGCAGACCGCAAGTGCTGCCTCGCCGCTGGTCGCCACCAGAACGGCGATGCCGGTCTTCTTGAGTGCCTCGGTCACGAACCCGAGCGTTTCCGGGCTGTCATCGACCACAAGAACCGTATCACGGCGCTCATCCGTCATGGGTTTCCAATCCGCTTAACAGGTTTTTGTAAGCTTCGAAGTCGAAGCGGCTCAGATGTCCGTGCAGGGCTTGCGTCAGCAGCCTGTTTTCCGGCTTTTCGGCAAGCTCCGCCAGCTTGGCCTCGATGCCTTCCACATAGCCGATTTCGGCAAGCGATATCAGATCGCCGATATGCTCCGCCCCCGGCGAGCGCAGCGGGCCGTCCGCTTTGCGGTCCGCCTCGCCGAGCACGGGATGTTCCGTCCAGACGATACGCATGTGCTTCTGCAACAGGTCGAGCAGCTGGCCGATGCTGAAGGGCTTGGCGAGCGTGGCATTGTGGTAGGCGGGCCCGTCCGGGCGCAGGGCCTGGTCGCCGATATTGGCCGACAGCATGATGATCGGGGCCGTCTCGCCCGCAGCGCGCAGGCTTTCGGCGAGCTCCCAGCCGTTCAGCCCCGGCATGAGGATGTCGACGAGGTAGAGGTCGGGCTTCAGTTCGTGGAGATGGTCCAGGCAGTCCTCGCCGGTTTCCGCCTCCAGAACCGTGAAGCCGAGCGGTTTCAGGATATCGCTGACCAGTGCGCGGTGATCGGTGTTGTCGTCGACCACCGCAATGGTCCGGCGCGGGCCGCCATAGCCCCTCACCTGCCGTTCCCGGCGCACCGTATCCACCGGCCGGTCGACGGCGGCAAGCATCAGGCGCACCTCGAAGGACGCGCCCTTGCCAGGCTCGCTGGACAGCGCGATTGCCCCGCCCATCGTCTCGGTCAGTAGCTTGGTGATGGTCAGGCCAAGGCCGAGACCCGGCGTTCGGGCGCCGCTGGCGGCCCTGCTGCGGCCGAAGGGCTCGAAGATTTTCGTCTGCTCGTCGAGCGCGATGCCCGGCCCGCTGTCTTTCACGACAAAAGCGGCGACCTGCGAGCGGTAGCCGACGGAGAGCGACACCTCGCCTTTCTCGGTGAACTTGATGGCATTCGACAGAAGATTGACCAGGATCTGGCGCAGGCGCTTTTCGTCGGTGCGCACGAAGGCCGGCAGATTGCCTGCCCGGCTGTAGCTGAAGCCGAGCCCCTTTGCGGACGCCTGCATCCGGAACATGTCGACGATCTGGTCCAGGAATTCGTGAATGTTGATTTCGTCGGAATAGATCTGCAGCCGCCCGGCCTCGATCCGGGAGATGTCCAGAAGCCCGTCGATCAGCCCGGAAAGGTGTTCCGCGCTGCGCCGGATCGTGCTGACCGCGGGTTTGCGCGCTGCCGGCAGGGCTTCGTCCCGTTCCAGCACCTGGGCATAGCCCATCACCGCGTTGAGCGGCGTCCTGAGCTCATGGCTGAGGCCGACGACATAGCGGCTCTTGGCGAGGTTGGCGGCTTCGGCGTCCTCCTTGGCCTTCTGCAGGGCCGCATCGGTTTCCCTGTGGGCGTCGATTTCCTTTTGAAGCAGCGCGTTCTGGCGCGCGGATTCCTCCTCCGCGACCCGTCTCGTGTCGTGGGCCAGCACCAGGAACCAGCAGGCAATGCCCGCGACGACGGCAAAGACGAAGAAGATCAGCGTGACCGTCTGGCCGATGATGCCTGTCGGATCGCCAAGTCGGCTGGCGGCCTGGGCATGGATGATCCACAGCACGAGGCCGATGGCGGCAATGGCGAGAAACGACATCAGCGCGTAGCGACCGAGGCGCGAGCGGAAACAGATCAGCACCTGTTCGGGAAGCACGTATCCCGCCACCGTGCCGACCTGATGGGCGAACCGGGCCTTCGGCTTGCAGGAGTCGCGGCAGCGGGCGTCGAGCGTGCAGCAGAGCGAGCAGATGGGCGCCTGATAGGCCGGGCAATAGGCCATGTCTTCCGGCTCGAACGGGTTCTCGCAGATCGAGCAGGCGATCTGCTCCCGCGCCTGCCAGCTTCGGCGGGGCTTGCGGGCCAGATAGAATTTCCCCCCGGTCGCAAACGCGATCGCCGGGGCCGCGACAAAGGCAACCGCCATGGCAAGGAACGTGGCCAGCGCCGCGGCGGCCTCGCCGAATTCACCGAAATGGGCCGCCAGCGCAATGCCCGCGGCAAGCAGCATCGCGCCGGTGCCCACCGGGTTGATGTCGTAGAGATGGGCGCGCTTGAACTCGATGCCGGGCGGCGACAGGCCGAGCGGCTTGTTGACGAAGAGGTCGGCGGAAATGGCGGACAGCCAGGCCATGGCGACGATGGAGAAGACGCCCAGCGTTTCCTCCAGCAGCCGGTAGATACCGAGTTCCATGAGCAGGAGCGCGATGCCGACATTGAAGACCAGCCAGACAACCCGGCCCGGATGGGAGTGGGTCAGGCGGGAGAAGAAATTCGACCAGGCGAGCGACCCGGCATAGGCGTTCATCACGTTGATCTTGAGCTGAGCAACCGCGACAAAGGCGGCCATCAGCAGCAGGACGACCGCTTCGTTCGGGATCATGTAACCGAAGGCGACCGCATACATGCGCGAGGGCTCGTCCGCGTGCTCCACGGGAACGCCATGGGAAAGCACGAGGACGGCAAGGAACGACCCGGCGATCATTTTCGGGGCGCCGAGCAGCACCCAGCCGGGACCGGCCAGAAACAGCGCGAGCCGGTGGCGAGGGCGGGCGACATCCTGGGCGGGCAGGAAGCGCAGGAAGTCGACCTGCTCGCCGATCTGCGCCATCAGCGCCAGGATCACCGCTGAGGCGGCGCCGAAACTCACCAGATTGACGCTGTCCCAACCGCCGGCCGCGGGTCGGGGCGCCTTTGTCACCGGATCGATGCCGGCAAAATCCAGCCAGGTGCCGACCGCCTGCCAGTCCGTGAAGGCGATGAAGACGAAGGGAAGGATATTGAGGACGATCCAGAACGGCTGGGTCGCCAGCTGGAACCGGCTGATCCAGGTGATGCCGTGGGTGACGAGTGGAATGACCGCGACCGCACTGATGATGTATCCCAGCCAGAGGGGCACGCCGAAGGCGAATTCCAGCGCGCTCGACATGATCGAGGCTTCGATCGCGAACAGGATGAAGGTGAAACTGGCATAGATCAGCGAGGTGACGGTCGAGCCGATATAGCCGAACCCGGCTCCGCGTGTCAGCAAATCGATATCCACGCCATAGCGGATGGCATAGCGGCTGATCGGCAGGCCCACCAGCAGCAGTACGACGCTTCCGGCAACAATGGCCAGGAATGCGTTGGCGGTTCCATGGGACAGGGTGATCGCCCCGCCGATCGCTTCGAGCGCCAGGAAGGAAATGGCGCCGATCGCGGTCTGGGAAATCGCCCGCGAGGAAAACCGGCGCGCGCTTTTGGCGGTAAAGCGCAGCGCGTAGTCTTCCAGGGTCTGGTTGTTGACCCATTTGTTGTATTGGCGGCGGACCGGCAAAATGCGCTGGCGGGCCGTCATGGACGGGCCTCCGCGTCGAGCGCAAGAGCCCGTTTTTTCATCACATGACTATTTTTTCGGCAAATGCCGCTCACCATCGCCCGCTTTCCCGCCCTGTTGCTGCGTTTTGCCTCTCTTCCCAGCACATTCCGTGCCGTATTCCTGATCAGCGAGAAGGCGCGCGGGGCGCGTACGTCAATTGACGTATGTTGCTGAGCATCAGTCCAGGCGCACGATCTCTTCCCGAGAGCGGCAGACCTTCCAGCCGCCACTCACCGGCTTGGGGCCCGGTGATGTCACCAAAGGGGAATCCACATGAAAAAGATGATTACGAAATTCGCACTGGCCGGCCTGATGGCCTCCACGATTATCGGCGGCGCCGCCGCCCAGGAAGACACGATCAAGGTCGGCATCCTGCACTCGCTTTCCGGCACGATGGCGATCTCCGAGACCACGCTGAAAGACGCCATGCTGATGCTCATCGAAGAGCAGAACAAGAAGGGCGGTCTGCTCGGCAAGAAACTGGAAGCCGTTGTAGTCGACCCGGCGTCGGACTGGCCGCTGTTTGCGGAAAAGGCACGTGAGCTGATCGAAGTGAACGGCGTCGATGCGGTTTTCGGCTGCTGGACGTCCGTCTCGCGCAAATCCGTCCTGCCGGTCTTCGAGGAATTGAATTCGATCCTGTTCTACCCGGTGCAGTATGAGGGCGAGGAGTCCCAGCGCAACGTGTTCTACACGGGCGCGGCTCCCAACCAGCAGGCCATCCCGGCCGTCGACTACCTGATGAACGAAGAAGGCGTCGAGCGCTGGGTCCTGGCCGGCACCGACTACGTCTATCCGCGCACGACCAACAAGATCCTCGAGGCCTACCTGAAGTCCAAGGGTGTGGCCGAAGAAGACATCATGATCAACTACACACCGTTCGGTCATTCCGACTGGCAGACGATCGTCTCCGACATCAAGTCCTTCGGCTCGGCCGGCAAGAAGACCGCCGTGGTCTCCACCATCAACGGCGATGCGAACGTGCCGTTCTACAAGGAACTCGGCAACGCCGGCATTAAGGCTGAAGACATTCCCGTCGTCGCCTTCTCCGTCGGTGAAGAGGAACTCGCCGGTCTCGACACGGGCCCGCTCGTCGGCCACCTAGCCGCGTGGAACTACTTCCAGTCCGCCGACACCGACGCCAATGCGGAGTTCATCGACACCTGGCGCGCCTATATCGGCGACGACAGCCGCGTGTCCAACGATCCCATGGAAGCGCATTTCATCGGCTTCAACATGTGGGTCGACGCGGTCGAAAAAGCCGGGACCACCGAGCCCGACGCCGTGATCGACGCCATTGTCGGCGTCTCCGTGCCCAACCTGACGGGCGGCTACTCCACCATGATGCCGAACCACCACATCACCAAGCCGGTGCTGATCGGGGAGATCCAGGACGACGGCCAGTTCGAGACCGTCTGGGAGACCTCCGGCCTCGTCGTCGGCGATGCCTGGTCCGATTATCTGGACGGCTCCAAGGACCTGATCGCCGATTGGCGCGCACCGCTCTCCTGCGGCAACTTCAACACCGCAACCGGCAAGTGCGGCGGTTCCGGCTCCTAAGGAACGAGTGGAGTTGGGACGGGTCTCACGAGGCCCGTCCTGTTTCCCGGTTCTGGCGGGCCGGAACACCCCCACCCCTAACCCCTCCCCACAAGGGGGAGGGGAACCAGGCCGAAGCCGCCGACAGTTTCCCGCTCCAATCAGACGGAGCCGTTTGCGGCAAGAGTTTCGGCAAGTTCTGCGTCATCCCCCTCCCCCTTGTGGGGAGGGGTTCGGGGTGGGGGTGTTCCGCTCCAAAAGTCCGAACCGCGGTCCAGAAGTACCAACCTGCAAGGCAGACAGATGTCCCTGATGAGATCTTTTCTTCTTCTCCTCAGCCTCGCCGCCGGCCTCCTTGCCGGACCGGCCCTCGCCCAGAGCGATCCAGAGAGCCTGCGTCCGCTGATCAACGCGCTGGCGGAGGGCAAGTATGACCAGACCGAGCAGCAGATCGGCGCCCTGGCCGCGACCGGCGATCCGGTCGTCGCACCGGCACTGGAGGCGCTCAGCGAAGGTGATCTCTATTTCCGCAAGTCGGACCGCATGGTGTTCATCACCAAAAAAGCGGGCAAGGGATATGCCCTCATCGATCCGCTGACACTGGAGCCGGCCGGAGAAGCCGGGAAGCGGGACGTCTCGAAGATCAAGGTCAACAACAGGCTGCGCCGCACCATCCGCTCCGCGCTCGGCGCGCTCACGCTGATGGCAAAGGATCCGGCTGTGCGCAGGGCGGCGGCCGAAGCGGTTTTCAAGGCCAAGGACCCGGAGAGCATCGAGATACTCGATGCCGCGCTGGCGGCGGAGACCGATGACGGCGTGCGCGGCGTGATGGAACAGGCCCACGCCGCGGCGGTCCTCAATTCCGATCTGGACGAAGCCCGGAAGCTCGAGGCAGTCCAGACGCTTTCCACGATGGGCAACCGGCAAGCCCTCTCGCTGCTGATCGGCGTTCAGTCCTCCGCCACCGGCGCATTGCGCGATGCAACGGCCGAGGCGATCGGCAAGATCGAAAAATCCATCGCCGCCTGGGATTCGGGCCAGAACATCTGGTACGGCCTGTCGCTCGGCTCAGTGCTGCTGTTGGCCGCCATCGGCCTTGCCATCACCTTCGGCGTCATGGGCGTCATCAACATGGCCCATGGCGAGATGGTGATGATCGGCGCCTATGTCACCTTCATGGTGCAGGAGCTCATCCGCTCCGCCGCGCCCGGCCTCTTCGACTATTCCCTCTTCATCGCCCTGCCGCTCGCCTTCCTCGCCTCCGCACTGGTGGGCATCGCCATCGAGCGCGGCGTCATCCGCTGGCTTTATGGCCGCCCCCTGGAGACGCTCCTGGCCACCTGGGGCATATCGCTGATCCTGCAGCAGGCGGTGCGCACCCTCTTCGGGCCGACGAACCGGGAAGTCGGCAACCCGGACTGGATGTCCGGCGCCTTTGATATCGGCCAGATGACCGTCACATATAACCGCATGTGGATCATCGTCTTCGCGCTTCTGGTCTTTGCCGGCCTGATGCTGGTGCTGAAAAAGACGCCCTTCGGGCTCTACACCCGCGCCGTCACCCAGAACCGCCGCATGGCGGCTTCCATGGGCATCCGCACACCGTGGATCGACGCCCTCACCTTCGGGCTTGGCTCGGGCATTGCCGGCATAGCCGGCGTCGCGCTGTCGCAGATCGACAACGTCTCGCCGAACCTCGGCCAGGGCTACATCATCGACAGTTTCATGGTGGTGGTCTTCGGCGGCGTCGGAAATCTGTGGGGCACGCTTGTCGGCGCCATGACCCTCGGCGTGGTCAACAAGTTCCTGGAGCCCTATGCGGGCGCCGTCCTCGGCAAGATCTTCGTGCTTGTCTTCATCATCCTGTTTATCCAAAAGCGTCCGCGGGGCCTCTTCGCCCTCAAGGGCCGGGCAGTTGAAGCATGATGACCTCGTTTCTCTTCCGCGCAATGGATGCCCGCGCGGGCATTTTCCTGGCCATCATGGCCGCCGTGATCCTCCTGGTGCCCGCCTGCAACCTGCTCGTCCCGCACGGCTCGGCCCTTCACGTGCCGAACTATGCGGTCACGCTGATGGGCAAGTACCTCACCTATGCCCTGCTCGCCCTGGCGGTGGATCTGGTCTGGGGCTATTGCGGCATTCTCTCGCTCGGCCACGCCGCCTTCTTCGCGCTCGGCGGCTATGCCATGGGCATGTACCTGATGCGCCAGATCGGCACGCGCGGCGTCTATGGCGACCCGCTCCTGCCCGACTTCATGGTGTTCCTCAACTGGCAGGAACTGCCCTGGTACTGGTACGGCTTCGACATGTTCTGGTTCGCGGCGCTGATGGTGCTGCTGGTGCCGGGCGTGCTCGCCTTCGTCTTCGGCTGGTTCGCCTTCCGCTCGCGGGTGACCGGCGTTTATCTCTCCATCATCACACAGGCCCTCACCTACGCCCTCCTGCTTGCCTTCTTCCGAAACGACATGGGCTTCGGCGGCAACAACGGCCTGACCGACTTCAAGGATATACTTGGCTTCGATATTCAAGCCGACACGACCCGCGCCGGACTGTTTGCAGCATCAGGCCTGGCGCTGGTCGTGTGTTTTCTTGTCTGCCGGGCGGTGACACGCTCCAAGCTCGGCAAGGTGCTGGTCGCCGTGCGTGATGCGGAAAGCCGGACGCGCTTTCTCGGCTACCGGGTGGAGCACTACAAACTGTTCGTCTGGACGCTTTCGGCCATGATGGCCGGTGTCGCCGGTGCCCTTTACGTGCCGCAGGTCGGCATCATCAACCCGGGCGAATTCGCGCCGGCCAACTCCATCGAGGTGGTCATCTGGGTGGCTGTGGGCGGCCGCGGCACGCTGGTGGGCGCCGTACTGGGCGCGGTTCTGGTAAACTTCGCCAAGAGCTGGTTCACCGCGGCGCTGCCGGATGTCTGGCTGTTTGCCCTCGGCGGGCTCTTCGTGGTCGTCACGTTGTTCCTGCCGAAGGGCGTTCTGGGAACGCTCTCCCAGGGCTGGACGGCTCTCGGCCAACGCAAGACTTCAGCAGCCTTCGAAGCCGGCTCCGGCGAGAAGCCGGGCTCCGCCCCGCAGTCGGCGGGCGCGCCGGCCAACGCGGCGCACCCGAGACAGGCGCAAGGTGCCGCCGAACCCCAGCCTGCGGAGTAACCCATGGCCAGATCAAACAGCCTTCTCTATCTCGACGGCGTGTCGGTCTCCTTCGACGGCTTCAAGGCGCTGAACGAGCTCTCGCTGACCATCGCACCGGGCGAAATGCGCGCCATCATCGGGCCGAACGGCGCCGGCAAGACCACGATGATGGACGTGATCACCGGCAAGACCCGCCCGGACAGCGGAGACGTCTACTTCAACGGCACGGTCGATCTGACCGGCGAGGACGAGGCGTCCATTGCCGAACTCGGCATCGGCCGCAAGTTCCAGAAACCGACGGTCTTTGAAGGCCATACGGTCGCTGACAATCTGGAACTGGCCCTGAAGGCGCCGCGCGGACCGTTTGCCACCCTGTTTCACGTCATTTCCGGCGCCGAGAAGAAGCGGATCGACTATCTTCTGGATCGCATCCGGCTCGGGCCGAAGCGCGGCGAGCTGGCGGCCAATCTCAGCCACGGCCAGAAACAATGGCTGGAAATCGGCATGCTGCTCGCCCAGGACCCGAAACTGCTGCTCGTAGACGAACCGGCCGCCGGCATGACCGATGCCGAAACCGCGGAAACGGCGGAGCTGCTAAAGGATATCGCCAGGGATCATTCGGTGGTGGTCGTCGAACACGACATGGTGTTCGTGCGCTCCCTCGAGGTCAAAGTCACGGTCCT
This sequence comes from Roseibium salinum, assembly GCF_026240905.1. NCBI lineage: Bacteria > Pseudomonadati > Pseudomonadota > Alphaproteobacteria > Hyphomicrobiales > Stappiaceae > Roseibium > Roseibium salinum. The sequence continues at coordinate 2,175,817 of NZ_JAPEVI010000003.1, forward strand.
TCACGAAGGCTCGGTGCTTGCCGAAGGCTCTCTCGATCATGTTTCCGCCGATGAGCGGGTTGTTGAAGTCTATCTGGGGCGGTGAAAATGCTGCAAGTCGAGTACATCGATCTTCACTACGGTGCCGCGCAGGCCCTGAAAGGCGTTTCGCTGCAGGCCGAAGCCGGCAAGGTCACCTGTCTCATGGGCCGCAACGGCGTGGGCAAGACCTCCACCTTGCGCGCGGTTGCCGGGCAGCAGGCGATCAGCGCCGGCCGGATCCTCTGGAACGGCGACGACATCTCCGCTCTGCCGCCGCATGCGCGGGCCAGAAAGGGCATTGCCATCGTCCCGCAGGGCCGGGAGATCTTTCCGCTGCTTTCAGTGAAGGAGAACCTGGAGACCGGGTACGCACCGATTGCCCGCAAGGACCGGTTCATCCCCGATACGATCTTCGAACTGTTTCCCGTGCTGAAGGACATGCTTGGGCGGCGCGGCGGCGATCTTTCCGGCGGCCAGCAGCAGCAGCTCGCCATTGCGAGGGCGCTCGTCACCCGCCCGAAGCTGCTTGTCCTGGACGAGCCGACCGAAGGCATTCAGCCTTCGATCATCAAGGATATCGGCCGGGCGATCTCCTGGCTTCGCGACCAGGGCACCATGGCGATCGTGCTGGTGGAGCAGTATTTCGAGTTCGCACGCGACCTCGCCGACGACTACGCGGTCATGGACCGGGGGGAAATCATGCTGTCGGGCCGGGGCGCGGACCTCTCAGAAGCGGAGGTCCGACGGTATCTGACGGTGTAGGCAGCCGGGGCACGGCGCGAAACGCCGGGCAATCGTCCGCGGCACTGGCCCGCATTGACGAAAGCGGTCCGATTGGTAGTGTGCGGGCGCAATCTGCCCTCCCTGCCATCGAAGTGACGCCATTGACCCGGAGGCATAAGCCTCGCTGAACAATACGGTCCTGCCGGGAAAGAGCGGAGCCGGGCGTCTTACGGGCTTATTCGCCGTTTTTTCTCCAGGGCCACTTGCCCTCGATCTCTACCTCCAACGCGATGCTCAAAAAGGTACGAACCGCAACAACGGCGGCCAGAACCGCGACGCTTTCCAGCGTCGGGTCGATCGCGACGGTGTTGATGATGTCCGCGGCGACGAGAAACTCGAGCCCGAGCAGGATCGACCGCCCAAGGCTGGCCCGGAGCTGCTGGTATATTCCCTTCGAAGGTCCCTCTCGTGCGGCCCGGAACAGGAACACCGTGCTTGCTGCTATCGCGCCTATCACGACCGCGGCGATTCCGACCATCTCGATACCGCGAACCGTCCAGTGCAGCGCAGTGTCCAGCCAGATGGCGGTGTTGTGGGACGCCGCGCCTCGCACCGTTCCCGTTTCCTGTGCTGCGACTTCTGAAAGCCAAATGACAGACAGGATCAGGGCAGTTGCTCCTGCCGCGATCGGTACTTTCATGTCGAAGTCCTTTCATCCTGTTCCGAATTCAGCCGATCAGCCGTTGGAAAGGTCAGGTGCGGCCCGCGAACCGCACCACGCTCTTTCGGATCCTCGGCGTCCGAGATAGCCGTCGCAACTTGCCATATCGAGGGCGCCGGAGGCTACGGCTTCGACCGGAGATGCAGCAGTGCAATTGACGAACGCAGCGCGATGGGTAGGGTAGCTCAATCACCCTGCCCTTCCCCGTTGCCACGGACCGCCATGCCCTCGTCCCTTTCCAATGACGCCATCGAGGCGATCAAGTTAGCTGTCGATGCAAATTTCGAAAAACAGATCGCCTTTCTTCAGGAGATCGTGCGCGCGCCTTCCCTGCGCAGTGAGGAAGCAGGCGTGCAGAGGGCTGTCGCCGAGGCGTTGGGCAAGCGTGGTTACGAGGTTGAGACGTACCCTCTCGACGTCGACGCGCTGAAGAACCATCTGGCCTATTCCCCCGCAACGATCGACTATGCGGACACGTTCAACGTCAGCGGCAGGAAACGGCCGCAGGCCGCCAGCGGCCGCTCGCTCATCCTCAATGCCCATGTGGATGTCGTCCCGACCGCCGATCCGGCCTACTGGACCCATGCCCCCTTTGCCGCCGTCCGGGAGGGCGACTGGCTCTTCGGCCGGGGCGCGGGCGACATGAAGGCCGGACTTGCCGCCAACCTGTTTGCCGTCGATGCGATCGAGGCGGCGGGGTTCGAGCTTCAGGGCCCGTTGGAATTTCAGTCGGTCATCGACGAGGAGGTCACCGGCAACGGCACGGCGGCGGCCATCCTGCGCGGGGCCACGGCCGACGCGGTGCTCATTCCCGAGCCGACCGACGAGGATGTCGTCTGCGCCAATTCCGGCGTGATCAAGTTCCGGATCACCGTGCAGGGCGTGTCGGCGCATCCCCGTGAACCGGATTCCGGTCTCAGCGCCATCGAGGCGGCCTTTCTTGTCATCAACGAGTTGAAAGTCCTGGAGGCGCGCTGGAACGCGGAAAAAATCGAGCACGCCGGTTTCGACCGGCTCGCCAACCCGGCAAGCCTCAATATCGGCACGATCCAGGGTGGCGAGTGGCCGGCCTCGATACCGTTCGAATGCACCTTCGAAGGCCGCATCGGCTTCTATCCGGGCGACGAACCGGCCGAGAGAATGGCAAGCTTCGAAAAGACGCTTCAGGAACTCGGCTCGTTGGATCCGCGTCTTTCAAAGGCCAACCCGCGCCTACAGTGGATCGGAACATGCCAGGCCGGTTACCGCCTCGAGCCGGGAACGGATGCCGAAACGGCCTTGGCATCGGCTCACCGCTCGGTGACCGGCCGGTCGCTGAACCGGTCCATCATGGCCTGCTATCTGGATGCCGCGCTTTACATGAACCATTGCGAAATTCCCTCGCTTACCTATGGTCCTTTGACGAAGAACATCCACGGCATCGACGAATGCGTGAACCTTCCCTCGCTCAAGAGGGTGACGCAAACGATCGCGCTTTTTGCGGCAGAATGGTGCGGCATTTCACCAAAATGAATGCGGTGCCACTGAATTGGTTTCAAGCGGATTGATTGCGGCGGCGAAAGCCGATACCAACGCGCTCACTTTCCCTTGTCCTGCCCTGGCGGATCGGCACACGACCACCGGGGCTTCGCGAGTGATTACGAGAACCTAGAGAACCTTAGGACTTGCCATGCGCGTTGCCATGATTGGGACCGGTTACGTCGGTCTGGTTTCCGGAACATGTTTTGCCGATTTCGGTCATGTCGTCACTTGCATCGACAAGGACGCATCGAAAATCGATGCCCTGAACAACGGCCGGATTCCAATCTACGAGCCGGGCCTTCAGGATCTCGTTGCAAAGAACGTTGCCGAAGAGCGGCTCTTCTTCAGGACCGACCCCAAGGACGCGATCAGGGAGGCGGATGCGGTCTTCATCGCCGTGGGCACGCCGACCCGCCGCGGCGACGGGCACGCCGACCTTTCCTATGTCTATGCCGCGGCCGAGGAAATCGCCGGCCTCATCGACGGCTTCACCGTGATCGTCACCAAGTCGACCGTTCCGGTGGGAACGGGCGACGAAGTGGAGGCCATCGTCCGCAGAACCAATCCGGACGCCGATTTCGCCGTCGTCTCAAATCCGGAATTCCTGCGCGAGGGCGCCGCGATCAGCGATTTCAAGCGTCCGGACCGGGTCATCGTCGGCACCGAAAGCCAGCGGGCCGTCGGCGTGATGCAGGAGCTCTACCGGCCGCTGTTCCTCAACGAAACGCCGATCATCGTCACCCGGCGGCGGACCTCCGAGCTCACCAAATATGCCGCCAACGCATTCCTGGCGGTCAAGATCACCTTCATCAACGAAATCGCGGATCTTTGTGAAAAGGTCGGCGCGAACGTGCAGGAAGTCTCCAGAGGCATCGGCCTCGACAACCGCATCGGCTCGAAATTCCTGCATGCGGGCCCCGGTTACGGCGGCTCGTGTTTTCCAAAGGATACGCTCGCGCTATCCCGGATTGCCGCCGAGGCCGGCTCCAATCTGAAGATCGTGGATTCCGTGATCGAGGTGAATGCAGCCCGCAAGAAGAAGATGGCGGACAAGGTCATCGATTTCATGGGCGGCGATGTCAGCGGCAAGACCGTGGCCCTGCTGGGTCTTGCGTTCAAGCCGAACACCGACGACATGCGCGAGGCCCCCAGCATCGACATCGTCGAAAAGCTGCAGGCGGCAGGCGCCAGGATCCGTGCCTACGATCCGGCGAGCATGGAAGAAGCCGGCAAATACATGAAGGACGTCCTGTTCTGCGACGGTCCGTATCATGCCATCGAGAATGCGGATGTGGTCGTGATCGTGACGGAATGGGACCAGTTCCGGGCGCTGGATCTGGACCGGGTCAAGTCCCTGCTCAAGACTCCGAAGGTGGTCGACCTGCGGAACATCTACAAGCCGGACTACATGAAGGACCGCGGTTTCGACTATACCAGCGTCGGGCGCACCTACTGACCGCCTGACGGGACCTGCCGTTCACCGTCTCGGAACTCCGGGCGATGCGTCCAGGCTTGCGGCACATCGCCGGTAAACGCGGCGGTCACCGATTTCAACCGCCCCCGACCAGCGTCGCCATGTGCTGCATGGCGAGCTGATAGCCGTGCACGCCGCAGCCGGCAATGACCGCGTCGGCCCTTGCGGAGACATAGGAATGATGCCGGAAGCTTTCGCGCTTGTGGATATTGGAGATATGTACCTCGATGACCGGAAAGCTGCAGGCACTCAACGCGTCCAGGATCGCGATCGACGTGTGGGTATAGGCCGCCGGATTGATGATGATCCCCTGCGCGGACTCCCGGGCCTCGTGGATCCAGTCGATCAGTTCGTGCTCCGCATTGCTCTGGCGGAACACCACTTTGAGCCCGGACTGGTCCGCGACGGACTCGCACAGTTGCCGCACATCGTCCAGCGTCTGCTTCCCGTAGATCCCCGGTTCCCGCTTCCCGAGAAGATTGAGATTCGGTCCGTTCAGAACGTAAATGGCCTGTGACATGGGTGATGCTCTCCAAAACTGTGCTGCCACAATGTCGCAATACAACGATTTTTGCCAACAAAACCGCCAGCTTAGAGCAGAAGATTGTGGACGACATTCAAATGCAACGCCAGAGCCTTTACTTCGTGTTGCGCAGATCAAGTTTACGTATTATTAACCATGAAAATCCAGTTTGAAGACAATCGACTCGACCGGGATCCCTTGATCATGCTGCGCGAACGGCTGGACACACCTGAGGCTTTGATGGCTGCGATTGAAGGCTATCAACATCTTCCGATCGATGTTCTTTCGCAATTCCTGCTGGATCATTATACCGTCGATCTCGATGTGCTTGCGGAACTTGCCGAGACCCTGGATGGTCGCCAGGCAGCATCAACGCGCACTGTAGCTCAATCCGCGGCCTGACACGCTTCCTGGCAGTTGCCACGCCCCGAAATCCAGACTTCCAGATAAACCAGCGTTCAGGTGAGCATGCCTGATGTGCCTAGCCGATCGCGGTAACGTTGCCGCTTTCGCCTTCCCGCGGCTCCTGTCCCGGTGCCTGACCGGGGCCACCCTGCCAGATCTTCTGGCGGTTGCGGATTTCCCGCGGTGCCGGACCGAAATAGGTCGCGGTCTTGATGAAGTCGCGGGGATGCAGGATCACGCTTGATACACGCTGATAGAGCGATTTGGCCGAGATCGGTTTGGACAGAAGCTCGTGAACGCCCAGTCTGCGTGCTTCCACGATCCGGCTGCGCTCCGTATGGGCCGTGACCATGATGATCGGAATATAGGCGAACGGATTGTTCGGGCTGCGGATCATGCGCACCATGTCGGCCCCGTCCAGAATGGGCATGACCCAATCCAGAATGAGGATGTCCGGATTTGCACGGTCCATCGCCTCAAGGCCCGAGGCCCCGTCTTCGGCTTCGACAATGCGGCGCGCGCCAAAACCCTGCAGCATCGTGCGCAGGATCGTTCGCATGTAGGCGCTGTCCTCGACCAGCAAGAATGTCAGTGAGGCAAGATCCAGGCTCACCAATTCCTCCTTGTTTGCGCCCAAGTGTTGGCATGAAAGTCTGAATAATGAGTTATACCAGCCGTCACTGATCATGACTCATCTGATGGACCATATCGGTTTGCCGGCGAGGCGCGTCGCACAGCACGCCATAGTCCGTACACGTACTGGGTGTCTTCGGTGACGGCAGAAGGGACCCTTGCCCCCAGTCCGAAACCGCGGGCGGCAAGCAGAGGGTAACTATTTCCGCGGCGTTATATTTAGCATCGAAATAGCAAAGCTATCTTCACAGCTTGGTAATATTGCGGAGAATTAATTCCTCCCGAGGAGCAATGTTAACGGGGCTTTCAACCCTGCAGGAACATGTTGTTGCCATCGCAGCGCAGTAAAGCGAGTCAGCTTTGACAACGATTGTACAGATCATGTCCCGTGACCCAGATCCATTCGAGCAGGACGATCAGCTCAAATTCGAGCACGATGCGTCTGAGCCGGTCCCCGGCGGCAGGTTGGGGAAAATCTGCTGCTGTTCGCGGGCATCGGCCTTGTGCTTCTGGCGACGGGCATGGCCCTCACAAATTTCCTGTCCTGATTTCCTCCCCTCCTCCTCGGGAGCGCCCGGAGCCACCGGGAAAGCTTCACGGTCAAAGGAGGATCAGCCGGCCTTTGGCCCATTTGCGGCGAACAGCGCCACACAACCCACCAGATCGACATCTTCAACGCGGCGCGACAGCTAGGCCGTCAGGTTTTCCGTTTCATTTCTCCGGAAGGTCGTCATCCTCCAGGATGCGCCACTTGGCGCCTTCCAGGTCGTCATACTGGCCGCTCTTGAGCGACCAGAGGAAAGCGACGAGCCCAAGGCCCCCCAGGAAGAGCGCGATCGGGATAAGGTAGATCAGCACGTCCATGAACGAATTATCCTTGCCTCTCGCGGTTCACCAGCCGTTCGCGCACGGGCCCGGGCTCAGCCAGCCCCTCGCCCCAGCGGAGCTTGAGGGCATTGGCGGTGACGGCCAGAGACGAGGCGGACATGGCCACGGCCGCGACAAGCGGCGTGACGAAGCCTGCCACGGCAATCGGAACGGCAATGACGTTATATAGGGCGGAAATCCAAAGGTTCTGCTCGATTGCCGCGCGGGCTCTTTTCGCCAATCGCAGGGCATCGGCCACGGGCTGCAGCTTGTCGCCCAGGAAAACCGCATCCGCGGCCGCCTGGCTGAGATGAACGGCGGAGACCGGCGACAGGGAAACATGGGCGCCCGCAAGGGCCGGGGCATCGTTGAGACCGTCGCCCACCATCAGCACCTTTCGACCCTGGCGCTGCAATTCTTCGAGACGGGCAATCTTCTGCGCCGGCTTGATGCCGGCCTGCCACACCGTGATGCCGAGTGCCTGCGCGCAGCTTTCGACCGCGGGCTGCGTGTCCCCGGAGAGGATTTCCAGCGCGTAGCCCTGCGCCTTGAGATGATCGATGACGGTGCGGGCGTCGGACCGCAGTTTCTGGCGGAAGGCGAGCAATTTCACAGGCCGGTTCCCGAACCGGATCGCCAGCAGGGACGCACCCGGCGCGCCTTGCAGGACCGCGTGAACCTCAGCTGCGCTCGCGCCGCAGAATTCAGGACTGCCGAGGCGCAATGTCTCGTCGCCGACCCGGGTTTCCAACCCGGCGCCCGAGACTTCCTTCACTTCGGGCAGCGGCATGATTGCGCCTGTCGCCCTTACAAGAGCCGTGGAGAGCGGATGCCGGCTGGCAAGGGCAAGGCGTCCGCCCAGAGCGGTCACGCTGTCCTGCGGGTCGATTGCCGCGCACAGTTCCGGCTCTGCCAGGGTCAGCGTCCCGGTCTTGTCGAACAGGATCGTGTCGACGTCGGACAGGCACTCGATCGCATTGCCGGAGTTGAGCAGCACACCGTGGCGGAACAACTGGCCGGCGGCGACGACCTGGACGGCGGGCACAGCAAGTCCAAGCGCGCAGGGACAGGTGATGATCAGCACCGAGATGGAGATCACCAGCGCCGGTTGCCACTCCAGCCCCGCCAGAAGCCAGCCGAAAAAAGTCAGTGCCGCGGCGCTGTGAACCAGCGGCGCATAAAGACGGGCGGCTCGATCGGCAATACGGACATATTTCGACTTTGCCTGTGAGGCCGTTTCCAGGAGCCGGTTCACCTCATCGAGCAGGGTTGCGCCGGAAGCCGCCTCCACTCGTACCTGGAGCGCGCCCGAACCGTTCAGCGTGCCCGCATAGACACGCTGGCCGGGCTTCACGGGGACGAGCAGACTCTCACCGGTGACGAGACTCTGGTCGATTTCCGACGCGCCTGTTTCCACCGCGCCGTCGACAGGAACGCGCTCTCCACCGGAAACCAGCACGAGATCGCCTGCGGTAATCTTGGAAAGCGGCACTTCACGCACACTGCCGTCGGCATTGATCCGGGCAGCAACTTCCGCCTTGAGTGCGGCGATGTTTTCGGCGAAGGACCGGGTTCGGCCCCGCATGTTGTGGTCGAGATACCTGCCGACCAGAAGGAAGAACAGCAGCATCACGGCCGATTCGAAATAGGCGTGGTGCTGGTGCTGCGCGGTCTGCACGAGCGATAGCGCCATTGCGAGACTGACACCGATCGTGATCGGCACGTCCATGTTCAGGCGGCCGCTCGACAGGGCGTTCAGCGCGCTTTTCAGAAACGGGCGCCCGCTATAGGCCACCGTCGGCAAGGCAATCAGGGCCGACAGCCAGTGGAAGAAGTCGCGGGTTTCCGGGGTGATGTCGGTCGCATTGCCGGACCAGACGGAGACGGACAGCAGCATGATGTTCATGCCGGCAAAACCCGCAACCGCGAGACAGCGCAGAAGCTCCTTGCCCGTCTTGTCCTGGCGTTCCCTGTGGCTCGCCGGGTCGAAGGGATGGGCCGTATAGCCCAGCCGTGCCAGTTCGGCGACGATCTCGTCGGCGCCGGTCTCGTCTTCCACCCAGTCGACGCCAAGGCGCTGACTGGTCAGGTTGACACGAGCCGTGCGGATACCGGGCAGGCGCTTCAGTCCGCGTTCGATGTCGCCCATGCAGGCCGCGCAGGTGATGCCGTCGACGGCAAGGTCCATATGAACCGCGCCATCCTTGCCGGGCGTCACGAATGCCTGCCAGTCACGCTGATGAACCGTCATGGCGATCGCCTCACTCTTTCACGAAGATCCGGTTCTCGGACCTGAATTTCCGCTGACCGTCCTGTTCGATTTCGAGAATGAGCATCCAGTTGCCCGCCGGCACATGGTCCACCTCCCCGACATAGCGTCCGCCGCCGTCGGGTGCGAGGCGGACTTTCACGTCGGCCGTTTCCTGCACGGGGTTGCGCAGAAGGGCATTGACGCTCAGGCCATAGAGCGCGCCGCCGCCGGCATCCGCCGCGGTTATCATGAGCCTGGCGCCGTCCGGGCCAACACGGACGAGTTCGCTCGACACCTGCCAGTGCAGTTGCTCCTGCGCCTTTGCGGCGGCGATTTCCTGATTGTAGGACTGCCCGGCCTCATAGGAGCTGTCCACCACCACGCCAGGGAACGACCCGACCGCCAGGTAGACGAAGACACCGTTTGCCGCAAACACCACGCCAAAGAAGCCGAGCAGCCAGGCGAGAACCGTCTTTCCGGTGATCGTCCCGGGTTCTTTCATATTCGACCGAACCATCGTCATGTCACTCTCCTCAAGGCCTGTCCGGCGCTTTGAACGTGTCTTTTGCCGTCACCACTTCGCCCATCACGCTTTCGGTGATGCGGAAGGTGACCGGCGTCGAGGGCGGCAGCTTTTCCCATCCGGGCGAGGTCACCAGAACGCGGACTTCCCGCGTGGTGTCCGGACCGACTTCGAGGATCGGACGTCCGGCAAAGCTCGTGTCGACGCCGATTGCCTCCACCGATGTGTTCGGCGGCATGCCTTCCACATGCAGCATGAAGCTGCGGGAATGGAGGCGCTTGTTGGAAAGGCGCACCGTGTAGCCGTTGCGCACCGAGCCGTCAGACAGTTCCACGAAAACCGGGTTCCGGTCGTGCAGCACGCTGATGTCGGCAAAATCCCGGTTCAGCAGGGTGAACAGCATGATGGCGCCGACCAGGACAATGACCGCCGCATAGATGATCGTTCGCGGCCGGACGATTTCGTAGACCGGTTCCTTGCCCTCAATGCGGCGCTGAATGTTCTCGTCCGTGTCATACCCGATCAGTCCGGTCGGCTTGCCGATCTTGGTCATCACGTTGTCGCAGGCGTCGATGCACAATCCGCACTGGATGCAGTCGAGTTGCATGCCCTTGCGGATATCGACCCCTGTCGGACAAACCTGAAAGCACTGATAGCAATCGATGCAGTCGCCGGCAGGCATCCCCTGTTCGGCAAGCTTCCTGTTCTGCTTCAGCGATCCGCGCGGTTCGCCGCGGTCCCACAGATACGTGACGTTAAGGGCCTTCTCGTCCGTCAGTGCCGCCTGAATGCGCGGCCACGGGCACATGTAGATGCAGACCTGCTCGCGCATGAAGCCGGCGAGCAGATAGGTCGTCGACGTGAGGATCGCAATCCAGACATAGGCCACCATCGGCGCCTGGAAGGTCAGCAACTGCCAGACCAGGGTCGGCGCGTCGTTGAAATAGAGGACCCAGGCACCCCCGGTCCACCAGGCGATCATCAGCCAGAAAAAATGCTTGGTGATCCGCTTGCGGACCTTGCCGAAGCTCAGCGGCTCCTTGTCCAGGGCCATACGCTCGCGCCGGTCCCCTTCAACCTTGCGCTCGACCCACAAGAACAGGTCCGTCCAGACCGTCTGGGGGCACAGGTAGCCGCACCAGATCCGGCCCGCCACGGCGTTCATCAGGAACAGCGCCACCGCGGCAATGATCAGGAGCCCGGTCAGGTAATAGACTTCCTGCGGCCAGATTTCGATGAAGAAGAAATAGGCGCGCCTGTTCTCCATATCGACCAGGACGGCCTGGCTGGGGGCATCCGGTCCGCGGTCATAGCGGATGAACGGCAGGAAATAGTAGATGCCGAGCGTAAGGAAAAGCAGACCCCACTTTATCCGGCGGAACTTGCCGTGCGTGGCCATCGGATAGATCTTCTTCGCGGCCTCGAACCAGGTCTCCGTCTGCCCGGCCTGCCCGGCCTGATGGGTCTCGGTGTCCGTAGACATTCCGTCCGTCCTTTTTTCAAAATTGAAATGACCCCGCCCCACTGGGATCTTCCCTGGGGTGACGGCCTTGCGGTTCCCGCCACCTTTCAAATATTAATCCGGCGCAAGCGGTCTGACTTTGCGCCGGATCAATTCTCGCTCATTGCCGGAACGATCCGGCTTAAATGCCGCCACCGAAGGAATGGACGTAGAGCGTCAGCGATTTGATTGTCGCCGGGTCCAGACGGCCGGCCCATGCAGGCATGACGCCGTTGCGCGGGGTGTCGATCTGGGCCTTGATGTCCGCCAGGGACTTGCCATAGAGGTAGTTTGCCGACATCAGGCTCGGCGCGCCGACCTCCTGAATACCCTCCAGGCTTTCGCCGTGGCAGGCTGCGCAATTGTCCGCATAAAGCGTTTGTCCGGCAGCCAGGTCAACACCCTCTTCTGCGGTCAGTCCAACGCGGGAGGCGACGAAATTGGCAACCTGGTCGATCTCTTCGCCCGTAAGCAGCTCGTCCCGTCCGAAAGCCGGCATTTCGCCGAAGCGGGCTTCGTCATGGTCCGAGCGGATGCCGTATTGGAGCGAGGTGTGGATGTCCTCCAGCGTGCCACCCCAGATCCAGGTGTCATCCTGCAGGTTCGGGTAGCCTTCGGACCCCGCACCGCCGCCGCCGTGGCACGGAGCGCAGTTGTCGCCGAATGCGGCCTGTCCGTTGGCCAGGGCGAATTGCAGCAATTGCTGATCCTTGCCGATGTCCTCAAGGGGCGTGGCCACGACCTTGTCCGCAAACTCGGACCGGCCCGCGATGACTTCCTCATAGGCGGCAATCGCCTCGGCGCGCTGGTTGGCGCCCAGGATGCCGGTCGTATAGCTGGAGATCAGCGGCCAGGAGGGATAGAGCACCCAGTAGATCACCGCCCAGACGATGGTGACGTAGAACAGATACAGCCACCATTTCGGCAGGGGATTGTTCAGCTCCTTCAGACCGTCCCACTCGTGGCCGGTTGTCTCGACCCCGGAGACCTGGTCGATTTCCTTGTTATGTATGTCTGCCATGGATCAGTCCTCCCGGAGCGGGATTTGCGAGGCTTCGTCGAACTTTTCGCGGTTCTTCGGCCACAATGCGTAGGCCAGAACGATGCCAAACAGGATCATGAAGTAGAGTAGGCCCCAGGTCTGCGCGAAACCTGCGAAAGCGGAATACGTTTCGTTCATCGCCGTTACCTCGAGTTCGCCTTGTCGTCGTAGATTGAGAAGTCGACCATCGTGCCCAGCACCTGGAGATAGGCGACCAGAGCATCCATCTCGGTGACTTCGGCGGGATTGCCGTCGAAATCGCGGATGAGAGCAGTCGGATAGCGTTCCTCGAAGGCGTAGGCCGCGTCCGTGTCGGGAGATGCCTGACCCAGAATGTCCGACTTCGCATTGTCGACCTGGTCTTCGCTGTAAGGCACGCCAATGACCGTGTTGACGGAGAGCTGTGCCTTGATATCCCGTGTGTTCAGCTTGTTTTCCGCCAGGAACGGATAGCCGGGCATGATGGACGCCGGAACCAGCGAGCGCGGGTCTCTCAGGTGCTCGACATGCCAGGCGTCGGAATATTTTCCGCCGACGCGCGCAAGGTCGGGACCTGTGCGTTTGGAACCCCACTGGAACGGATGGTCATACATGGATTCCGCAGCCAGCGAGAAATGGCCGTAGCGCTCCAGTTCGTCACGCATCGGGCGGACCATCTGCGAGTGGCAGGTGTAGCAGCCCTCGCGGATGTAGATGTCGCGCCCGGCAAGCTCCAGCGGCGTATAGGGCCGCATGCCTTCCGTCTTCTCGATCGTGCTCTTCAGGTAGAAGAGCGGTGCGATCTCGACCAGGCCGCCGATGGCGACCATGACCAGAATGCCGATCAAGAGGACAAAGGAGTTCTTTTCAAAGACTTCGTGTTTTTTCCAAACTGACATTTCATCCCCCTTATTCGGCCGGAGCCAGGGAGCCAGCCGGTACGGTTTCTGCTTCTTCAGCTTCGCCGTGACGGACGGTCATCCAGAGATTGAAGGCCATGATCAGGGCGCCGAGCACGAAGAGCGCACCGCCGAGAGCACGGATGATATAGAAGGGATGCATCGCCTCGACGGTTTCCACGAAGGAGTATTCCAGGAAACCAAGCTTGTCGTAGGCGCGCCACATCAGGCCCTGCATGATGCCGGACACCCACATCGCGGTGATGTAGAGAACGATGCCCAGCGTCGACAGCCAGAAGTGCCAGTTCACCAGTTTCAGCGAGTAGAGGCTCTTCTTGTTCCACAGCCAGGGGATCAGGCAGTAGAGCGCACCGAAGGAGATGTAGCCCACCCAGCCGAGCGCACCGGAATGCACGTGGCCGATGGTCCAGTCGGTGTAATGCGACAGGGAGTTGACCGACCGCAGCGACATCAGCGGACCTTCGAAGGTCGACATGCCGTAGAAGGCGACGGAGACCACCATCATGCGCAGGACCGGATCGGTTCTGAGCTTGTCCCAGGCCCCGGAGAGCGTCATCAGGCCGTTGATCATGCCGCCCCAGGAGGGCATCCACAGGATGATCGAGAAGGTCGCACCGAGCGTCGAGGCCCATTGCGGCAGAGCCGTGTAGTGCAGGTGGTGCGGGCCGGCCCAGATGTAGATGAAGATCAGCGCCCAGAAGTGCACGATGGACAGGCGGTAGGAATAGACCGGCCGCTCGGCGCGCTTGGGGATGAAGTAATACATGATGGCCAGGAAGCCGGCGGTCAGGAAGAAGCCTACCGCGTTGTGGCCGTACCACCACTGCACCATTGCGTCCTGGACGCCCGACCAGACGATGTAGGACTTGGTCGAGTAGATCGAAACCGGGATCGTCAGGTTGTTGACGACGTGCAGCATGGCGATCGTGACGATGAAGGCCAGGTAGAACCAGTTGGCAACGTAGATATGCGGTTCCTTGCGCCTCCAGAGCGTGCCGAGGAAGAGCATCAGATAGGCGACCCAGACGATGGTCAGCCACAGGTCGGCGTACCATTCCGGCTCAGCGTATTCCTTGCTCTGCGTCGCGCCGAGCAGATAGCCTGTGCCCGCGATGAGGATGAAGACGTTGTAGCCGATGATGACGAACCACGGCAGGATCTTGCCCGGCATACGCGCCCGCGAGGTGCGCTGGACCACATACATGGAAGACGCCAGCAGCACGTTGCCGCCGAACGCAAAGATCACCGCGGATGTGTGCAACGGCCGCAAGCGGCCGAAATTCGTCCAGGGCAGATCGAAGTTCAGTGCCGGCCAGGCGAGCTGCAGCGCGATGATGAGGCCGACCGTGAACCCGGCAATGCCCCAGAACATTGCCGCGACCGACCCGAACTTCACCGGTCCGAAATTGTAGTTCGGCTTACCGTCGATTTCGGCCGGGATCGGCTCCCCGCCGTCATCGAAGTAGTTCTTGAATATGAAAAACACACTGACGGCGGCAACCAGTGCGCCGATCCCAGCATGAAATGCCATGACGTTATCGAAAGTCTTGCCCGCCACGATGATGCAGGCAAATGCAAGCAGCACAAGGAAGATGGCGAATCCGCCTTCCTCGAGCGAGACCATTTTGGCCTTGGTTTGTGCCATTTTATGCGCCCCAGTTTCTATAATCGTTACAACGTGCCAACGATGGGACGACCATGCGCACGAGTCCCCTCTGCGCGCGTTGATCCATATCAAGGGTGGCAGGTGGCGCCGAGGCGGCTGGCCCCTGGCTGGAACTGTTCGGGATCGGTCCCGGGCACCGGCTATTGGATCCGGGTTCGGGCACCGGGAACCTGAGCGCCGGTACGGCCCCTCATGTCCGATTACATCTTGTGCTGGAGAAACCCGCCGGGAAGCGGTACGGCAACTGCGTTCGCGCGATCAGGCCGGCTCGATCAGGAACCTGACGAATGGTTTTCCGCCTTGGGTCGGCGAGCAGGCCCGGTCGCGATCCGCGGCTTTGCCGTTCACAGTTTTTCGCCGGGCAACCGGCTGGCCTGCTTTACCCAGTCGACGAATTGGGCTTCATCGAACGGCTCGTCCTCGCGGATATCCAGATAGCGTACGTCCTGGTGCCTGGATTCGCCGAGTGGCATGGGTTGGAGCGAACGCCCGCGGAAGAACGTCACCTTCACGTATTTCGTGAAGCAGTGGTAGCTGAGAAACCATCCCTGGTCGTCGATGCCATAGAAGGGCGAGTTCCATTTCACCGCTTTCTTCACAGCAGGAACGGTCTCGTCGATGAGCGTGTCGAGCCGGCGGCCGACATCGTGCTTCCAGCCCGGCATCGCCTCGATATAGGCCTGCACGGGCGCATCGCCGTAGCCCTTTGGAATCTGCGGGTTGCCGCCCGAGAGTAGAACCGGCCCCTCGGATTTCGGGGCGGTGTCGGCCGATGTCTTGGCTGTCTTGCTGGCCATTTGACGCAACTCTCTGCCGGAAGTGACACATTCTGCATAGCCATTTTGCCACAACCTTTGAATTCATCAAAGGCCAAGAACAACCACACTGGATCGGGGCAGATTTTTCAGTCTATGCGTTTTCAAGAAACCGACTTGCGGCAAGGCAGGCAAATGAACACACTTTGCGACCTTTGATTTGGAGTTACGAGATGAGCGCAAGCGAGCTACGTCCCTGGCTGCCGGCACCGGCCGCCGCCCGCATCGACGACATTACCCGTTTCACTGCCCCCTTGACCTCGGCGCAGATTGCGGAGCGGATCGAAGCACTGGCGCGGGAGAACCGGAAGATCCACGAGCGCGACTGCTTCAATCTCAATCCGGCGACCAATGTGATGAACCCGCGGGCCGAAGCGCTCCTTGCCAGCGGTCTGGGCTCCCGTCCCTCCCTGGGCCATCCGGGCGACAAGTATGAAATGGGCCTTGAAGCCATCGAAGAGATCGAAGTCATCGCCGCCAATCTCGCCCGGGAGATTTTCAACGCCGCCTATGCTGAAATCCGGGTCGCCTCGGGCGCCCTTGCCAATCTCTATGCCTTCATGGCAACGACGAAGCCGGGCGACGCCATCATTGCCCCGCCTGCCTCGGTCGGCGGACATGTGACCCACCATGCGCCCGGCTGCGCAGGGCTTTACGGATTGGATATCCATGAAGCACCGGTCGAGCCGGGCCGATACACGATCGACCTTGACGGGCTGCGTGAACTTGCCCTGAAGGTTCGCCCGAAGCTGATCACCGTCGGCACGAGCCTCAATCTCTTCCCGCATCCGGTTGCCGCAATTCGCACCATCGCCGACGAGGTGGGGGCCCTGGTGCTGTTCGACGCGGCGCACCAGTGCGGCATGATCGCGGGAGGCATCTTCTCAGATCCGCTGGCGGAAGGTGCACACCTGATGACGATGAGCACCTACAAGAGCCTCGGCGGCCCGGCCGGCGGACTGATCGTCACCAACGAGCAGGAGCTTTCCAAACGGCTGGATGCAATCGCATTTCCGGGCCTGACCGCAAATTTCGACGTGGCGAAATCGGCCGCACTGGCCATCACGCTTCTGGACTGGCGGGACTACGGACCTGCCTATGCCGGAAGAATGGCCACGACCGCCAGCGCACTTGCCGGGGCACTTGCAGAGGAAGGCCTGCCGGTATTCTCCACCGTGAACGGCTACACCGCTTCGCATCAGTTCGCCCTTGAAGCCGCGTCCTTCGGCGGCGGGCAGACGGCTTCCAAAAAACTCCGCCAGGCCGGGTTTCTGGCCTGCGGGATCGGCCTGCCGATCCCCCCGTGGCCGATGACATGAACGGCCTCAGGCTGGGGACCCCGGAAATCGTGCGGTGGGGAATGACAGAGGAGGATATGCCCGAGCTTGCCCGCCTGATCGCGAAAGCCTTGCGCTCGAACGACCCGGAGGCGATGGCCGAACAGGTCGCGTCCTGGCGGCACGGCTTCGACAAGCTTCACTATATCTGGTCGTGAGCGCTGCAAGCCGGCCGCTCTTAACAGGCATGGCCTGGTTCACTTCCTGCCGAGAACCAGCGCCGTAACGAACGGCAGCAGCAGCACCATTGCCGTGAACCGTGCAATCTGATGGGCCGCGACGAAAGCCGGGTCGAGGTCTAGCATGAAGGCAAGCAGCGTCATGACCTCCAGACCGCCCGGCGCATAGGCGAGCAAGGCCTGGCCGAAGGGGATGCCCACCAGCCGGGCCACGATCCAGGCGCCGAGGATCGAGGTCAGGAAGGCGGCCGAGAAAGCCCCAAGCGAGGCACCAAGCACGCCGATGAACTGGCGCACGGTCATGGCACCGAAACGACAGCCGATATGCGCCCCCATCATGACGAAACAGGACAACACGACGACGTCCGGCAGGACCAGTGTCAGAGCGCCCGTGGCGTTCAGGCCGGCGCTCATGAAGAAGGCCCCGGTCATCCAGCCGCCGGGGATCCTTGTCTTGACCGCGATCCAGCTGGCGGCCAGGCAGAGGGGCAATCCGATGAGGAAATCCAGCGGCCTTGCCACCAGGTCCGAAGTGCCGTTCCCGTCCGCCCCGCCGCTTGAGGAGACGACCGCGAAAGGCAGTATCGCCACCAGCACGAACAGGCGCAGCGACTGGCTGGAGGCGATGCGTGGCAGATCGGCGCCCCGCTCGGTGGCAAGCGCCATCACATAGGACAGCGCTCCCGGTATGGCGCCGAAATAGGCCGTCTCTTTCGACCACTTGGCGCCATAGTGCAAAACCACGTAGCCGGCGAGTGTCACGCTGATCATCACCGCCACCAGCATGGCCATGGAAACCGGCCATTCGCCGATCCGCTCGACCACATCCGGCCGGACGCCGCCGCCCATGGAAATACCGATCATGACGAACAGCGCATCCCGGAGCCGGACCGGCATGAGCGTGGGCACGCCGGACAGGGTCGCGGCCGCGACGAACACCATGGCGCCCGAGAGCCAGGCGGCGGGAAGGTCCATCAGGCTAAACGCCCCTCCCCCAGGGCGGCGATCAGGAGCGTGACGGACAGGCGTCCGGCGGCCGTGTCAAACAGGGGAAAGGGCATCACATTCCATCAGGGTTCGTGGGGCTCTGCGCCATATAATCGTGTTGATCGCCCTTTGCATGGTTGATTGCATCGATCAACATGAACAAGTTGTGCAGTATCAGGCTGTAGCGCCCGGCGAACGCACGGGTACCGGAGCGGTGAACGGCAGGCCGTCTATCAGCTCCATCCGGCACGCCTTGCGCACAGCCGGCCGCGCTTCCAATTGTTCCAGCAAAAACCGCAACTTCGGCGTATCCGCCAGGTTCCACCTGTCCTGATTGCGATAGATCTGAGCCCACCGCGCGCAACCTGCCAGGTAATAATCGGCGCAGGTCGGTTCGTCGCCAAGGAGAAACGGACCGCCGGTTTCCGCGATTTCCCGCTCCAGATGCCCGAAGCTTGCCGCGATCCTCCCGATCAGGGTTTGCGAGAACAGCTCAAGCCCGTCCTCCTGCGGGAAATACCGCTGCGGCCTGAAGGAAATCCGCAGATCCGAATGCAGCGTGTTGGAGATGAAAAACAGCCATTTGAGAAACCGTCCCCAGGCGGGGGACTTTCGCGCAGGCGCCAGCGCCTGATATCTGTCCGCCAGGAAGAGCAGGATCGCGCCGGTTTCGAAGACGGGCGCATCCTGACCAGGCACTTCCAGCACCGGGATGAGACCCTGCGGGTTGAGCCTCCGATAGGCCGCGGATTTCTGCTGTGCAGCCAGCCTGTCAACCGGAACATCCTCATAAGGAATGCCGAGTTCCTCCAGCACCATGCGGATGACAAGATTGGCGCTGTCCGGCGAGCCATGGAGACGGTAGCGCCGAGAGCGCCCGCCGCCGGCGGCAAAAGCGGAACTGGTGGATAAATCGCGCACTCGGCACCTCCCAAATACATCCTGACAAACGGACTTGAGGAAAATCAAGGCACGATCCGGCGAGATGCCGGAAAGATGCGCCCATGATGAAAGACCCGCTTTCCCACGCCCTGCGCACAGTTCCGCGCTACACGAGCTATCCGACCGCGCCGCAGTTCCATGAAGGCGTGACGGCGGACACCTATGCCTACTGGCTTAGAAGGCTGACGCCGGCCGACTCGCTGTCGCTCTATCTGCATGTGCCCTATTGCAGGGAACTTTGCCACTATTGCGGTTGCCACACCAAGGCGACGCGTCAGGAAGCGCCGCTGAAAGCCTATGCAACGACACTGGCCCAGGAAGTCGGCCTCGTGGGCAAGCTGCTGCAGCAGGCCGGGCCCGTGCGGCACATTCACTGGGGGGCGGAACACCAAGCCTGCTGCCGCGCGAGGGCTTCGTCGAGCTGATGGCCGTGATGCGCATGCTGTTCGATTTCGCGCCGGACATGGAGCACGCCATCGAACTGGACCCGAGGCTTGTCACGGCAGAACTCGCCGACACCCTCGCCCTGGCCGGTGTCAACCGGGCAAGCCTGGGCGTGCAGGATTTCGACCTCCAGGTTCAGAAAGCCATCGGGCGCGTTCAGCCGTATGAGGTCGTTGCGAAAGCCACTGCCCATTTGCGCCGCGTCGGACTGACGGCGCTCAATTTTGACCTGATGTACGGGCTTCCCGGCCAGACGCCGGAAACGATACGGGATTCGGTCGACAAGACACTGTCGCTCGCCCCGGGCCGGATTGCCCTTTTTGGTTACGCGCATGTTCCGTGGATGCGCAAGCACCAGCGGCTGATCGATGAAAGCGCGCTGCCGTCAGCGGCCGAACGGCTGCAACTGGCCGACCTTGCCCGCTCCGAACTCCTGAAAGCCGGCTATGTGGCCATCGGCCTCGATCATTTTGCCCGCGCCGACGACAGCATGGCCATTGCATTGGCCGACGGCTCGCTCAAACGCAATTTTCAGGGCTACACGACGGACCAGGGCGAACAGCTGATCGGCTTCGGCGTGTCCTCCATCGGCAAACTGTCGACCGGATATATCCAGAACATGCTGGACGTGGGCAACTGGCGCCGCAGCATCGAAGAAGGAAAGCTGCCGGTCTTGAAAGGACTGGCGCTCTCGACCGACGACCGCATGCGCGGCCGGATCATCGAAGACCTGATGACCAATTACGCCTGCGACCTGACGCCGATCGTCAGGCATTACGGGCGGTCCCTCCGTAGCCTGAGTGATTCATTCGCCGCATTGAAAGACCTTGCTGCCGATGGACTGGTCGAGCTTGACCTGAGCGCCGGCCACAGTGCGAAGGTTCGCGTCACCGAATCCGGACGCCCCTATGTCCGGCTTGCCGCAGCCGCCTTCGACGCCTATCTGGGCGACAGCCTGGCATCGGGCAAGGCGAGGCACTCAATCGCGGTCTGAAACCCGCGAACCAACAAATTGGCCGCGGTCGCGATCACCTGGACCGGCTTCATTCCTCTTCCGCAAGGGCTTCCAGGCCGGCCCTGTCACGGATGATGAGCCATCCGCTCTTGAGTTCAACCAGGCCGGATTTTTGCCACTTGCCCAGGCAACGGTTGACGTTTTCCCTCGTATTCCCGGTCATGCTTGCGATTTCCGACTGTGACAAGGAGAGCTTGGTCAACGGCTTCTCTTCACTGCCGGGCGCGGCAACGGTGACGCGCAGCAGCAGCCGCGCAAGGCGCGACGACAGGTTCATGAAGGCGAATTCCATCATCCGTTCGTCGGACCGTCTCACGCGCTTGCACAGCAGTTCGATAAGACGAATGGAAAGCGCGGGATTTCGGTTGAGGACGTCCAGAAGGGAGCGTCTTTCCAGCACGACCAGCGTGCAATTGGTGAGCGCGTGCACACCCGCGGACCGTTCTCCGCCATCCAGAAGGGCGATCTCCCCAAAGACGTCGCCCGCCTGGAGCTCCGTGAGCGTGACGTCTCGAGCACTTGGCGTGAGCACCGAGACCCGTACCGAACCTTCGGCAATGGCCATCATGCTCTGGCCGGGGGTCCCCGCATCAAAGATGACGTCGCCCGAGGAATACCGCTTCACGTGGGCGAATTCCGCCAGTTCACGCCGACTTTGTTCGTCGAGGGCCTCGAAGATAAAGCTCCGGCCCAACAATTCTTCCTTGTTCAGGGTTTCGACAGCTGGCATGTGGTGAACCTTGTTAAATGCATTTGGCCAGTCCAACGCTGGCGACTATGATAGATGTGGATTAGCATTTTCCACAATATGGGGACAGCCAGTCTCTATTCGACAGCCAATTGAGAAACCGATGTCAACATATCAATGCAAATGGCTCCTTGCGATCGCATGGCTGTTGCTCGCAGCTTCCGCGCCGGCTTCCGCCCAGCAGGTTGACGGCTGCGACACCGCGGAGCGCCGCGATCCGCCCCGGATCATCTATGAGTGCGCAAACGGTCTCGTGTTCGAAGCGGAGGCCGCGGCTCAATTCGACATTCAAAGCAGTGGCGGTCAGCCCAGACCCGAAGCGATCCGCCTCGAGGGCGATGCGGTGCTGATCGAGGTCGAACCTGACAGCGGCTCCTTTCAGATCCTGACACCTCATGCAATCGCCGCCGTCCGCGGGACGGTCTACGTGGTCGATGTCACGGCTGATATGACCTCGGTCTTTGTCGTGCGCGGCCAGGTCGAGGTCTCACGGCTCGACGGATCGGACCAGGTGTTGTTGTCGGCCGGCGACGGCGTGGAGGTCACTGACACCACGCCTTTGACCGTGAAGCAGTGGCCGCCTGAAAAGGTCGACAGACTGCTCGCCCGCTTTGCGCGATGAGATCCAGACTTCCCCTCCTGTTCGCGCTTCCCGTGTTGCTGGGCGCGTGTCTATGGGTCGGGTGGCTGGTACAAACACACCTGTCCGGACGGGCCAGCCTGCTGGACAGAGCGGAAACGGTTCTGCTGGACCTGCGCATTCTCGTGATTGGCCAGCGCAAGCCGCCTGATGACGTGGTGATCGTGGCGATTGACGACCGGACCGTGACTGCAGCGGGGCGGTACCCGATCGGCCGTGACAAGCTCGCCGGCCTTGTCGAGAAAATCAGACTGGCCGGTGCGCGGTCGCTGGCCATCGACATTCTGCTGATTGAAGAAACCACCCGCGCCGATGACGAACGCCTGGCGGAGGCAATCAGCAAGGTTCCGGCGGTGATCGCGGCGGCCGGACAGTTTGAAAGCAAGATCTCGGGCAGTGCCACTCTCCCTACGCCCGACACGGTCCTCTACCCCCTGCACGTGTTCAAGAGCGTCGCACGCACGGGCCTCGTCAATCTGGCGACCGATGCGGGCGGGACCCCGCGCCATGTTCCGGTTGTCTTTACAACGGGGACCGGCCCGGAGCCGTCCTTCGTTCTTGCGGCGGTGGCGGCGCATCTCGGCGAAATGCCTTCCCTGGCGCACAATGCCCTCAATATCGGTGACAGACAGCAGCCGCTCGATTTTGCCTTGCACATGCCACTGAACTATTATGGACCCGGCGGAACGGTTCGAACCATAAGCGCGCAGACGGTTCTTGACGGAGGCGAACCCGGCAAGCCGCTGGACGGGCGGCTTGTGCTGGTCGGAACGACAGCAGTCGGCGTAGGCGACAAGTTCGGCACACCATTCGACCAGATCATGCCGGGGGTGGAAGTGATGGCGACGGGCATAGCGAATCTTCTCGACGGATCCGCCCTTGTCCGCAATGGCACCGTTCGCTGGATCGATGCGATTGCCGCCGTGCTGCTGACCGCCGGGGCGCTCGCGACGCTGATCGTTCTGCCGCTGTCGCACGCAACCGTTCTCTACCTCCTGTCGCTCGCAGTGTGGATGGTGGCCATCACAGCCGGTTTCATGCAGGGGTTCTGGCTGAGCGGTGCCCTGCCGGTCGCGGCAAGTCTGCCACCGGTCGTTCTGCTTGCGATCGTGAAGCAGGTCTATGACCGGCGGCAGGCGCGGCGGTTCGAAGTCGCCACCGATGCCCTCAGCCGCTTTCACGCGCCGGACCTTGCAAACCGGATTGCCGAGGATCCTGATTTCCTGCTCAGACCTGTCGAACAGGACGCAGCGATCCTTTTTGTCGATCTTGCCGGTTTCACCGGGCTCAGCGAACGAATGGGGCCGGTGCGAACGCGCGACATTCTCAAGACGTTTCATACGCTCGTGGTGAATGAGACGGTCGGCAACAACGGTGTCGTTTTGGATTTCATGGGAGACGGCGCGATGATCTGTTTCGGCATAACAGGCGCCCGTCCCGGGAACGCCGATGATGCGGTCAGGTGCGCATTCGACCTTGTCGCCGCCGTGCGGGGCTGGATCGCGTCCTCCGGTTTGAACCTCGATATCACCGATGTGCGGGTGGGCGGGCATTTCGGCCCGGTCGTTCTGTCCCGCCTGGGTCACGACAGCCAGCAGCAGATTGCCGCGACAGGCGATTGCGTCAATGTTGCAAGCCGCCTTATGGAAGCGGGCAAGAGCTTCCAGACATCCGTTGCGCTTTCGCAAACCCTCATGTCTGCGGCAGGGTCATGCAAACCAGTTCCGCCGCGGATGGAAACGGTCGTCATCCGCGGCCGGCGCCAGGATATTCAGGCGGGGCTGTGGACGAGCGAGGAAGCCTGCGCTCTTAGTTCCAGCAACTTTGCCGCCGGCTGAGCGGCGGAGCCTCGCCAAAAAAACAGGGCCGCGCATTTCTCGCGGCCCTGTCGTTGCCTGATCGTTCAGCCGCGGCCGGTATCAGTGCATACCGGTCATCTGGCACAGTCCGCACACCCTGTTGAGGTGGATACGGTCGGCCTTGTCGGCACGGATCACACCGCGGCGTTTCAGGTCGGACACCACCCGGCTGACGGTTTCGATAGTCAGCCCGAGATAGTCGGCAATTTCCTGACGGGTCATGTGCAGGTGCAGGTCGAAGCCGTCATCGGCGTCTCCGACGGGGCCGATACAGCTGGCCCCACCGCGATCCGGAACCAGATACATCAGGAAGCTCGCGACGCGCTCGACCGCCGACTTGCGGCCGAGCAAGACCGCGTGCTCGTGGAGGGCGCGCATCTGGTTGGTCAGGCATTTTGCCAGGGAGCGCTGCAATTCGTCGGAGCGCTCGACATGCCGCAGTTCGATCTCCTGCACTTCCGCCTCGGTAAGCGTTTCGGCGGTGCAGTCATACTCGTCGCTGCCTGCCAGCCCGAAAACATCTCCCGGCCGCAAGACCTCCACAACCTGGCGGCGGCCATCGGGCAGGAGCTTGTAGAGCATCACCGACCCCTTGACCAATTCATAGAGCCGTTTGACCGGATCGCCCTGGTAATAGACGACGGCATGCGCGCCGTAGCGTGCGGCCTTGCCGCCAAAATCGGCAAACGACGTCTTGCCGGGAGCGCAAACGGGAGCGCCACTTGGCCTCACGCCGGAAATCTGACCTGCGCCAACATCGAAATATGCCATAAAACCCTCCTTCGTGCAGACATGCACGGCTATGACTGCAAGATCAGCGGCTTTTGCTTGGGGAGGTACTTAAACGCCTGGGAGGAGATTGAGTAGTCCTGACCGCTGATACCTGGCGCCCCGTCCGACGCCCTGTAACTCACCAGTCGACACTAACCATCTAAATGCGTTAGTGAAATTCGGTCCAATGCGTAAGAGAAACTACATATGAGGTCGATTGACGCAGATGCAGATAACCTGTCATCGATGATGACTTGAGCGTCGGTTTTATTAGATAAATTCTAAACTTGCGGGGATTTTTGACCGTCGCCCGGGAAGTCCGGGACAATCATTGCTGCGTTTTGTTCTGTCCGATCATGTAATCAGCGAAATTGCTCACCTATCAAGACATACGTCCGAAACCCGGCACATCGCTGCGGATCACGTGGCAGCGTTTCAGTTCATCGCCTTCGTGATCATTTCGATGGACAGCGGCTTTCGCAATATTTTCAGCCCGGGCAGAGCCTTCAGGTGCGTCAGAAGTCTCGCCTGTGGTTTGCCGGTTATGGCAAGGATCCTTGGCGGATCGGGCAGGTGTCTTATTTTGCGAATGACATCGACGCCGCTTATGCCGGGCAGGCCGAGGTCGATAATGACCCAGTCCTCCGAAGCCAGCTCTGCACGGGCCAGGAAGGTTTCGCCGTCAGGATATGTCACTGGACGATGTTCGAGCCCTTCGAGCGCCACAGCCAGCGCGTCGGCAACCGCCTCATCGTCTTCGATGATATGAATGTTCACTAAAAAAAACACATCCTCAAGGCGCGGCGGTATTGCCGTGCCACTGGCTATAAATAAGCCAGAATCTCACCTTTCGATGTACGGAAAAATACGGTATCGCAGCACTACTTATCTGATTTTTCGCTGGCTACCGGCAGGTTTCCGTATCGTCAACCTGCTGTGGGATGGCCTAGTACGATGCGCACAAGATCAGCTGCGTTGCGCGCACCCAGTTTTTCCATGATCCGGGCGCGGTGGACTTCGACCGTTCTCGGGCTGATGCCAAGCGTTCTGCCGGCTTCCTTGTTGGAGGCGCCTTCCGTGATTTCCTTCACCACCTCCAGTTCACGCCGGGTGAGTAGTTCCGCACCGGGGAACGAGACATTCTTCTCGATCGGCTGCCGCTCGTTCATGGCGGCAATGCCTTCTTTCACCCGCTCCAGCACCGTTTCGGCGTTAAACGGCTTTTCGACGAAATCAAAGGCACCGTTCCGGATGGCCTCGACGGCCATCGGGATATCGCCCTGCCCTGAAATGATGAAAATCGGCGCCGGATAGTTCTCCGCATTCAGCGCCTTGAGGATTTCGATCCCCGAACGGCCGGGCATGTGCACGTCCAGCATGACACAGGCCGGAACGGCCCTGCTCGCGGAATCGATGAAAGTATCCCCGTCCGAGAAGGTCTCGACCACATACCCTTCCATGTTGAACAGGACCGACAGGGCATCGCGCACCGCTGGGTCATCGTCAACGATATAAATGGCGTCCGCGTCAGCGCTCATATCCGTCTATTCCTCAGCTATTTGATTCTTCATAAGAGAGTTCAGGTGCCGCGACGCAGAGTCATCCGGCAAATCCACGGGCAAAGTCAGCAGGAACGACGCCCCGCCGCCGTCCGGCTGCGGCTCAAGCCTCAAATCGCCGCCGTGATTTTGCGCAATGGAGCGGGAAATCGCCAATCCCAATCCGACGCCCTTTTCCTTCACGCCACTAAAGGCCCGGAACAGGCTTTCCACAAGCTCCCTGGGGACACCCGGCCCGTTGTCCCTGACGCGGAATTCCAGCGCGTCCCCATTTCTGTGGACGGACAACGTAACCTTCTTGTCCGCCAGGTCCGAAACCGCTTCGCGCGCATTGCGCAGGAGATTGATCAGGATCTGCCGGATCTGCACCGGATCCGCCATGAGTGGCGGGAGTTCGGGTTCCACTTCGGCATGAAGATAGGCCGCACCTTCACCGCTTCCAAGCTCCGCCATTTCCAGGCAGTTTCTCACAAGCTCCTGAACGTCCAAGGTCTCGCGCGCAGGCGCCTTCTTCTCAACGAGCTGACGCATGCGCTGGATGATTTCGCCCGCTCTTTCCGCCTCGCGGACGGCCTTGTCGATCACTTCGAGAATCAAGGGATCAAGCGAGGCATCCGCCTTGGCCCTGCGCGACACCGACTGCAGGTAGAGCAATATGGCGGTCAGGGGCTGGTTGAGCTCGTGGGCGATCGCCGCGCCCATTTCATCCAGGGCGCTGATCCGGGTCATATGGAGGAGCTGCGCCTGGGCCTTGGCGAGCCTGTCCTCCATCTGCTTGCGCGACCGCAGGTCACGCAAGATGCCGATGAATTGCCGCCCGGCGGGCGTGGAAGCCTCGCCGACGGAGAGTTCGATCGGGAAGACCGTTCCGTCCTTGTGCCGGCCCTGCACTTCCCGGCCTATGCCGATGATCTTCCTTTCGCCTGTTTCCAGGTAATTGTTCAGGTAGGCGTCATGTGCCCGCGCATAGTCTTCCGGCATGATCCGGTTGACGTTTCGCCCCAGAAGATCCGCCGCTTCGTAGCCGAAGAGGTCCTCGCAGGCCTTGTTGAAGGACAGGACCTGCCCCCGGTCGTTGATGACGACAATGCCGTCTGCGGCCGTGTCGAACACGCTTGCCAGACGCGCCTCCGACTCCGCCGCATTTTCTCTGTTCTGGTCTACGACCTCGTCGCCTGACATCGCGGTGCCCTTGTGGAAATCCAATCCATCCAAGGTTAAGGGCTTTCACGTATGCCAGCAACCCGTGAGTTCATCTAAATCTCTGTCAACCAAACGCTAATTCGTCGCACGGCTTCCTCGAGATGATCCGCCCGGCGGGCATAGCAAAGGCGCAGATAATGCTCGCCACCGGGGCCGAAGGCGGTTCCCGGTGCCAGCCCGACGCCGGTCTGCCGCACGAGATCAAGCGCGAAGCCGCGTGTATCGGTGACGCCATCGATTGAAAAGAAAAGATAAAATGCACCTTCGGGCGGCAGCACTTTCACCCGGTTGAGGCCTTGCAGCCCTCTCAACACGCAGTCCCTGCCCTCACGCGCCCGTGCCACCTGCTGCTGGAGGAAATCCCGGCCCTCGGTCAGCGCCGCGACGGCTCCCCACTGGGAAAAGGAGGGAACGCCGGATGTGGAATACTGGATGAGATTTTCGAACACCTGCCCCAGCACCGCGGGTGCGGAAATCCAGCCAACGCGCCAGCCCGTCATTGCCCAGTTCTTCGACATGGAATTGACGAAGATAATCTGGTCGTCTTCCTCGGCGATATCGTAAAACGACGGCGCCCGCGCCCCGTCGCCGTAATGGAACAGCGCGTAGATCTCGTCGGCGATGATCCAGAGCCCATGCTTGCGGGCAAGGTCCAGAAACTCGCGCAGCAGCCCCTGATGTGCCACCCAGCCGGTCGGATTGCAGGGCGAATTGAGAAACAGCGCCGTGGTTCGCGGTGTGATCGCCGCCTCGATATCGTCAAGATGCAGCCGCCAGCCGCCGTCCTCCTCGCGCAGCGGAACGGAGACGGCACGGGCACCGTGGATGCCGATGGCGGCACTGATATTCGGCCAGGCGGGTGTCGGCACGATCACTTCCGTGCCCGCGCTGCAGACCGCCTGAACAGCGAGTTGGATGGACTGCATGCCGGAGCCGGTTACGAAAAACCGTTCCGGCGAGAACTCCCGTCCGTAGAGGTCCAGGTGATAGTCGGCAAGCGCCTGGCGCAGCTGCGGAATGCCGCGTTGATAGGTGTAGAAGGTTTCGCCCCGGCCAAGGGATGCCTTTGCGGCTTCGCAGATGAAATCGGGCGTTGCCAGATCGCCTTCGCCGGCCCAGAGCGGGATCAGATCGGCTTTCCCCCGGCCGGCGTTGAACACTTCGACAATTCCGCTTTCCGGCGCATTTCGCGATTCCGGACTCAGTCTTTGGATCAGGCTGGACAATTGGGAGATCCCTTCGATTTCAGATTGCGGCCAACATAGCCGGTTTGCCCGCGCATGATTTATGAAAGGATGTGAAGATGACTTCACGAACAGTGATCGATCCGAGGCAGCCAGGCGTCGGTTTTAACCCCGCATCGCCGCCCCGAAACGAAATCCGCACGATGCAGGATCTGGGAAATGCGGGCCGATACGTCCTTGTTCGCAAGACGAATAGACAGACGGGATCAGCTGTGATCCGATCTGTTTCGGCAGCGGAAAAATCCGCCACGGGAATCAAGCGCGCAGAACGCTTGTGACAACAGCCACAGGGAGGACGGTACGCCGGATCTGAATGCACGGATGGATCGTGATACTGGCCGCAGCGGCCTATATCCTGCTTTTGTTTGCGATCGCCAGCTATGGCGACCGGGTGCCGAGCCGCTACTCTTCGAGAACCGGCGGCCGGCCCTTCATCTATGCGCTGTCGCTTTCGGTCTACTGCACGTCCTGGACGTTTTTCGGGTCCGTCGGCAATGCCAGCCGGACCGGCGCGGAATTCCTGACGATCTATATCGGCCCCTTTCTCGTCTTCGCCCTCGGTTATCCGCTGATCAGCCGGATCATCCGGATTTCCAAGACCGAAAGCATAACCTCGATCGCCGATTTCATCGGCGCGCGTTACGGCAAGAGCCAGTCGGTCGCGGCGCTCGCAACCCTGATTGCGGTAATCGGCGTCGTTCCCTATATCGCCCTGCAGCTCAAGGCCGTGTCGCTGTCCATCACGACCATGATCGGTCCGCTGATCGGTCCCGGCGATAATTTCAACCTCGTTTTCGACGACATCACGTTGCTGATCGCTCTCGGCATGGCGATCTTCAGCTGGGCCTTCGGCACGCGGCATATCGATGCGACCGAGCATCAGGAAGGGCTGATGCTGGCGATCGCGGCCGAGGCGATCGTCAAGCTCATCGCCTTTCTCGCCGTTGGCGTGTGGGTCACCTATTTCCTTTACGAAGGTCCCGTCGACCTGTTCAAGGCAATATCGGGAGCGCCGGAAGTCGCGGCCGTTTTCCAGGGTCCGTTCAATATCGACAACTGGGTGGTCATGTCCGTCTTGTCCGCCTTTGCCGTTCTGCTTCTTCCGCGACAGTTCCACGTTACCGTGACGGAAAACAATTCCGATGCCGAGCTGCGGCGGGCCAGGTGGATGTTTCCCGCCTACCTGGTGCTCATCAACCTCTTCGTCGTCCCGATCGCGGCTGCCGGCCTGCTCCGCTTCGGCCAGGACATCAACCCGGACACATTCGTTCTGGCGCTGCCGATAGACGCCGGCCAGAACTGGCTTGCCCTGTTCGCGTTCATCGGCGGACTGTCGGCCGCAACGGCCATGGTGATCGTGGCAACGGTTGCCCTGGCAATCATGATCTCCAACGACATCGTCGTCCCGTGGCTGCTGCGCCGTCATGGCGAAGCCGAGATCATCAATGCCAGCGGCCGCGACATGAGCAGTCAGCTGCTGACGATCCGGCGCCTTGCGATCTTCGCGATCCTGCTGCTTGCCTATGCCTATTACAAGGCCGCGGGCGATACCGCCGCGCTGGTTTCGATCGGCCTTTTGTCCTTCGCCGCGATTGCCCAGTTCGCCCCCGCTTTCGTCGGAGCCCTGTTCTGGCGCAGGGCAACCTCCGTGGGGGCGCTTGCAGGCCTCAGCGGCGGCATCCTCATCTGGGCCTATACGCTGCTGCTGCCGACATTTGCGCAATCCAACCTGATGTCGTCGGGATTTCTGGAGACCGGTCCGTTCGGCATCTGGTTCCTCAAGCCTCAATCGATTCTCGGCCTGCAGATCGACCCATTTATTCATGGAACGCTCTGGAGCCTGGCCATCAACATCGTCCTTTTCGTCGGCTGCTCCTTCTTGAGAAAACCGCTGCCGGCGGAAACCCTGCAGGCAAACGTCTTCGTGCCGGCCGAACTCGCCCCCTCCCCCAATCTGCGCTACTGGCGCACGTCGGTCACCGCGGGGGATCTGCAGGCGACCGTTGCCCGCTACCTCGGGGAGGAACGGACCGAGCGCTCCTTCCAGCGATTTGCCAGCGAACGGGGGATCCAGCTCGATCCAAACATGCTGGCAGACGCCAATCTGCTGCGCTTCTCCGAACAGCTTCTGGCAAGCGCCATCGGCGCCGCCTCTTCCCGGCTCGTCCTGACGCTGATGCTCAAGCGGTACGACCCCTCGACCAAGGGCGCGGTCAAACTGCTGGACGATGCCTCGATCGCCATCCAGTACAACCGGGACCTCCTGCAGACCGCGCTCAATCAGGTCCGGCAGGGGCTCGGGGTGTTTGACCGTGACCTGCGGCTGATCTGCTGGAACCGGCAGTTCCGCGACCTTCTGGGACTGCCGGCGGAATTCGGCCAGGTGGGGACGACGCTCGACACGATCCTGCGTTACAACGCCGAGCGCGGCGAGCACGGACCGGGCCCGGTGGAAGCGATCGTCGACGACCGGATCGAGAAGCTCGTCATGATCCAGGAAACCTTTCAGGAGCGGCTGGCCACGAGCGACACGGTCCTGGAAGTGCGCATCAGCCCCATGCCCGACGGCGGCATCGTGGTGACCTATACCGATATTACCGAACGCGTGATGGCCGAAGATGCGCTTGCCCGGGCGAACGAGACACTTGAACGCCGTGTCCGGGAGCGAACCGAAGAACTGACCCACGTGAACGAACGACTGGTCGAGGCCACCCGGGCCTCGGAGGAAGCCAATATCGGCAAGACCCGTTTCCTGGCCGCGGCCGGCCACGACATCCTGCAGCCGCTGAATGCCGCCCGCCTCTACGCCTCCGTTCTGGTCGACAAGCTCAAGGACGGCAACGAGGGAACGCTCGTCAAGAATGTCGAGTCGGCGCTGGAATCGGTTGAGGACATCCTGGGGGCCGTTCTCGATATTTCGCGCCTGGACACCGGCGCCCTGAAACCGGAGCCGACCGTCTTCCGCCTCGACGAGCTGTTGCGCGGCCTTGCGCTCGATTTCCAGCCGGTCGCGGAGGACAAGGGATTGGAGCTGCGCATCGTGCCGACGTCCGTATCGGTGCGCACGGACCGGCGTCTCCTGCGCCGGCTGCTTCAGAACCTGGTTTCCAATGCACTCAAATACACGCAGGACGGCAAGGTTCTGGTCGGCTGCCGCAGGCGCGGCAATCGGGTGCTGGTGGAGGTGCACGACACGGGGATGGGCATTCCCAAGAGCAAGCAGAAGGCGATCTTCCAGGAATTCCACCGCCTCGATGACGGCATGCGGATGGCAAAGGGGCTGGGACTGGGCCTGTCTATCGTGGAGCGGATCAGCCACGTGCTGAACCATCCCGTCAAACTTCGCTCGGAAGCCGACCGGGGCTCCTGCTTTTCCGTGGAACTGCCCCGGTCGGCCGACCTTCCCGACCTGGCTCCGGTCCAGGTTACGGCGGTCGCGCCAGGGCATCTGGACGGTCTGGTGGTCGTCGCGATCGACAATGAGCCCGACATCCTGAGCGGCATGCAGCACCTGCTGTCGAGCTGGAACTGCAACGTGGTGACCGCCGCGGACGACGCGGAAGCGGCCGAACGGCTGAACCAGTCCGGACTGACGCCGGATATCATCCTGGCGGATTACCACCTGGACCATGGCACCGGGATCGAGGCGATCGTGAAGCTCAGATGGAAATTCGGCAGTCACATTCCGGCGGTTCTGATTACGGCGGACCGCAGCCGCACCGTGCGCACGGAAGCCGGCAACAAGGACATCGCCTTCATCAACAAGCCGATCAAACCCGCCATCCTGCGCGCTCATCTGGCGCGGTGTCATGCAGGACAAGCGGCGGAATAGCGCCACCGCCGAACAGTCCCGGAGCCCTTTTCTCTTCAGGACGCGGATTTCAAGGAGGCGGACTTGCGGGGGGCCGTGCTCGGCGCCCGGCCGTCCCAGTCTTCCTTTCTGATCCGGACGATCTTCATGGGGTTGGCGTCGGGTTTGCCAAAATAATAGCCCTGCATCGTATCGCAGCCGAGCGTGCGCAAAGCATCGACCTGAAACTGGCGTTCGACACCTTCGGCGGTCACTTCAAGACCGAGATTGTGGGCAAGAGCGATGATCGCCGAGATGATGGCAAGGCTGTCGCTGCGCTCGCCGATTTCGGCCACGAAGGATTCGTCGATCTTGATCTTGTCGAACTTGAACTGGCGCAGATAGGACAGTGACGAATAGCCCGTGCCAAAGTCGTCCAGCGCTATCTGGATGCCGAGATCGCGCAGCTTTTCGAGCTTGTCGGCTGCAGAGCGGAAGTCGCGTGTGAATATGGCCTCGGTGATTTCCAGTACCAGCCGTTCCGGCGGGAAACCCGTTTCCGCCAGGACCGACAGGATCTGGTCGACCAGGTTGGGATCCATGAACTGGACCGCGGACAGATTGACCGCGACGCTTTCAAGCTCAGGACATTGCGCGGCGGCCGCACAGGCCTTCCTCAAGATCCAGCTTCCGAGCGGCTGGATCAGGCCGGCATGCTCGGCGATCGGAATAAAGGTCGCGGGCGGGATTTCTCCGCGCGTGGGGTGGAGCCAGCGGACGAGCACTTCACTCGAGATCACCCTTCCGGAGCGGGCATCGACGATCGGCTGAAAATCGACATTCAGTCCGCCGGCCTCGAAGGCCTCACGCAGATCGGCCTCCAGTTCGCGGCGTTCGCGGACTTCGCGCTCCATCTCGCATTCGAAGGCAAGAGCGCGGCCACGGCCGCCTTCCTTGGCCTTGTAGAGCGCAATGTCGGCCTTGCGCAACAGATCGTCGATCGCATCCCGCTTGTCCCGAAAGCGGGCAAATCCGATCGTGGCGCCAACGGCAAAGTCGCGCAGACCGATTCTGAACGGCTTGCGTGCCGCCCTGATGAGTTCCTGCGCGAAGGCACCGGCAGCCTCTTCGCTGACGAATTGACCGAGAACGGCGAATTCATCGCCCCCGAACCGGGCAAGCGCGGTTCCGCCCTTGCCGAGCTCGGCAAATCTGCTTGCGACCTGTTTGAGCAGTTCGTCGCCCGCCGGGTGGCCGCTCGTATCGTTGACGACCTTGAAGTTATCCAGGTCGATGAGAAACAGTGTCAGCGTGGAGCGGCCGGCCTGCTTCTGACGTTCCAGAAGCATTTCCGCCCGCCTCAGGAACCAGCTTCGATTGCCGATGCCGGTCAGGGAGTCATGTTCGGCAAGATGGGTCACGAGAGCGCTGGCCCTGCGGGATTCGGTAATGTCGGAGGCAACGCCGCGATAGCCTGAGAAGGCTCCCTGCTCGTCAAAGACAGGGCGGGCTGCCAGCGACCACCAGCGCGCCTCACCGTTGACATCCACTCCGATGACGATGTCGCGGAACGCTTCCTGACGCCCGGTCATCATCTCAAGTTCGGCAACGGCCGTTCGCGCGTCGGCTTCGTCGAGCGAATAGGCCAGGTCGATCATGCGCATTGCATGAAGCTCAAGGCGCGTGCGGCCGCTCGCGTGCAGAAACCTCTCCGATACGTTTCGCAAGTTGCCCTTGCTGTCGGCTTCCCAGGTCCAGTCGCTGTCCTTTTCCTCGAACTCGTTCATCAGAAGGGCGATCAGTTCGCCGCGCTCGTCCAGTTCGGCTTCGGCCACGAAGTGCGAGGCAAACAGCCAGCCTGTCGACGCCACGCTGCCGATCACGACCACGGTGTAGCTCGTCAGGAGGAAAAAGAGCGGCCACGTGGACGCGCTTGAATGAAGCGTGAGCGCCACGAGGGAGGAGAGATAGAGAATGGCAACCCAGCGAAACGCCGCCTGGGGAACAGTGGCCAGCGTGAAGGCGCCGCCACAGATCATCGCGGTGGTCACCGCTGAGGCGATCCATATTCCCGTGGAATCCCCGAGGGCAAAGGCGGCAAGCGGAAGCAGCGACCAGAGAGCACTGAGGATCGTCGCGTGCCGGACCGCTCGCGACAGGCTTCTGCGCGAAGCCGTTTCAATCGGCGCGCGCGTGGCGCCGAACCATTGATGCGTCGTATAGGCGAGGAAACCGCCAATGGCGATGAGCCACGCGACGACGTAGGACGTCGGTACGAACTGAAGGAAAACCGGCGTTGCCGCGATTGCGCTGGCGACGTTCGCAAGAATGGAAAATGGCGTGAGACGAGCAATGGCGCCAATCTGTGCGGCACGGACCCTGCGGGCCAGCGCTTCATCGACAACCTGATGACCGAAGGCCAGCAGAAACGCACGGCAAGGGACATCCCCGGCCTCGCCGGTCTGCGAGGCAAGCGGGGTCCCGGAATGCTTTCCGACACTGCCTCCGGGAGACAGAAATGCCATGCAGATTGTCTGGAAGATCAGCTTCCAGTTGGCGCCAGGCCGCATTTTGTGTCCGAACATGTACCCGCTACTCGCGCGGGGATTGGACCCGCGAGAGGCAAGCGTTACATGTATTCCCTGAAATTCCGGTAAAACGATAGGCGGGATTCTCACCTAATTCGTGATTCGCTCACGCTTTGCAGCGGTGAAAATCGACTGCGGGTAACCGCCTTCCTGGCCCGTTTCCGGCGTTTCGCGCCGGCGTCCGGAGCCGACATGTGTCACGGCCAGGAAGAGACTTCCTATGAGATTGACCGGAAGACCGGGGATCGCTGCAGGCCAACTGGGGTATGGCTCTATTGGGCTTCGACAGCTGCCTGCTCGTCCGTGCCAAGCTGCCACTGGCCGGCCTCGATCTTTGAAGCGGCAATCACCGCCTGCGTCCGGCTTTCAACGCCGAGTTTCTGCAGGATGGCCGAGACATGCGCTTTCACGGTGGCTTCCGACACGGACAACTCATAGGCGATCTGCTTGTTCAGCAGACCTTCGGAGAGCATCATCAGAACGCGTACCTGCTGCGGCGTCAGTGTCGCAAGCCGCTGAACCAGGTCTCCGCTGCCGTCATCGGCGGTCAGATCGACGTCGGGCGGTGTCCACACGTTGCCGGACATGACCGCGGAAATCGCCTCGCGGATCACCTCGATGCCGTGGGATTTCGGAATGAAGCCGGAGGCGCCGAATTCCATGGCGCGCCGAATGGCCTGCGGGTCCTCATTCGCGGAGACCACGACGACGGGCACGCCGGAATATTGCGCGCGCAGATACATGAGCCCTGAGAAACCGCGCATCCCGGGCATGGACAGGTCCAGCAGAATGAGGTCGACGTCGCCATCCTTTTCCAGGCTCGCGGTGACGTCCTCCAGTGCGCCGGCCTCTTCGATCGAGGCATCGGGATATTGAGTCTCGAGCGTTTGACGCAAGGCGCCGCGGAACAAGGGATGGTCATCCGCGATAATGAAACGGTACGATGTCGTCGACACGTTGTTACACCTCCCTCAACGGTCTTGCTTCCGCATAACAACTCCTAATTGCCGAGCGCGCCAACCTCCCCGCGCGCTACAAGACCAAATGGGATTCAGGCATGGAGCCCGTTGTTGCGGCCTTTTGTGAAGTATGTTTGCAACAGCTGACGCGTGCAAGTCAAACGATGCTTTTGACCAAGGCAACCGGTTTCGCAGCGCCGGCAGGATCGCCCCTGGAAATCGGCATTCAAAGTATTGACGGCCGCCACGTGAATTTCATTACAGCATCAACCTGTGGTTCGATCTCAAACTGCCGCAGGAGAACCTATGCTTTCGCCTTTACTAAACCGGCACCCCAACTATTTTTTTTGCACAATCTACATTTTTGTTGATAATCAACACAAAGGAAGTAACAAGGGAAACAGATTCGAAAGCGTTTATATAGTCCAAAACTCTAGGCACAAGAAAATTTCAGCATGACGATTCAGGCTACCTTGTTTTCATTCGTGAACCGTTGGGAATGCGACGAAAACGATCATTTAAACGTCCAATTCTATTTTAGCCGGTTCGAAGAAGCCGATCGCCAGTTCAGATTGATTTCAGGCCTGAACGAGACGCTGGTCGGCGCGCGCCGTGTGCGCCATGTGCGCTTCCACAAGGAATTGCGCACCGGCGACCTGATCACCGTTCAGTCTTCGATCGCTTTCGACGGCCCGCATATGCTGACCGTCGTGCACGAGATGCGCGAGGGGAGTAGCGGGGATCTTGCGGCGACCGCCCTTGACGGCTACGAGCCGAATGCCAACTCGGCAAAGACACTGCGCCAGAGGTTCAAGGAATTTCAGAGCGCCATGATTGCCGAGGCCAGCCCCAAAGGCATTCAGACCAGCCCTAACGGTGCACGTTCCACCCTTGCCGGCCTTTTGAACAAGGGTGCCAAGATCTGTTACCGCGGAACGGTTCTGCCTCGGGATATCGGCGTCGACGGCAAGGCGGATGATCAATATGCCCTCTCTTGCTGCACGGACGGGGTTGCCCATGTCTGGCAGCGGACACCCATGACACGCGCCTATCTGGTCAAGAACGGCTACGGCCGCGTCGCGGTCGAGATGAAGCTGGCCTGGGTTACCCCGCTGAAGACCGGCGACGCGGTGGTGGTTGCAACCGGATTTACCGCGGTCACCCCCAGGACATTCTCGATGCGCCATCATTTGTTCGAAAGCCGGACGAGCCGGCTGGTCGCCACGCTGGACGTCGTGGCGCTGACCATGGACCTGAAGACACGGGTTGCCGTCGGCATGCCCGAGGAGGCCCATCAGTCCATCAACAAGATGCTGATAGACTGAGGAAGAAAGGGGCGTCTACCTACCCTCTTCCTCGAACTCTTTCTGAAGCTCCCGCACCATTCCGAAAAAGCGCCGCATTGCACTTTCGGTAAAGGTCAGGACTTTCTCGAGCTCCTCTTCATCTTCCTTGTCGAGCCTGGAGGGTTTGTCGCCTTCACCGGTTTGCGGCCGGCCCGGAACCGTGGCGGGCGGCAACGGTTTGCCCGCTCCGTCATCTTCCAGCTCCTCCAGCCGGGCGGTCAGCCGGTCGACTTCGTCTGCAAGCTCGTTGATTTCGGCAATATAGGCCTCTTCCGCGAGGGGAACCGGATTGCAGCGCCAGGCGTCGTTCTGCTCTTCGCAGATCGAGACCGTGCCGTTTTGCCGGTCGACTCTCAAGATGTCGCCGTCGATCGCCACGAGTGAAAACCGGTCGGCCCGGCCGTCAGTCACGTCTTGCGCATCCGCCGGGTCGACCTTGTCCTGAGCAATGGCGGCTGCCGAGAAAATGAACACGGCCGCTACGCCCCCAAGCAGGGATGCGGACATAGTGTTGCGGAACGTCATGGAGCCTCTCCGGTTGTTGCTGTCGCGCGCCATGATGTTTGCCACGTTTACGTGGCCAAACCACGGCTGGTCGCCGATTCAGCTTCCGATACTAATCCAAATTAATCCAATGTGTGTCATTCATCCATCGGCGGCAGCAGGGCTTCCAGAGAAACGATGCTGTCCGCCTCGGAAGGCGGCTTGTCCCACCTCAGCCTTGAAATCCGCGGAAAGCGCATGGCGACGCCGGATTTGTGGCGAGTGGAGCGATTCAGCCCCTCGAACGCCACTTCGAGCACCAGCCCCTTGTCCGGGCCATGCGCCACCTCCCGCACGGGACCGAAGCGATTGACGGTGTTGTTGCGCACGAACCGGTCGATTTCCCGCAATTCCTCATCCGTGAAGCCAAAATAGGCCTTGCCGACCGGCACGAGTTCCAGCCCCGCCTCGCCCTGTCTCCACACACCGAACGTGTAGTCGGAGTAAAACGAAGACCGCTTGCCATGGCCCCGCTGCGCATACATCAGCACCGCGTCGATCAAGCGCGGTTCCTGCTTCCACTTGTACCAGAGCCCCTTCGGGCGGCCGGACACGTAGCCGGCATCCCAGCGTTTCAGCATCACGCCCTCCACGGCCTCGGCGCTGGCCTCGTCCAGATGCTCGTGCGGATGTGCGCGCGCCGCGGCAATCGCCTCCCAGTCATCGGCATCGACCATGGGCGAGAGATCGATCCGCGGGTGAGCAAGGCCGCCGACAAAGCTCTCCAGCCGACGTCTGCGCTCCCTGAAGGGAAGCGGGCGCAGGTCCTCCCCCTCCAGGAACAGCAGATCATAGGCGCGGATCGCGGCCGGATAGTCCTTGAGCAGTTTCGGGCCGGCCGTCTTGCGGTTCAGGCGCTTCTGTAAATCGGCGAATGGCCGGACCAGTCCGCCGGACATCACCAGGAGCTCGCCATCGAGACAGGCATCGAAATCGAGTGCTTCGACAAGATCGGGAAACGCCTTCGAGATATCCTCGCCGGTCCGGCTGAACAGGCGCCGGACATGTTCCCCCCGATCGGAATGCCCTGCCGAGGCCTGAATACGGATGCCGTCCCATTTCCACTCGACGGCGAAGTCGCCGGCCGGGAGAAGGTCGGGATCGCGGCTTTCATCCAGCGGATGGGCAAGCATCACCGGGCGGAACGGCGCGGGATCTTTGCTCGATGGACGTTCGGCGCGTCCCTCGACCCAGGCGAACAGCGGCTCGTAGGGCGGCTCAAGGCCGTGCCAGACCTCCTCCACGTCCGAGACATCGAGGTCGCCCAGCCGGGCGACGGCGGTCTTGGCCAGGCGCGCGGAGACGCCGACGCGAAGTCCGCCCGTCACCAGCTTCAGCAACGCCCACCGGCCGTCCTCGTCCAGACTGTCCAGCCAGGCGGTCAGCAGGCGCGGGACATCGGTTTTCCCGGCGCTCTCCAGCCGGTTGACCACCTCGGAGAGAGCGGGCGCCTTCACCCGTGCCTCTTCTCCGCTCTCCGCGCCCCCCGGC
This sequence comes from Roseibium salinum, assembly GCF_026240905.1. Classification (NCBI taxonomy): domain Bacteria; kingdom Pseudomonadati; phylum Pseudomonadota; class Alphaproteobacteria; order Hyphomicrobiales; family Stappiaceae; genus Roseibium; species Roseibium salinum. Next base: position 2,215,047 of record NZ_JAPEVI010000003.1, read on the forward strand.
CACATCAGCGCGATCGTCTCCGACAGGTCGCCGACAAAGTCATAGGACAGGGCAAACAGGTGCGGGTCCGTGCGTTCGCCGATCAATCCCCTCAGCAGGGCCGGTTTGGCGTGCTTGAAGGTGAGATCGCCGGTCAGGGCCGCCAACGCATAGCCGCGGTCGGGGTCACCGGTCTCGCCAAAATAGCGCACCAGCAACGCCTCCTTGGCCAACCGGCGCGGCTCGAGGGAAAGCCGGTCCAGCAATTGGGAAAACGCATGCATGCCGACAGGAGAACCGCGAAAGGCGCCTGAGCACAAGTCCTTCCGTGCCGGCTGCACATTGCCGGCTATCAAGGCCTTGCCCATATCCGGGATGGACGCGGCGGGTTTTTCTCTGTATAAGGCGCGCCCATCCACGGGTTGACGCAAACGCCACCCGATCCGGTAGACTGCTGACTGGCACGCAGATGATCCGGAGCAGTTGAAAGATTCCTATGATTGATTTGACGTCTCTTGCCCCGGCCCTGTCGGCCGCGCTGGCGAAACGGGGCTTTGAAAGCCTCACTCCCGTACAGGAAAGCGTCCTGAACGTATCGCCTCCGGAGGCGGACATGCTCGTCTCCGCCCAGACCGGCTCCGGCAAGACCGTCGCCTTCGGCCTGGCACTCGCGCCGACCCTTCTGCGCGGTGAGAACCACCTGGGCAAAGCGGGCGCTCCCGTGGCGCTTACCATTGCCCCGACCCGCGAGCTTGCGCTGCAGGTGAAAGAAGAGCTCGCCTGGCTCTACAACGAAGCCGGCGCGCAGACCGCCTCCTGTGTCGGCGGCATGGATCCGCGGACCGAGCGGCGCACGCTGGAGCGCGGCGTCCATATCGTGGTCGGAACGCCCGGCCGCCTGCGCGATCATATCGAACGCGGCGCCCTGGATCTGTCCGAGCTGCGCGCCGTCGTTCTCGACGAAGCCGACGAAATGCTCGACATGGGCTTCCGCGAGGATCTGGAATTCATCCTGGATGCCGCGCCGCGGGAAAAGCGGACACTGATGTTTTCCGCAACGGTTCCAAAGTCGATTGCCGAACTTGCCAAGCGGTTCCAGAAGGACGCCGTCCGGGTGTCCACCGTCAACGCCCGCGAACAGCATGGCGACATCGCGTATGTCGCGCATCCGGTCGCACCGAATGAGCGCGAAAACGCGATCATCAACGTGCTGCGCCTGCATGACGCCGAACGGTCGATCGTCTTCTGTTCCACACGGGAAGCCGTCAGCCGCCTGACCTCGCGTCTGGCCAACCGGGGCTTTTCCATCGTCTCCCTGTCCGGCGAGCTCAGCCAGGAACAGCGCTCCAGCGCCCTGGCCGCCATCAAGGACGGACGAGCCCGGGTTTGCGTGGCGACCGATGTGGCGGCCCGCGGCATCGACCTGCCCAACCTGGACCTGGTTATCCATGCCGATCTGCCGACCGGCAAGTCGGCACTGCTGCACCGCTCCGGCCGCACGGGCCGCGCCGGGCGCAAGGGCACCTGCGTGCTCATGGTTCCGTTCCCGCGCCGCCGCCAGGCGGAGCGCGTTCTCCAGTACGCGGGGATCACCGCCACCTGGAAAGGCGCGCCGACCGCCGACGACATCCGTGCCAAGGACAAGGAACGCCTCCTCGCCGATCCCGCCCTGTCGGTGGAGCTGGACGAAGAAGAACGGGCAGTGGCCATGGAGCTGCTTGCGCTTCACAGCGCCGAACGGCTCGCAGCCGCTTTCGTCAAGCTGCGCCAGTCCCGTCTGCCGGCGCCCGAAGAGGTTTCCGAGCTCGGCGACGCGCCGCTCAAGGGCCGGGATTCCGGTTCCGTGGGCGGACGCAGCGCGGAAATCACCGGCAAGTTCGAAGACGGGGTCTGGTTCTCGCTGTCTCTCGGACATCGCCAGCGGGCCGAGCCGCGCTGGATCCTGCCGCTGATCTGCCGCGCCGGCCATGTGACCAAAAAGGAAGTCGGGGCGATCAAGATCTTCCAGAACCAGCTCTATTTCGAAATCGCCGGCAGCCATGCCGCGCGGTTTGCCGACGTGGTCAAGCGCGAAGGCACCGGCGAGGAGAATGTCACCATCACGCTGCTGGACGCGCGGGGCGGCAAGATCCCGAGCCCGCCGCGGGAAGGCAACGATCGCACGTCGCGCGGCGCCCCTCCCAAGCGTCGTGCCCCCAGGGCGGATGCCCCTGATTACGAGAGCCTCGGCCCGGAAGACCGCCTGAAATCCAGCCGTCCGAAACACGCCGGCAAACGGGATGGTGATGGGCCCCACGGCAAGAAACGGCGCCGGTCCGGCGATGACGAGGCCGTACCGCATCATCCGGCCTATGAACCGCTGGACATGAAGGCCCTTGCCCGCGACCTCGACGGCGATGAGCACAAAGCGCCGAGAAAACCGCGCGGCGCTGGAGATCCGGACACCAGCCGCCGGAAACCCAGAACCCGCGATGCGGTAAAATCCGGGCCGCCGAAGAAAAAGACGATCAAGAAAAACAAGCCGTCACGCGCCGAACGCAAGGCGGAAAAGGCGAAGAAATAATCAGTCTGCATCCGGGCCTACACGCCCGGATGCAGTCCTTTTGCCAGGACAGCCGGAAAGCTGCTTTCCGGCCTTCACGCGATCTCATCGCCGCGCGCAGATCAGTCGTTGATTATGCAGGCGATCATCCAGTCGCTGTCGTCCAGGATAAGCTGGTAATGGCAGGTGAATTCCAGGACGGCCTCGCCATCGGCCGTTTCCTGCGACCAGTCGAGGGTCACGAGTGCGGCCGACCCGCTGACATGGCTTGAGGCCACGTGGAAATCGGAGTGGGTGACCCCTTCCTTTTCAAGCGCCTTCAACAGAGCCTCGATATTTTCGATCAGCTCTTCCTCATCGTTGAAGACATGGCCCTTCTCATGCTGCCAGATGATCGTGGGCAAGGCGAAGCAATCGCAGATCCGGTCGATATCATAATCGTTGAACCCGGCCTGGTAGTTGTCGAACAACTCGGCAATTGCTTCTTCCGCCCCGCCGCTGCCGCCGGAGCCGGCCCCGTTGGCCTGTCCGTTGCCGGTACCTGCAAATCCACCGTCATCCGCCATGACTGTCTCCCACAAGGATCGCGGCTGCCGTTCCAGCCCGCAAATGCCTGAACAAGCCGGCACCACATACGGCCGAAGCGGTCCGGTTCGGCCTAAATCTCCACGGCCGGCGTGTTGTCTGTGTCTTCGTCTTCATCATAGCCGATCATATTGAGAGGACGCGCGTTTCGTCCATTCATTTCACACCAATGCACAAGAGCTTCTTCGGCTCCGTGCGTCACCCAGATTTCTTGCGCGCCTGTCTCAAGGATCGTGCGGCAGAGATCGTCCCAGTCCGCATGATCTGAGACGATCAGGGGGAGTTCGGCGCCGCGCTGGCGCGCGCGGGCGCGGACCCGCATCCAGCCGGAGGCCATGGCGGCGACCGGATCGCCGAAGCGTCTCGCCCAACGGTCGCTAAGCTGGCCCGGCGGGCAGAGGACGATCTCGCCCGAGAGCTCCTTGCCGCGCTTTGCGACCGGTTCGATGGGCCCGAGTGCAATTCCCTGCTCCTGATAATAGGCGGTCAGCTTTTCCAGCGCGCCGTGCAGGTAGATCGTCTTGTGATAGCCGGCGGCGCGCAATTCCGCGATCACCCGCTGAGCCTTGCCGAGGGCGTAGGCTCCGACCAGATGCGTCTGGCCGGGGAAGAGGTCGAGCGACGACAGCAGCTTTTCGACTTCCTGGCGGGCCGGCGGATGCCGGAAGACGGGAAGACCGAACGTGGCTTCGGTGACGAAGGTTTCGCAAGGCACCAGCTCGAACGGCGTGCAGGTCGGATCCGCCTGGCGCTTGTAGTCGCCGGAGACGACCGTGCGCCGTCCGGCGCGGTTCAACAGCACCTGGGCCGAACCCAGCACGTGTCCGGCGGGATGGAGCGAAACCTCCACATCCCCGGATCGGACAACCTCGCCATAGCCGGTTTCCTGGGCGGACCCGCAGAAATCGGCGCCGTTGCGGATTGCCATGATGTCGAGCGTCTGGCGCGTCGCCAGCACCGCGCCATGACCGGCGCGGGCATGGTCCGCGTGACCGTGGGTTATGATGGCCTTTTCGACCGGCCGGACCGGATCGATGTAGGCCCCGGCAGCGGGGCAGAAGAGGCCGGCCGGCGTGACGGTGAGAAGGTCTGACATCAGGTGCTAGATAGCCCTTTTGCTAAAGATTGCCATGACGTGCCCCTGAACTGCACGCTGCCCGCCAATCGATCTTCCGCAATCCGAGGACGTTCAAGAGGCCGATGCAATGCGTCCAGGATTACACAGGAAGGGTCGCAGGAACACAAGCAGAACATTTTTGCCGTCTCCCCTCGCCTTTTGCGGGCTCTTGGCCTAAAAAAGCCCGATGGATGCTGCGCTTCTACCCAATCGGTTTCAGAGCTGGTTTGCTTCCCGGGGCTGGGCTCCGAGACCGCATCAGCTGCAGTTGATCGATCATCTCGCGCAGGGCCATTCGACCCTCTTGATCGCCCCGACCGGGGCCGGCAAGACGCTGGCCGGCTTTCTGCCGAGCCTGGTGGAACTGGAAGAACGGAGCAAGCCCAGACCGGGTCAGGCGGGCGGCGGCATTCACACGCTCTACATCTCGCCGTTGAAGGCGCTTGCCGTCGATATCGCGCGAAATCTGGAAGCGCCGGTCGTCGAAATGGGGCTGCCGGTGCGGCTGGAAACCAGAACCGGCGACACGCCCTCCCACAAGCGCCAGCGCCAGAAGCTCAATCCGCCGGACATTCTCTTGACGACACCGGAGCAGATCGCGCTGCTTCTGTCCGACCCGGCCTCGTCACGGCTGTTCGCTTCGCTCAGGACCGTGATCCTCGATGAGTTGCACGCGCTGGTGACCTCCAAACGCGGCGACCTTCTGGCGCTCGGGCTTGCCCGGCTGCGGCGCCTTGCGCCCGGATTGAGAACCATCGGCCTTTCGGCCACCGTCGCCGAGCCGGACGATTTGCGGGCCTATCTCGTGGGTCAGCCGGACACTGACAAAAGGGCGCTTGCGCATGTGGTCGAGGTGACGGGAGGCGCCCAACCGGACATTTCCATCCTCGATTCGGAGGAACGCCTGCCCTGGTCGGGCCATTCCTCCCGCTACGCCATCCGGGACATGTACAACCTGATCAAGGCGCACAATGTCTCGCTGCTGTTCGTGAACACGCGCAGCCAGGCGGAGATGGTGTTCCAGGAGCTCTGGCGCATCAATGACGATACCCTGCCGATCGCGCTCCATCACGGCTCTCTCGATGTCGGCCAGCGGCGCAGGGTGGAAGCGGCAATGGCGGGTGGAAAGCTCCAGGCGGTCGTGGCGACTTCCTCGCTCGACATGGGCATCGACTGGGGCGACATCGACCTGGTCATCAACATCGGCGCGCCCAAGGGGGCCAGCCGCCTCGCCCAGAGGATCGGCCGGGCGAACCACCGGATGGACGAGCCCTCCAAGGCGGTCCTCGTCCCCGCCAACCGGTTCGAAGTCCTGGAATGCCAGGCGGCGCTCGCAGCCTCCATGCGCGGCGACCAGGACACGCCGCCGCTGCGCAAGGGGGCGCTGGATGTGCTGGCCCAGCATCTCCTGGGCCTTGCCTGCGCCGATCCGCTGGATGCGGTGGCGACCTTCGACGAGATCCGCTCCTCGGAGACCTACCGGCATCTGGATTGGGAGACCTTCGAAAAGGTTCTCGATTTCGTTGCCACGGGCGGCTACGCGCTCAAGAGCTATGAGCAATATGCCAAGCTGCGCAAGGACAAGGAGGGGCGCTGGCGCATCGCCCACCCGAGGATCGCGCAGCAATACCGGCTGAATGTCGGCACCATCGTCGAGGCGCCCATGCTGAAGGTGCGGCTGGTGAAATCCAAAGCCGACGGGCGGCGTGCCCCGGTGGGGCGCGGCGGGCGGCGGCTGGGGGAGATCGAGGAATATTTCATCGAGCAGCTGACGCCCGGCGACACATTTCTGTTCGGCGGCGAAGTGCTGCGCTTCGAGGCGATCCGCGAAAACGAGGCGTTTGTGTCGCGGGCCAGGGCCGACAACCCGATGATCCCCGCCTATATGGGCGGCAAGTTCCCGCTCTCCACCTATCTCGCCGAGGGCGTGCGCACCATGCTGGCAACGCCCGAGACATGGAAGGACCTGCCGGATCAGGTCCGCGACTGGCTGGAGATCCAGAGGGACAAATCGGTCCTGCCCGCCAGGGACGGGTTGCTGGTGGAAACCTTTCCGCGGGCCAACAAGCATTACATGGTCTGCTATCCGTTCGAGGGGCGGCTTGCGCACCAGACCCTCGGCATGCTGCTGACGCGGCGGCTGGAACGAATGGGGGCGCGGCCGATGGGTTTCGTCGCCAATGACTACGCCCTTGCCATCTGGGGTCTCGGCGACCTGTCGCTGCTGTTCTCATCCGGGCGCATCGACCTCGATGCGCTTTTCGAACAAGACATCCTGGGCGACGACCTCGATGCCTGGCTCGCCGAATCCAGCCTGATGAAACGCACGTTTCGCAATTGCGCGGTGATTGCAGGTCTGATAGAGCGCCGCCATCCGGGGAAGGAGAAGTCGGGCCGGCAGATCACCGTTTCGACCGACCTGATCTACGACGTGCTACGCGCCCATGAACCCGATCACATCCTTCTCAAGGCCACATGGAACGATGCGGCCGAAGGACTTCTGGATATCTTCCGTTTAGGGGAACTTCTTGCCCGAATCCGTGGACGAATCACCCATACTGGCCTCCCGCACGTCTCTCCCCTCGCCGTGCCCGTTCTCCTGGAAATCGGAAAGGAGCCGGTCTACGGGGAAGCCATGGACATATTGCTGGAAGAGGCGGCAGAAGAGTTGATCCTGGAGGCTATGGAATAATGAGTGCTCTCACGTCACATTTGCGCAAGTACACGGCTGCGCCGGTGTGTCATGACATTCAGATCAATGGCCAGTTGATCGGCCTTCACGACAGCGGCGTGCTGTGGTGGCCCGATGAAGCAACCCTGGTTGTCGCCGATCTTCACCTCGAAAAAGCCTCCAGCTATGCCCGGCGCGGCCAGTTTCTGCCTCCCTACGATACGGGCGCAACGCTGGAAAAGCTTGCCGGGGTGATGGACGCCTTCGATCCGGCGCGGGTCATCTGCCTTGGCGACAGTTTCCACGACGCCAACGGCTCCGACCGGCTGCCCGTCCCCTATCGCGCCATGCTGACCACGCTGCAGCTTGGACGGGAATGGATCTGGGTGACCGGAAACCACGATCCCGTGGCACCGGTGCGCCTGTGCGGCGAAACCGTCGACAAAGTCACCATCGGCCCGCTCACCTTCCGCCACGAGCCGGTTGAAAAAATCGGCACCGCGGCGGCTGCAGGGGAAGTCTGCGGCCATCTCCATCCGGCGGCCCGCGTGCGTCGCTTCGGCCGCTCCATCCGCCGCCCCTGCTTCGTGACCGACGGCACCCGCCTCGTGCTGCCGGCCTTCGGCGCGCTGACCGGCGGCCTGAATGTGACCGATCAGGCCTACGGCATGATCTTCCGCCGCCGCCAGTACTCGGTCTTCCTGCTCGGCAACGACCGGCTGTTTCCGTTCACGGCGAGCCGGCTGGTCGGCGATTGAATGCCGTCTCCGGCAAGTGCTTGTGCCTTGCGGGCCGATTGGATAAGCCGGAGCCATGCAACCCACCGTTATTCGTCCAACGCTTTCAGACCGTACAAGTGCCGACACGTCGTCTCGCGCCGCCTTGGCTCGCGCTGTAAGCCGTCTCGCCCAGTCGGAAGGTGTTACGCCGACACCGCTTGCAAATGCCTGGCTTCTGAAACTGCGGGAAAGCGTGCCCTATCACCGTGGACGCAATCGCGGGCTGTCCGTTGCCGTCGCAATTTCCGGGCGGAAGATCGTGACCTACAGGAAAAACCGCGTCGTGAACGACAGCGGCAACATCATCACCATGCATGGCGACACGGACTATGATGCAACCGTAGAGGCGAGCAGGTCCGAACCTTACATTGCCCTGAAACTGCAACTGCCTCCCGATCTGCTCGCTGAAACCCTGATCCGATTTGTGGAGACGGGAACACAGGCAGGCAAGACGGAAACGGATGCAACGTTTTTCTGCGAGCCACTGAGCGAGGCCCTTGCAGATCCGCTGCTGCGCCTTGTCGAAAGCTTCGGCGATCCCGCCGACTGCCACGTTCTGGCGCCCTTGTGCCTTCAGGAAATCTGCTATCGGATCCTGCGTTCGAACGCTTTCAGCGTCCTGAAATCGGCGATTGCCGAGGAGGATACAAGGCTGGTAAGAGCTATGCGCTTCATCGAGGCCCATGCTCATCGGAATGATCTCAGCATAGATCAGATTGCCTCGCAAATCGCCATGAGCCCATCGCGATTTGCGCACAGATTTAGTGCCTTGCTGGGCATGTCCCCAATGCAGTACCGGAAGCAAATCCGCCTCGAGAAGGCTCGGCAATATCTGCTCTCCGCACAGATCAGCGTCGCCTTGGCGGCAGAAGCGGCCGGCTATGCCAGCACCTCTCATTTCAATCGCGATTTCAATTCCGCATTCGGTCTGCCGCCACGGCGATATGCCGAGACTGTCAGGAAGCTGGGAACGGTCAGGAGCTGAGGTCCGCTCCTGCAGGATCAGGCATACCTTCGACAGGATCGGATCTATCCCGGTCCAGCTTCGATGCCTATTCCTTCACACCGGTTAAACCTCCATTGTGAAAGGAAAAGTTCTTGACCGTGAAAGTCGTTGTTCAGTTTCGGGCAAAGAAAGAAAACCGGCAGGCGTTTGAGGCGATCATGTGCTCCGTTTCAAGAGACCTCCCCGGCGCCGATGGCTGCAAGGCCGTCGATGTCCTCCAGCACGTGGACGATACCTGCCGGTATACGCTGGTCGAAACATGGGAAAGCCAGGGTCTCCATCAGGCGCATATAGAGGGTCTGATCGCCGACGGCACATGGGCGTCCATCGTGGCACTGCTCGCAGAGCAGCCGGTGAGCGGGTACTGTCACAACCTATAAAATGTGAATCGAAAACTCATATTTTTTCGCCGCAATACTTGACTGAAATAGTCATGTTAAATATGACCATCCCCCGAGGCAGCGCAGAGCGTTGCCTTGCAATACGAGTTTCCACAAAGGGGGATGGCCATGTTGCGCCACCTGAGAATGACTGCGGCCGCAGGGCTTGCGGCCGCGATGTCCATGACGGCGAGCGCCGATGAAATCAGCTTTACCGACCACGAGGGCCGCACGGTTTCGCTTGCCAGACCGGCGGAACGCATCGCGTCCATTCCCATCCCTATGGCGTCCACGCTGATCGCCATCGACGGCGGCACCGAACGCCTCGTCGGCATGAACCCGCGGGCCAAAAGCGCAATCCTGGAAGGGATTCTGGGCGAGATCTTTCCCACCGCGAAGGACATTTCCTCCGATATCACCGCACCGAATTTCATTCCAAATGTGGAAGAACTGGCCGCCACCCGTCCGGATCTGGTGATCCAGTGGGCCGGACGCGGACCGGATTATGTCGATCCGATCCTCAATGCCGGTCTCACCACCATGCTGATCTCCTACGGCACGGAGGCCAAGACCCGCGAATACATGACGTGGGCCGCCGAAGCCATGGGCAAGCCGGAGCGCATCGCCGCGCTGATCGACTGGCGCGAGCAGGTGTTGCAGGAGATCCAGTCCAAAACGGCGGAGATCCCGGAAGAGGACAAGCCCTCCGTGCTCTATCTGCTGCGTGCCCAGGAAGTGCTGCGCACCTCCGGTGAAGAAGGCAACTACAACGCCTTTTACATCAAGCTGGCCGGCGGCAAGGTGGCCTCGGCCTCCCTGCCCGCGGGCTGGGCCGACGTGAACGCGGAACAGATTGCCGCCTGGAACCCGGATGTCATCCTGCTGAATTCCTTCGAGGACGAGCTCAGGACCGACCGGATCTACAATGACCCGATCCTGGGCCTCACCAACGCTGCGCAAGGCAAACGCATCTACAAGATGCCGCTCGGCGGCTATCGCTGGGATCCGCCCAACCAGGAGAGCCCGCTGACCTGGATGTGGCTTGCCAAACTGCTGCATCCGGAGATCTTTCAGTACGATCTGCGGGAAGAGATGAAAAAGGCCTACAAGACCATCTACGGCCATGACCTGAACGACGAGCAGATCGACACGATCCTGCGCGTCGAGACGCAGGGCGAGGCCGCGGATTATGCCCAGTTCAAGGCCGAATAGCCCATGAGCATGACCGAAACGGCCGGTGAGATGCCCCGGCCGTCTCTCGCCCGGATTGGCCGCCGGATCGGCATGTTCGGCAGCCTGACCGTTGCCCTTGTCGTCTCCATGGTTTTCGCGCTCAGTGCCGGCCGTTTCGAGATCTCCCCGTTGCGTCTGCTGGAAATCATCCACGCCTGCGTCAGCAACGGCTTTGTGGTCGCGAACGAGATCGACGCGCGTATCGTGCTGCTGGTGCGCCTCCCCCGGCTGCTGCTTGCCGCCCTGTGCGGTGGTGCACTCGCCATCGGCGGCACGGCCCTTCAGGGCGTCTTCCGCAATCCTCTCGTTTCACCGCAGGTACTCGGCATCAGCCAGGGAGCGGCCTTCGGCGGCGCCCTGATGATCCTGATCGGCTACAGCGGCATCGTGCTGCTCGGCGCGGCATTCCTTATGGGGCTCGTGGCGCTGATCCTGGTCGGCTTCATCGCCCGCATCGACGGGCGCACCGAGGTCCTCTCGGTCATCCTGTCGGGCATGATCGTCGGCGCCCTCTTCGCGGCTCTCGTTTCAATCCTGCAATTCGTCGCGGATCCCAACTCGTCCCTTCCCGCGATCGTCTACTGGCTGATGGGTTCCTTTTCGACCGCCACCTGGGAGCGGCTGGGAATGGCGGTACCGGGCCTGGCACTGGGCCTGACACTCGTCTGGCTGCTGCGCTACCGGCTCAATGTCCTGGCTCTGGACGACATGGAGGCCAGGAGCATGGGCATCAATCCGGAACGGGAGCGCTGGTACATCTTTGCAGCGATCGCCCTGATGACCGGAACCACCGTGGCCGTTGCCGGCGTCGTGGGCTGGATCGGCCTCGTGGTCCCGCATGCGGCGCGCATTCTGGTCGGTGAGGATCACCGCACGCTGGTCCCGGCCGCCGGCCTTGTGGGCGCTGCCTATCTGGTCTTCATCGACACCCTGGCCCGCACGGCAACGTCCGCCGAGATCCCCTTGGGGGTCCTGACCGCCCTGATTGGCGCACCGGTGTTCGGCCTGCTGCTGCGCCGCCATTTCCGGGAGGCGAACCGCGCATGATTGGTCTTCACAAGGCAAGCGTCCGCTTCGGCACGCGCACAATTTTCACCGACACGAGCTTTCAGGTCGGGATCGGCGAGAGCCTTGCCATTCTGGGTCCGAACGGGCGCGGCAAGACCACGATGCTGCGCTCGGTGCTCGGCTTCCAGCCATTGAGTTCCGGCCGTCGCATTGCCCCGGACATCGCCGGCTACGTGCCGCAACACGGCGCGAGCCAGGCCAGGCTCTCCGGCCTTGAAGTCGTCACCATGGGCCGCGCCCGGCAGATCGGCCTCTTTGGCCAGCCCGGCGAGGCGGATCGGCAGGCTGCGCGCGACGCGCTGGCGCGTATCGGTGCCGAAGCCCTCGCGGAGCGGCGCTACGATCTGATGTCCGGCGGCCAGCGGCAGATGGTGCTGATCGCCCGGGCGATCGCCACCGGCTCCCCGGCCCTCGTCCTCGACGAGCCCACTTCGGCGCTGGACCTGGGCAATCAGGCGCGCACGCTGGACCTGATCAACAGCCTCAGAGCCGACAGGGCGCATGCTGTGCTCTTCACCACCCACGACCCCAACCACGCGCTGGCCTGCGCCGACAGGGTTCTTTTGATGATGCCTGACGGCGAAGAGATGATCGGACCGGTGGAGGAGCTTATCCAGTCCGAACCGCTCAGCCGTCTCTACGGGGTTGCCATGACCTGGGGCAGCCTCACCGGGCCGGACGGTGCGCAGCGCAGGGCGATCCTACCCTCCTTCAGCGGGCGTCACGCCGCATGACCACGCTCTACATCCAATCCACCTTCGAGGACCCGCCGGAGCCGGTCTGTCAGGCGGGTAAAGACGGGCGGCTGACGGTCATCCGGCAGGAAGATCTCAGCTCTTCGGACTTTCAACGCGCGCGCGGGATCATTACGCACAATCAGCTGGATCAGAACGCCTTTATGAAACTGAAGGACGCGCTGGAGGCTTTTCTGGATCGCGGCGGACGCTGGTTCTTCAACGGCCATATCGTGCGGCCGCTGCTTGACGGATTGAAGACCTACCAGCCGATGGAAGCGCCATCGTTTCGTGACTTTGCGCAGACGCGCCTTGCAGAGCATCCGATCTTCCACGGCATCGAGATCTCCCATCTGGAAACCAACAAAGGGGTCGGCGGCTTCTATGGCCGGGGCGCCAACCCGCTGCCCGCAGGCGCGATTGCGGTCACGGGCCTGCGCCAGGGGACGGTGCCGGTGGACTGGATCTGGCCGCGCCCCGCAGGCGGCAGGGTCTTCTCCCATGCGGGCAATGATCTCGGCCAGTTCGGCATCGACCAGGGCCTGCCGCCCCTCCTCCACGGACGGATCATCGAATGGGCAAGCGGAGGAGACTGCCTGTGAGGATCGTTGCCCCGACCAGTGGCACCTATTACCACATCGAGGCCCTGGAGGGCCCACGCCATGCGGCATTCTTCGATATGGTGACCTCTCCCGAGGAGCTTTTCGGCGTGCTGACGCCAGGCGATTGCCTGTTCGTACCCTGCCGCACGCCGGCGCATCGCATGATCGCACAGAAGGAGGTCGTGGCGGCCCATCTCGACGCCGGCGGCACCGTGGTGGCGACGGGTGAGAGCCACTCGGACCTGTGGCTGCCCGCCATCCGCTTTCACCCGGTTCCGACGAACTGGTGGTGGTGGCTGGAACCCGGCGCCGACCTCGGCAACAGGCTCGTCAGCCCTGATCACCCGCTTCTTCACGAAATGACCAGTGACCATGTCACCTGGCACCTGCACGGCTGGTTCGACGTGCCGGACGGGGCGACAGTGCTGACGGAGGACGCGGAAGGTCGGGCGATCTTCTACGAGGACCGCGTCTCCACACCCGGCCGCATGATCATTACCTCGCTGGATCCCCAGTACCACCACGGCAGCCACTTCATGCCGGCATCCACCAGGTTCTTGGACCGGTTCCTGCCCAACCTGAAAGCCTATCTCGATGGATAAGATCATCGTTCTTGAAAACGGCCATCCGATCACGTTCTCTTTTCCCGAACTGTTGAAATACCACGGCCCCGGCTTTCCGGGCGGCGTTGCCCATGCGCTGAAGGCCATGCAGGCCGCCTTTCCGCTCCTCGGCGAGGAACCCCTGGAGCGCCGGGAGGTGGCGATCGAGACCGCGTTCTCCGGCCCTGGAGGCAGGGACTGCATGGAGATGGTTACCCGTTGCGCCACCGACGGCCGACTGACCGTCGACCGTACGCTTGGCGGCAGCAACGTCATCGACGACCATCCCGGCCCCTATTTCTGGCGGTTCACCTATCGGGGCCGGACCGTCGAGGCGCGGATCAGGCCGGGGCATGTGCGCGCAGAGTTCGTGCGCCTGGGCGCAAAGCCGGACAAGACACCCGAAGAGACCGCCCGCCACGAAGAGTTGAAGGCGGAAATGGCCGGCCGGCTGGTGCCGCTCGATGCCAGGGAAGTCTATGACGCAAGGCTGGTGAACGCGGCGGGCAACTAACTAACTAGCGTTGAAAGCGGTCCTAGTCCCTTCTGAAGATCACGCTCGCCAGCCAGCCGGTGAATACGGCCAGCGTGACAGCGAGGAGGCCGTAGATGAGCGGGTAATTCTGGGCGAGCTCGAAGGTGATCTGCTCAAAGCCGATCTTGGCGACGGCCAGGCTCTCTTCGGTCCGGGCAATCACGTTTCCCCTGTGAAACAGGAAGCTTTTCACCTTGTATTCGCCCACCGGAATATTGGCCGGCAGGGGAATGTTCGTCCTGAACATCGTGTCGGTCAGAAACTCGATCGAGGTTTGCTGTTCCGAATAAAGCCCCACTTCCTGGCGGAGGCGGATGAACGCGCGGCGGAAGTCGTCGCGGTCGGCAAGCGCGACATCCGACGCCCCGGATACCGGCAGGTTGAGGTGATTGAGACCGATGCCGAGTTCATCGAGAACGCGGCGGTCAGCCATTTCCCCGATGCTGATCGTGCTGGCGACGGCATAAAAGGACGGCACGTTCTTGAACCGCTCGCCCTCCCGGTTGACCCATACGCCCAGGAAACGCCCCTTGCGGCGGGTTGTAACGTCCTGAGGAGGGCCTTCGACGACGATTGCAAGATCATATCCGCTCGGCTCGTCCGGCTGGGGATCGATATTGGTCGCCTGGCCGAAGATCACGATTTCCGTGCCGGTGAAATTGGACTGGATCGACACCACGTCCGAGGAAATTGCGGTCACCAGGTCCCGCTTGTCCTGTGCGCCGGCGCCGGCAGCCAACACGAGAGCGCAGACAAGGGCGGCCCGGCGTATCATGAGCCCACCCGATTGCTGACGGCGATGGAATAAAGGTCCTCGGGCACCAGCAGCAGATCGACCGCAAAGCGCAGGCCGACACCCAGGACCAGCACGGCCAGGAGGAGCCGCAACTGATCGCCGCGCAGGTTCTGCCCCATGCGGGCCCCGAACTGTGCCCCGATGACGCCGCCGATCATCAATGTCAGCGCCAGAACGATATCGACCGTTTTCGTGCCCATGGAATGAAACACCGTTGCCGCCGCCATGGTGAACAGGATCTGGAACAGGGACGTGCCGATGACGATGCTGGTGGGAACCCGCAGGAGATAGATCAGGGCGGGCACCATCATGAAACCGCCGCCGATGCCGAGCACCGTTCCCAGAAACCCGATGATCGCACCCAGACCGACCACCGGGATCACGCTGACATAGAGTTTCGACCGGCGGAACCGCACCTTCAGCGGAAGGCCGTGGATCCAGTTGTGCTGACCGGGCTTGCGCGCCTTGGGAGCCACACCGGAGCGGCGGCGCCGGATGGCCCGGATCGATTCAAACAGCATCAGCCCGCCGATCGTTCCCAGGAACGTGACATAGGAGAGCGAGATGACGAGATCGAGCTGGCCGAGGGTCTGCAGGACGTCGAACAGGACAACGCCGACAAACGACCCCAGAACACCGCCAACGAGCAGAATGGCCGCCAGTTTGTGATCGATCGCCTTTCGGCGCCAGTAGCTGACAACGGCAGAGGCGGAAGAGGCGACGACCTGTGTGGTGACAGTGGCCACGGAAACGGCCGGCGGGATGCCCGAGAAGATCAGCAAGGGCGTCAGAAGAAATCCGCCGCCGATGCCGAACAGGCCCGACAGAAAGCCCACAGCCCCGCCCATCAAGAATATCACGAAGATATTCACCGGAAGTTCGGCTATGGGCAGGTATAATTGCACAGGGACACGCCGGAACAGAACTGCAGATAAGAGTTCGGAATGACTACGTTAAATTGGTTAAAAACCCGTGCCGGCCGGTGTGTCAACCAGCCGGCACGCCATAACGGTTCGCTCCGGCGCTTTTAAGCCGCGGCAGGACGTATTTCGACAAAATCGCGCCCTGCGGGGGCGTTGAGCCCAGGGTATGGCCCCGTACCCTAGATCGCCTGGCTGTTCAATTCTTTCATCAGCCGGCTGTCGACTTCTCCGGTTTCCGGCAGGCCCAGGCTGCGCTGGAACGCCCGGATCGCGCTGCGCGTGCGGGGTCCCATCTGGCCGTCCGGCGTGCCCGTGTCGAAGCCGAGATAGTTCAGCTTGTCCTGCGCTGCGCGGATCATCGGGGTATTGTCGACCGCCTGGACGGAGGCCTGGGAAGCGGACGGCGAGACGCTGTCCACCCAGTCCGGCTCCATGGTGACCTTGTTCGCCGCCGGCTCCGGCGTAACCAGCTTGAAGGCCTCGACCGCAAGCCGCGCGTTGGCCAGTGTTTCCTGGTCCATCATGTTGGCCACATCGTCGCGGCGCTTGGCGGCCTCCGGATCGCCCTGGTCAGCGGCTATCGCGAACCACTTGTAGCTGGCGACGAGATCCTTATCGACGCCGATGCCGCCGGCATAAAGGATGCCCAGATTGAACAGACTGTCCTTCACGCCGTAATTGGCGGCGGCTTCGAACCACTTGGCGGCAGCGGCATAATCCGGCTGCTCGCCGCCACCCTCGGCATGAAGAACGGCCAGGTTGTGCATTGCCTTGGCATTGCCGGCTTCAGCGGCGCTGGTGTACCAGGCCCTGGCTTTGGCAAGGTCCTTCTCCACGCCGCGGCCTTTTTCGTAAAGGCTGGCGAGGCGGTACTGCGCCGGCGGCAGGCCTTTTTGGGCCGCTTTCTGGTACCAGACAGCGGCCCTGGCCAGATCGGCGGGCACGCCATTGCCTTCCGTGTATTTGACACCGACCAGAAACTCCGCTGCCGGGTTGCCGCTTGCCGCGGCGCTGCGCAGGGCCATCGGACCGACGCCTTCCGGCGGCAGGTTGGCGATCAGGTTGGACGCGGCCTCACCGGTTCCGGCTGCAGTATCGTCGGCCGGTGTGAAGGCGGCCGGGTTTTCGCCCTGGTGCGCGCCGAAGCTGCTGGCAACACCAGCGGGCGGCGCGAAGGCCAGTTCGGTTTCAGGCGCCAGAGTTCCGGTTGCCGATGCGGCCTGGACGTTATCCGAGGCTGCAACCGATGCCGAACGCGGCGCGGAGGCAGCCGGAGTGGAAATGGCGGGAGCGGAGCCGGCGGCCGACGTTTCCGCCGGGGCTTCCGGGTTCGGAGTCTGCGTGGCTGACGAGGCGGAACTCGCAGCAACGGTGCGCGCTGGTTCCGGTGCTTCCTTTACGGCGGCCGCCTCGGCCGCCATCTCGGCTGCCTTTTCCTGTGCGGTTGCCTCAGCCGCAGCAGCAGTCAGATCCGTTTCCTCGCTTGCAGGTGCAACTTCGACGGTCTCGACCTTTTCCGGCGTGACGGCGGCAAGGTCCGCGCCTTCGTCCGGCGCATCGCCTGCCAGCCGGAAGACCTGCAGCGTCCCGATCAGAAGAACGACGGCGGCGGCGGTGTACAGGATGGCGCGGCGCCGGCCACCCGGGCTCGGCGTGTTTTCCGGCGCCGGGCGGTCGCCAGGCAGAACCGTTGCGTCGTTGGCTTCAAAAGCCTTGTCCGCAATATCCTCAACGGCCAGTTCCAGATCGTCCGCCGGCTCCTGGTCGGCCTCGGCGGCGGCGGCCGACTTGTCGCGTTTCAGGACGTTGCGCAACCAGCCGACGCGCGCCCGGCCGCGCTCTTCGTCGGCCAGTTCGGAATCGGTGCCGGCCTTTTGCTTTTTCTCAAGCTGCGCTGCTTCCGCGGAGGCTGCCTGCGCCGCCCGCCGCGCAGCGGCAATGAAATCCGCCTTGCGGTCGCGCACACGTTCCTGGGGCCGGTCGTTTTCCGAACCCTCGGACCGGTTCGCCTGATTGTCCTCACGGGGCTTCGACGACCCGTAGTTCGGGAAAGCGAGGATATCCTCCTCGCTCCTGGCCGGCGAAAAACTGGCGGCCGGTGCCGTGGCGTCGGTCCGTTCCAGGTTGTCCAGCCGTTCGGTCAGGGAGCCGAGAACGGACTTGACGCCGTCAAAGGTATTGCGGGTCCGCTCTTCACCGCCTTCGGCGGCGTCCAGCAAACGCTTCAGATCGCCCTGCAGGGCCGTGATGGCTTCGTCATACTGGGAATTTTTCAGCGCCGGAGCATTCGCAACGGCTTCGGCCGCCGCCTTCCTGGCGATGCCGGCGACATCGGTGCGGGTCTGCTCGAGGCTCTGCTCGATCCGCTCCAGGACAGGCGAGAACTGTTCAACGCTGAGCGCCTTGGAGGAGGTCTCTTCGATCTGCTCCGCGAGCGCTGCAACCTTTTCGCCGAGTAGTTCGAAACGGCTGTCATCCGTGGCGTCGGCTCCCTTGGAGACGATCTGGGCCAGATCCGATATCCGCCTTTCCAGTGCGTCCGTGGAGGCCGGGGCGGCGACGGAAGCGCGCATGGAACCGATTTCCTCGCGCAGTTTGTCTAGGTCCGCCGTGGTGACCGTATCCCTGGGCTGATCCAGACGCACGGTCAGATCGTTCAGCCGCTCCTGCAACTGATTGAGGAACTTGCCGTCCGGAGCGCCACTTGACTTCATGGCGGCCGCATCGAGAACCGGCACGGGCCGCGAGGCCCTCTTCTCGATCGTGTCGATCTTTCCGGAGATCATCTCCAGCCGCTTTTCCAGCGCCTCGAAAGCACCGGCATTCGCCGAGGGCAGCGGGCCGGCCTGTTCCATGCGCTCCAGGCGGTCGACAATTTCGTTGAGGCGGCGGTCGACGTGGGACATGTGCTCATGGTCCACCGGCGCCGCACGGTCGTCGGCCATCATGCCGACGATGTCTTCAAGGCGCCCCTGAAGCCGGGAGATGGTCTCCGGCTCCGGCATGCGGTCTTCCATGGCCGAGAGGCGGCTGTCGAGGCCGCGCTGCTCGCGGGCCAGAACCTCCAGGTCGTCCAGCCGGCCGGAGACGAATTTCATCCGGTCGTCGATGCCTTCGACCAGGCCCTTGATGTCGATCTGCTCGACGAAATCGCGCACTTCCCGGAGTTCGGCCCGCAAGGGTTCGATTTCCGCATGCCCCTTGCGCTGCAGCAGTTCTTCCATGCGCTCGGCAATGGTGACGACCCGGTCTTCCAGCACCGTCATATGTTCCGAACGCGGCAGGGCGGCGAAGGTGTCTTCAATTTCGTCCAGGCGGGCTGTGACGCTGCGCATGACCCTGGGGTCGACCGAGGCGCGGGACAGCTCGTCCAGGCGCTGCAGAATATGGGCGTAGCCGTGTTCGAGGGTCTGAAGCGCGCCTTCCACATTGGTCCGGCCGACCATCGACTTCAGCTCGGAAACCTCCTTGCGGATGTCCTTGGCCAGGTGGTCATGCGTCTTGTCGACCCGCAAACGCTCCACCATGTCGGCGAGGCGCCGCAGCTCCGCATTCTGGCGGCTGACCGTCTCATTGGTGCCGCGGGAGAAGCCGCCCAGTACGTCACGCAGGGAGCCGAGCTCCTCGCGAACCTGGTCGAGGGCTTTTTCCTGAGGCGCCCGCAAGGCGTCGATACGCCTGCCGAGATCCTTGTAGACATGCATGGACTCTTCGCGGCGCGCACGTCCAACGCGCTCGCGGGGCGGGTAGTCGCGGCCGTAGCCGCGCTCGTCTTCATCGTCGTAATAGTCGTCGCCGCCTTCCGGATAGGCATCCTCCCGCAGGGCATCGAGCGCATAGCGGCCCGGACGGCGCCGGGGCCTTTCCGGCGCGCGGTAGGGCTCCTCGTCGTCGTAGTCGTCATCTTCACCCGCAAGCCCCTGCACCTGCTGGTCGAGCCGGTCCAGGGCGCCGAGGACATCCTCCAGGCCGGTGTCGCGCACAGGAGCGCGGCGGCGCGGGCTCCGGGACGGCCGGTCGGGACGCGGCGCGGCCGATCGGGGCGCGGCGACCTTTTCCTGGTCCGACAGCAGCCTGTCCAGTTCATCGGCCACGGCATCAAGGTCGTCATCCGGCTCGTCCAGGCGGGTATCATATCCGCCGCCGAGTGCGGTGGCCGTGCGCGTGAGGCGCTCTATACGATTTCGTGCGGCTTCACGCTGCGGCGCATCGTAGTAGCCGTCGCTCTCATGCGCATCACGACTGCGGCGTCCTGCCTCGTGTTTCTTCCAAGCCGGCATATCTAGACCCTGGGCTTACGGCCTCCTCAGGCCGCGGATTCAGCGGGCTGCATCTATTCTCCTGCACAAGGGGGATTAGGGGCAGCGTTTTAAGAGACTTTGTCGATTTAGGGTAAACAGGCCGTTAATCGGGCTTGCCAAATGCGAATTGCCGCAGGTTTCGCTCGTTTCTTGCCTGAAACGGGCACGGTGCGAATCGAATCACCGTTAATGTTTTTCCGCTCCGACCTTGCGCGGCTGGACGTTAACGCAAACGTAAGGTAAAAGAACCGCAGAGCCTGGCAGGTACCTGCGCACCGAAACGCATCCAATCGCATATACGCTGAAGAGAGCCTCTTCGGTGCCGGTCTCGTGCAAGGTTGAGAATATCCCGACAAGCCGGAAGACGGCTGAAAAACGAGCTAAGAGCAATGATGAGCGAAGCGCTTTCGATCCTGAACGAAAACGATCTTGTGGACGTCGTGTCCGCGAGTGACGGCACCAAGAAGACCCAATTCACCATCGGCGAGCTGGCAAAGGAATTCGGCTGTACGCTCCGTACGCTGCGGTTCTACGAAGACAAAGGCCTTCTGAACCCCAAGCGGGACGGCATGAACCGCCTTTATACCCGCCGCGACCGCGCACGCCTGAAGCTGGTGCTGATGGGTAAGCGCGTCGGCTTCTCCCTGTCCGAAATCCGCGACATGCTTGACCTTTACGACCTGCGCGACGGTCAGGTGACCCAGCTTCGCGTTGCCCTTTCCAGGTTCAACGAACAGATTGCCGTCCTGGAAGTTCAGCGCAAGGACATCGAACAGGCGATCGAGGAACTGTCCCGCACGGTGGAGATCGTCTCGGGCATGCTGAAGCACAAGGAAGCCGAAGAAGGCTGATTGTGCACTTCAACAGATCGGCACGCCGACCGCGCGAAGCATCGGCTGGCCGCATTTTCAGCTTCTGATAGAAAAGCCGCCGGCCGTTGCGACCGGCGGTTTTTCTTTTGACACCTCCCTCAGTGTCCCGACGGCGCGAATCCGTTCCCGACGAAGCGCATAAAAAACACCCTCGGCGCACGAAACTGTGTTCCGATAAGCTCAAAATCATTCCCAAAGGCCGGTTTTAGGCGTAATTTTTATCGCCCCTTCCGTGGGGGCACCCACTTTACGGGGCAAATCAGGCCGGTTATAACAGCCCGACATGACGTTTACGGAAACGTAAGGTCAGACTGGAAACGGCAGATCTGGGAGGACTTCCATGCCGAGCTATACCGCGCCCGTCGATGACGCGCTTTTCCTGTTGAAGGACGTCTTCGGTTACGAACGCTATTCCAACCTGCCGGGCTTTTCCGACGCCCCGCTCGATCTGGTGGAAGCGATACTGCGCGAAGGCGGGAAATTCGCCGAGGAAGTCCTGCAGCCTTTGAACCAGACCGGCGACCAGCAAGGCTGCAAGCGCAACGACGACGGCTCGGTGACCACGCCCACGGGTTTCGCGGCAGCCTACAAGGCTTTCTGCGAGAACGGCTGGGGCACGCTGTCCGCCGATCCCGAATATGGCGGCCAGGGCCTGCCGCACACGCTGGCAGCCATTTTCAACGAGTTTTCCTCCTCCGCCAACATGGCCTTTTCCATGTATCCCGGCCTGACCGCAGGCGCGGTTGCGGCGCTGACGCTGCACGGAACGCAGGAACAGAAGCAGACCTACCTGCCGAAAATGATCGCCGGCACCTGGACCGGCACCATGAACCTCACCGAGCCTCATTGCGGCACCGATCTCGGCCTGATCCGGACCAAGGCCGTGCCCCAGGCGGATGGCTCCTACCGGATTTCCGGCACCAAGATCTTCATCTCCGCCGGCCAGCACGACCTGGCGGAAAACATCATCCACCTGGTGCTTGCCCGCATCGAGGGCGCGCCTGAGGGCACCAAGGGCATCTCGCTCTTTGTCGTGCCGCGCAACGAGGTTACCGGGGATGGCGCCGTGGGCGGCGGCAACGGCGTTTCGTGCGGCTCCATCGAGCACAAAATGGGCATTCACGGCAATTCCACCTGCGTGATGAACTACGACAATGCCTCCGGCTGGCTGGTCGGCGAGGAGAACAAGGGCCTACGCGCCATGTTCACCATGATGAACGAGGCCCGCCTCGGCGTTGCCGTTCAGGGCCTCGCCCAGTCGGAAGTCGCCTATCAGAACGCCGTTGCCTACGCGAGGGACCGCCTGCAGGGCCGGTCGCTGACCGGACCGAAAAACCCGGACAAGGCCGCGGACCCGATCATTGTCCATCCGGATGTCCGCCGCACGCTGATGTCCATCCGCTCTTTCAACGAAGCGGCCCGGGCATTGGTCATCTGGACCGCGATGCACGGCGATCTTTCCCACCGCTCTGATGACGACAAGACCAGGCAGTTCTCCGACGACATGATGGGGCTCATGACCCCGGTGCTGAAAGGCGTCCTGACCGACACCGGCTTTGCCAACACGGTCAACGCCCAGCAGATGTATGGCGGCCACGGCTATATCGGCGAGTGGGGGATGGAGCAGTTCGTCCGCGATGCCCGGATCGCCATGATCTACGAGGGGGCGAACGGCATTCAGGCGCTGGACCTCGTGGGCCGCAAGCTGCCGGCCAATGGCGGGCGCGCCGTCATGAGCTTCTTCAACGAGGTCAATTCGTTCCTGAAGGACAACAAGGACAATGAAGACCTCGCCGCCTTCACCGGTCCGTTGAAGAAGGCGGCCGACGACCTTCAGGCCGCAACCATGTGGTTCATGAACAATGCCATGAAGAACCCCGACGATGCCGGGGCCGGCTCCACGGACTACATGCATCTCTTCGGCCTCGCCGCCCTCGGCTACATGTGGGCGAGGATCGCCGGGACCATCAAGGACAGGCTTGCGGAAGGCGCCGGTGACAGGACCGAATGGCTGGAGGACAAGCTCGCCTTCGGCAGGTTCTTCATGGAACGCACCCTTCCTGAAACCGGCGCGCATCTCGCGCGGATTTCCTCAGGCTCCGGCACGGTCATGTCGCTGAGGGCCGACGCATTCTGAGACCCGTCCGCCAGGCGCCCGTCTGGCGGAAATTTGACCCCGCAAGCCCGTTCCGGCCGCTATAGTCCCGCTCCGATGCGATTTACCAGGAGAGATCTCGAGTTATGGCTGAATACGTTCTTCATTGCATGGCGCAGTCTGGGCACTCCTACAAGGTGGCCCTGATGCTGGAGCTTTGCGGCGCCGACTGGGAGCCGGAATGGGTCGACTTCTTCAACGGAGAAACCCGCACGGAACAATTCCGCGACACGCTGAACGAAATGGGAGAAGTGCCGGTCCTGATCCACGGCGACGCGATCCTCACCCAGTCGGCCGTCATCATGGACTACCTGTTCGACAGGTTCGGACGGTTCGGCTGCGAGAGCGACGAGGAGCGGCGCGAGGTGCTGCGCTGGACTATCTTCGACAATCAGAAAGTCTCCGGAATGCTCGGCCCGCTCCGCTTTCTGCGCACTCTCGTCAAGACTGGCGAAACCGAAGTGACCAAATGGCTGGATGGCCGGGGCCGCTCCGCGCTTGGCATCCTGGACAAGCATTTTGCCGGGAACGAGTTCGCCATCGGCGCAAAGCCGACCAGTGCCGACTTCTCGCTCTGCGGCTATCTGTTCTACGACGGGGAACTCGGCATCGACCTTGAGCCCTATCCCAATGTCACGAAATGGCTGGAGCGGATCAAGGCGCTGCCCGGCTGGAAACACCCCTATGACCTCATGCCCGGACATCCCCTGCCGGCCGCCGGGTGAGGACGACATGAACCGGAGCATCCGGCATTCGAAAGAACGCAAGATGCTCCGGCAGCGAAAACCGATCGACCTTCCGCCTACACGGGATCGCCCGTGAAAGCAGGTCGATCCAGAGGAGGATTTGATGCCCGAAGCCTATATCTATGATCACGTGCGCACCCCGCGCGGACGCGGCAAGCCGGACGGCGCCCTGCACGAGGTGCCGACGGTCCGGCTTGCCGCAACCGCCCTGGAGGCGCTCCGCGACCGGAACGGTCTCGACACCGCCAGGGTGGACGATGTCGTTCTCGGCTGCGTCGATCCGGTCGGGGAAGCAGGCGGCGACGTTGCCCGCGCGGCCGTGTTCGCGGCCGGGTACGAGACGTCGGTCCCGGGCATGCAGATCAACCGCTTCTGCGCCTCCGGCCTCGACGCGGTCAACATGGCTTCCGCTCAGGTGATGGCCGGTCAGCACAAGCTGGTGATCGCCGGAGGCGTGGAGAGCATGAGCCGAGTGGGCCTCGGCGCATCGGGCGGCGCCTGGCCGATCGAGCCGCAGGTCGCCATTCCGTCCTACTTCATGCCGCAGGGCATCTCCGCCGACCTGATCGCCACCAAATACGGCTTCAGCCGGGACGATTGCGATGCCTATGCGGTCGAGAGCCAGAAACGGGCCGCAAAGTCCTGGAAGGAAGGCCGGTTCTCGCGGTCCGTGGTGCCGGTGAAGGATGTCAACGGCATCACCATCCTCGACCGGGACGAGCACATGCGGCCGGACACCGACATGCAGTCGCTCGCCTCGCTCAATCCGTCTTTCGAGATGATGGGCAGCATGGGCGGTTTCGATGCGGTCGGCATCCAAGCGCATCCGGAGGTCGAAGCCGTCAAGCACGTGCACCATGCAGGCAACTCCTCGGGCATCGTCGACGGCGCCGCCGCCGTGCTCATCGGCTCCAGCACCGCCGGCCGGTCCTGCGGCCTGAAGCCGCGCGCGCGCATCAAGGCCTTCGCCAATATCGGCTCCGAACCGGCCCTGATGCTCACCGGCCCGGTGGATGTCACCGAAAAGCTGCTGAAAAACGCCCGCATGGAGATGAAGGACATCGACCTCGTCGAGATCAACGAGGCCTTCGCCTCCGTCGTGCTGCGCTATCAGCAGGCTTTCGATCTCGACCCGGAAATCGTCAACGTCAACGGCGGCGCCATTGCCATGGGCCATCCGCTCGGCGCCACCGGCGCGATGATCCTCGGCACCGTTCTCGATGAGCTGGAACGGCGCGATCTCAAGACCGCGCTCGTCACACTTTGCATCGGCGCGGGCATGGGCACCGCGACCATCATCGAACGGGTGTGAGCCGATGATCAGCAACATCGACAAGGAGTTCGCGCAGATCACCGACCACTGGTCGCCGCGCGTGGTGGCCGATGTCAACGGTCAGAGCGTCAAGCTCGCCAAGTTGAAGGGCGAGTTCGTCTGGCACGATCACGAGGATGAAGACGAGCTGTTCTTCATCGTCAAGGGCAGCCTGACGATCCGCTATCGCGACCGGGACGATGTGGTTCTGAACGCAGGCGACATGCATGTGGTGCCCAAGGGCGTCGAGCATAACCCGATCGCCGCCGAAGAATGCTGGGTCATGCTGTTCGAGCCCGCGGAAACCAAACACACCGGCAATGTTGTCGTGGAAGGCACCAGGACGGCAGCGCAGCAGCGCGCCCATCTTGACACGTCCGGCGCCTGACCCGAGGAGGAGATTTCCAATGAGCTACAAGAATTTCACCATAGAGACCGATGAGGACGGTTTCGCCCTGATCACCTGGGACATGCCGGGAAAGTCGATGAACGTCATCGACCTCACCGTCATGGAAGAACTGGATGCGATCATCGACGATGTCACGGGCAGTGAAGCCATCAAGGGCGCCGTGATCACCTCCGGAAAGCCCGCCTTTTCCGGCGGTGCGGACCTGACCATGCTGGAAGGCCTGCTGAAGGATTTCCATGTCAAGCGCGGCAACGATACGGAAGCCGCCGCCAGAGCCCTCTTCGACGGCTCCCGCAAGTTGTCTCAGGTGTACCGGAAGCTGGAGACCTGCGGCAAACCGTTCGTGGCAGCCGTGGCCGGCACCTGCATGGGCGGCGGCACGGAACTGGCGCTTGCATGCCATGGATGCATTGTCGATGACGGCCTGAAAATGGGTCTGCCGGAGGTCAAGGTCGGCCTCTTCCCGGGTGCCGGCGGCACGCAGCGCGTCATGCGCATGACCGACAGCCAGCAGGGCCTGCAATTCCTGCTCCAGGGCCGCACCCTGCGCGCACCCCAGGCAAAACAGATGAAGCTGGTGGACGAAGTCACGACCGCCAAGAAGCTGGTGGCGGCTGCGAAGAAGATGCTGAAGGCGGGCCTCGACCCGGTCAAGGACTGGGACAAGAAGGGCTACAAGCTGCCCAACGGCAAGGTCTATTCCCCGGGCGGGTTCCAGTTCTGGCCGGCCGCGAACGCGATCTACCGGCGCGAGACCTATGACAACTACCCGGGCGCCCGCTACCTGCTCCGCTCGGTCGTCGAAGGGCTGCAACTGCCGATGGATCTCGCCCTGCAGGTCGAGAGCCGCTACTTCGCCAAGGTCCTGCAGACACCGGAAGCGGCCAACATGATCCGCTCGCTGTTCGTTTCCATGCAGGAACTGAACAAGCTCGCCCGCCGCCCCGCCGACCAGCGCCCGAACAAGGTCAAGAAGATCGGCATCCTGGGTGCGGGCTTCATGGGCGCTGGCGTTGCCTATGTCACGGCGCAGGCCGGCATCGACGTCGTCCTGATCGACCGGGACCAGGAAGCCGCCGACAAGGGCAAGGCCCATTCCGACGAACTGATTACGAAGGCGATCAAGCGCGGCCGCGCCACGGAAGAAGACAAGCAAAAGCTGCTTTCCAGGATCAACGCGACCGCCGACTACGAGGCGCTCGCCGATTGCGATCTGGTGATCGAGGCGGTGTTCGAGGACCGCGACATCAAGAAGGCGGTGACGGAACAGGCCGAAGCGGTGATGAAGTCCCGTGCCATCTTCGCGTCGAACACCTCGACATTGCCGATCACCTCCCTGGCCCAGGCCTCCAGACGGCCGAAGAACTTCATCGGCATCCACTTCTTCTCCCCGGTCGACAAGATGATGCTCGTCGAGGTGATCCTCGGCAAACGCACGTCCGAGCGGGCTCTGGCGATGGCTCTCGACTATGTCAAGGCGATCAAAAAGACGCCGATCGTGGTCAATGACAGCCGCGGCTTCTACACCTCGCGTGTCGTGATGACCTATATCCGCGAAGGCCTGATGATGCTGGCGGACGGCGTACCGCCGGCGATGATCGAGAACGCGGGCAAGATGGCCGGCATGCCGGTCGGACCGCTGTCGCTCGGCGACGAGGTTGCGCTCGACCTTGCCTGGAAGATCGTCTCCGCAACCCGCAAGGACCTCGGCGTCAAATATGTCGAAGGACCGCTGGACAATATCCTGGAAGACATGGTGGTCAAGCGCGAGCGCTTCGGCCGGAAGAACGGCAAGGGCTTCTACGACTACAAAGGCAAGGAAAAGAGCCTGTGGCCCGGTATTGCCGACGTCACCGGCCAGCCGAAATCCGCCGACAGCTTCAACATTGAAGAACTGAAGCAGCGCCTTCTCGTCATGCAGGCTCTTGAGACGGCACGCATCTTCGAGGAAAAGTGCCTGACGGACGTGCGTGAAGCCGATGTCGGCTCGATCCTCGGCTTCGGATTTGCGCCCTATACCGGTGGAACGCTCAGCTATATCAACATGATGGGCACGCCCGCCTTCCTGGAATTGTGCAAGAAGTTCACCCGCAAGTGGGGTCCGCGCTTCAAGCCGAACAAGTTGCTGCGGGACATGGCAAAGGAGAACGAGACGTTCTACGGCAAGTTCCCGCCCAAGGCTGAAGAAAAACAGAAAGCCGCCGCTTAAGACACGTGGACAGCCGCCTCCCCTCGGGAGGCGGTTTTGTCTTTCGCACGGACGGCAGGCCGGTTTCCCCCTTTCAATAGATGTTGGCAATTTGCGACACAACTTGATCCGCAGCGGCTTGCCATGCGAAGTTTGCCGAACGCATTGAGGAAGTCGGCTGGAGACGCGGATGCCGGTTGAGGGGGAATGGGCGCGTGCGGATATTCTCCGCGTCTTGCGCGATATCTGTTCAAACGAAGACCTGGACTGGCCGTACATCGCCCGCCTTTACGATTTCGATCTGGCCAGCATGGACGACCCGCAAGGCGTGGTACCGATCGCCGCCTGGCACGGCGTTTTCGAACACGTGGCCGAAGCCCTCGGCAGCGATGCCGTCATGTTCGACCTTTTCAACAATGTCGAAATCGGCTGCCTCTCCGTCTTCGACTATCTGTTTGCCTGCGCCCCCACCCTGCGCCATGCCTGCCAGGCCTGGGTGAAGTTCATGCCGATCCGCACCAATGCCTGCCGTGTCGTTTTCGAGGAAACCGAAACCAGCGGCTATCTCGAGTGGCCGATCCTGGAAGGACGGGGCGAATGGCGGCAGAGCATGTTTGCCCGGGTGGGCTGGGCCGCCCACCAGCTTGAACAGGCGCTCGACATGCACGCGCCGCCGATCATGATCGACCTGGCCACCGCCGCGCCGGAGAGCACATCCGCTCTCCAGAAGAAATATCAGGGCCGGCTGAATTTCTGCGTGCCCCGCAACAGGATTTCCTTCCCGCGCGCGCTGCTGTCGCGGCCCCTGCCCCGGCACGACCCGCATCTTTACGAAATCATCCTGAAATCGGCGATGACCGAGATGGAGTTGTTCGGCCAGAAGGAATCGCCGCTGTCCAGGATTGCCAATGAAGTCGCCTCCAACCTCTCCCAGGGGGCGTCGGCCCTGCCGTTGATCTCCGCCAGGCTGGGCATGTCGCAAAGAGCCGTTCAGCGGCTTCTGGAAAAGGAGGGGACGAGCTTCAGGAAGCTCAGCGAAGAGGTTCGCCGCGCTGCGGCCGAGCGGTATCTGCGCAGCACCGAGCTGCCGATGAAGGAAATCGCATTTCTGCTGGGCTTTTCCGAGCTCAGCACCTTTTCCCGGGCGGTGAAGACCTGGTTCGGCGTGTCGCCCAGGAAAGTGCGTCAAGCATCAGCCGGATCGCCTCGCCATCCCGCCGGAACGCAGCATACCGAAAAGACCGGCCAGCACGGCCGGCGGTGAGCTTTCGGAGGCCGCATGGCTGCAGCAGAACGGTACCAAACATGCCTCACCGCGAAAACCACCTCATTCTGAGGAGCGAGCTTGCTCGCGTCTCGAAGGATGGGCCGCTGGACTCGGAAGATGCCGCCCATGCTTCGAGACGGGCCGAAGGCCCTCCTCAGCATGAGGAGGACTGCCAACGGCGACCTGCTCAACCGCTCCGGCCGGCGTTTTGGCCCATCGAGCAGCAAGCGGCGCTCCGCGTTGCAATTGGGTTGGCCGATCCCTAACTTTCCGATAACAGTTCGGTCTTGAACGGAATCAGGAGAAACACATGTCCGATACCGGCCTGCGCCGCTTTTTGGGAGGGTCCCCCGTCCAGGTATTGTTGAGGCTTGTGTTCCTGTCCTTTGTCGTCGGTATCATACTCGCCGCCCTGAACCTCGATCCGCTCGATCTGGTGACCATGGCGGTCCAGTTCGTCGAACGGCTCTGGAACATGGGCTTCCAGGCACTTGGGCGGCTAGGCAACTACCTTCTCATCGGCGCAATCGTGGTTGTGCCAATATGGCTGCTAACCCGACTTCTAGCGATGGGACGATCTCGGTAACGACGGCCCTTGCCGCCCTGTGCAGGTTCAGGTGACGGTCCGCAAGTTCGTCGATATCCGTTGAGTAACCCCCACCCAGGACCCCGGCCAGGGGCACGCCTGCCGCGCGCACCGTTTGGATGACATAGCGGTCGCGCATGAAAAGCGCTTCCCGCGTCAGGGCAAGGCGGCCCAGGCGGTCGTGCTCATAGGGATCGACGCCGGCGTTGTAGACCACGATGTCCCAGCTCTCCCGCTCCAGCAGCACGGGCAGGATTTCTTCAAGGCGGCGCATGTAGGCCGCGTCCGCGGTGCCGTCGGGAAGACCCACGTCCAGATGGGACGCGATCTTGCGGACCGGATAGTTCCGTTCCGAATGCATCGAAAAGGTGAACACGTCCGGGTCGCCCCGGAAGATATCGGCCGTGCCGTCGCCCTGATGCACGTCAAGATCGATGACCAGCGCCTTGCGGATCGCACCGTCGGCTTGCATCACCCTTATGGCGACCGCCACGTCGTTGAAAACGCAGAACCCGGCTCCGTGCGCCCGGCGGGCGTGATGGCTGCCGCCGGCCGTGTTGTAGGCAAGGCCGTGTTCCATGGCCAGATAGCAGGTCAGCACCGTGCCGCCTGTCGCGCAACGTGCGCGCAGGGCAATATCCTGGCGCATCGGAAATCCGATCTCCCGGGCGATCCTGTCCGGCACATTGCTGCTGAACACCTGATCCACATAGGCCGGATCGTGAGCCAGGGCGACCCATTCGAACGGCGCGGGCCGCGGCCGGTAGAAGCTCCCGCCATCCAGCAGGCCTTCCTCGCGGACCCGCTCCGCGACGGCGCGGAACTTGTCCATCGGAAACCGGTGGTTGGCCGGCAGATCGGCGCAATAGGCGGGATGGTGAACGATCGGCAGGGTCATCCTCCCATCATAGGGCGCCTTGTGCCTTTCGACACCCCGTCACCAGCGATTGCAACACGATTTCGAATATCGGGTATGTGCGGAAAACGATTGACGGCAGGCGGCGGGCCGGACAAGAAGGTCTGCCTTCGATCATGAGCTGCCCATCATGTCCCACGTCCCCAGCCCCGGCGATCCGTCGACGCTCGACTTTGCCGTCACGCACCGCTCCGTCCTTGCGATAGCCATTCCGATGACGCTCGGCTATCTGTCGACACCGCTCCTCGGCGTCGTCGACATGGCAGTGATCGGGCGGCTTGGCGATGCGGCGCTGCTTGGCGGCATTGCCATGGGCGGCATCATCTTCGACCTGGTGTTCACGACCTTCAATTTCCTGCGTTCCGGAACGACAGGGCTGACGGCCCAGGCCTTCGGGGCGCGGAACGAGGAGGAAATCAAGGCGACGCTCCTCAGAGCCCTTGTCATCGCGGCCATCGGCGGCCTCGCCGTCATCGCCATTCACGCCCCCCTTCGCGAGACCGGCCTGTGGTTTCTCGGCGGCAGCAAGGACGTCCAGACGGCGACCTCGCGCTATTTCGACGTCCGGATCTACAGTGCGCCGTTCCTCCTGGCGAACTACGCCATTCTCGGCTGGTTCATCGGCCTCGGCCGTGCCGGCACCGGCCTTGCGCTGCAGCTCTTCCTCAACGGGCTGAACATTGCGCTCAGCCTCTGGTTCGTCATCGGGCTGGACTGGAGCGTCGAGGGCGTCGCGCTTGCCACGGTCTTCAGCGAAATTGCCGCGACGCTGCTCGGTCTGGCGCTGGTGCTTGCTAGCGTCAAGCGCGGCAGCTGGCCCGCCGCCGCCATTGTGTTCAACCGCCGCCTGCTGGTGCGCATGATGGCGGTGAACCGGGACATCATGATCCGCTCCTTCGCCCTGCTCTATGCCTATGCCTTTTTCATGGCCCGTTCGGCGGACCAGGGCGACACGGTTCTGGCGGCCAACGCGGTCCTTGAAAAGTTCATCATCGTTTCCGGCTATTTCCTGGACGGCCTTGCAACGGCCGCCGAACAGTTGGCCGGCCGGGCGGTGGGCGCCCGGCACCGGCAGGCCTTCGACCGCACGCTCAAGCTCACTGCGCTGTGGAGTTTCGCCCTTGCCGCGGGCCTGTCCGTCATCTTCTACTTGGCCGGCCCGGCGATGATCGCCTTCATGACCACCGCGCCGGACGTGCGCGAACTCGCGGACACCTATCTGATCTGGGCCGTTGTTGCGCCGCTTCTCGGCGTGCTCGCATTTCAGATGGACGGCGTTTTTATCGGTGCCACGTGGTCGGAGACCATGCGCAACATGATGCTGCTGTCGCTCGCAGCCTTTATCGCCGCCTACTACGCCCTCTTCCCGCTTCTGGGCAATCACGGGCTCTGGCTGGCGATGGAGCTCTTTCTCGGCCTGCGGGGCATCACGCTTCTTTTCGCCTGCCGCAAGCGCGCGGCCGAGACCTTCGCGGCGGCCTAACCGGTCTCCGCCGCCCAGGCCTCGACATTGGCGTCCCGGGCCTCGCGCAGGGAAGACAGACCGTGTTCGTCCAGCCTGGCACTGAGCCCTGTCAGTATCTCGTCGATCAGCGCGGGCCCCTTGAAGACCAGCGAGGAATAGAGCTGCAGGAGATCCGCCCCCGCGGTGATTTTCGTCCAGGCGGTCTCGGCGCTGTCTATCCCGCCGACACCGATGATCGGCAGATCCGGGCCGGCAAGTTTGCGGCTGCGGGCCAGGGCGATGGTCGATTTGCGGAACAGCGGCCGGCCGGAAAGACCGCCGGGTTCCCCGGCAGGTCCCGATCCGCTCAGTCCGTCCCGGCTGATGGTGGTGTTGGAGACGATCAGGCCGTCGACATTCTTGGCCAGCACCTCCTCGACGATGTCCTGCAGATCATCATCGGTCACATCCGGAGCGATCTTGAGAAGGACGGGAACGTGGCGGCCGAGCGTGCGGGTACAGTCGTCCCGCGCCGAAATGACCCCGGTCAACAGGTCCGCAAGCGCGGAACGTGCCTGCAGGTCCCTCAGGCCCGGCGTGTTGGGCGAGGAGATATTGACCGTGAAATAGGAGGCAATGTCGGCGAATTCGGTGATCCCGGCGACGTAGTCCGCGATGCGGTCGGCCGAATCCTTGTTGGCGCCGACATTGATGCCGACGATGCCGTTCAGCCTCGGGCGGCCGTCGAGCCGCTTGCGCAGCGCCGCGTGGCCCTCATTGTTGAACCCGTAGCGATTGATGACGCCCTGGTCTTCCGGCAGGCGGAACACGCGCGGACGCGGATTGCCCGACTGGGGCTTCGGCGTAACCGAGCCGACTTCCGTGAAGCCGAAGCCAAGCTTCAGCAGCGCATCGGGCACTTCGCCGT
Organism: Roseibium salinum; assembly: GCF_026240905.1. Classification (NCBI taxonomy): domain Bacteria; kingdom Pseudomonadati; phylum Pseudomonadota; class Alphaproteobacteria; order Hyphomicrobiales; family Stappiaceae; genus Roseibium; species Roseibium salinum. The sequence goes on from NZ_JAPEVI010000003.1 coordinate 2,247,723, forward strand.
TCTTGTCGAACCCCGCCGCCATTCCGAGCGGATTGGGAAAGGTGAGATCCCAGAGCTTCACGGCAAGGCGCGGATCCGAAACCGGGGTGCGTCCCGGCATGACACCGTTTTTCAGGGCCAGCACCGTCAGCCGGTGCGCCGTTTCAGCGTCGAGACGCTGAAGGCCCTTGAGGGCCGCGTTTTCCAGCCAGGGAAGGTTCATTCGCCCAGCTCCGGAAAGACGTGCGATCCGTCCGGTGCCAACGGCAGGTCCCTTACCCACAGGGCTGAGCTCGGGTCGAAGTCGCCGTAAAGATGGGGAAACAGGGCGCCGCCGCGCGAGGGCTCCCATTTGAGCGCATCGCCGAAATCGGCCGCGTCGAACTCGGCAAGCAGCAGGTCGTCCTCGCCGGCAAAGTGCCTTGCCGCCGTTTCGCGGACCTGTTGCGCGGTGGAGAAGTGAATGAAACCGTCGGCGAGATCAACCGGCGCGCCCTTGAACACACCCGCTTCGACCGCCTCCTGCCACAGGGACCGGGGGACGATCTTGAATATCAAAGTCATGGGCGCGCCCTGTTCATCCACATTTCCATTAAGCGACCGGTTGTCCGGCTGCCTTGATCTGGAACGGAAACTACTCAAACGGTGTTATCCGGACAAGCCGGGTTGCCTAATCTTTACCCGATGTCTGTAATATGGCCGGGAAAACCCGGCACGCTCGACGGAGCGTTCCTGGCCAGTAACATTGAGCGATCCTGGTATGAAGTTTCGGCCCTTCCTGGTACCTGCCATCATGCTGACCGTCACCGGCGGCCTGCTTGCATGGCTGTTGCTGGCCGAACCGCCCGAAGTGGACGACGCGCAATCGGCAGCCTCCGCTCCGCAGGACAGTTCGATCGCCACGACGGACATCACGGACCAGGACGCCTCCGCGGTTCCCCTGCCGCAGGACATTCGCGATGTATCGCCCGAAGGCGTGTCGGCACCGCAGGTGACCGGGACGCTGACGCGCATCGACCCGTCAAAGCGCTATCTGGAGCTCCGGAACCCGCCCGCGGAAGAAATCGGCGACGGACCGATCGAGCTCACAAGGGTGCAGGTCCTGGACGGTGGCCGCATCAGGACGGACAAACTGACGGTCACGCTGGCCCATATTCAACCTCTGCAACCCGATGAAACCTGCGTTTCGAAGCTGGGCGGACAATGGCCCTGCGGTGCTCGCGCCAGAACCTTTCTGCGCGGTCTGATCCGGCACCTGAAGGTCTCGTGCGAAATGACCGAAGAGCTTGGGCCGGGCCATATCCGCGGCACCTGCAGCAGGGGCAATATCGACCTGGGCGAACGCATGGTGCGCTACGGCTGGGCGGACCCTGCTCCCGATGCCCCTCCCCGCTATGCCAACCTGGCTCAGACCGCCCGGGAGAAGACCCTCGGCAAATGGCAGTCGGAATTGGTTGCCACGCTTCCTGAAGTCAACTCGGACTACGACACCGGCGTCGAGTTACCCGGCCTCAAGGACCTAGTGCCGGAGATCGTGGAATGGAGTCTTCAGGCGGATCCGGAGGAAGCCGGTCAGGTGAGCGCACCTGCCAACCCTGACAATGCATCCGGTCAGCTCCAGTAGCTGATTCGGCAGTTCTTGCACGTCCATGACGCCCCCGTGGAAAGTTACCTGATTTCAGTGATTCAACGTTGAGCACGGCCAGGTATTTGAAACCCTGCGACGGCAATCGTCAGGTTGAACTGACAATACTACCTATCTTGCCTGCTCATTCCGGTAGAGCGTTCCTTAACGAACTTTCGCCATAGTGAATGTACTTCCATCAACCTCCCGCGAGAACCCAATGTCCGCACCCGAGAAGAGCGCTCCTTCACAAACCGGAAATGTCGCCAAGTACCTCCGCTTCATGTCCAAATCGGGAAGCAACACCCAGTCGGCACAGCGCGCCTGGAAGACCTTGCAGCCGGCTCTGCCGGAGATTCTCGGCCGCTTTTACGACGATCTTCTGGCCCAGGAGGAACTGCGCCAGAAGATGGGCAAACATGAACAGAATACGGCCCCGCTCAAGAACGCTCAGACCAGACACTGGGAGTACATCTTCAACAACGATCCCGATCCGGAATTCTTCCGCCAATCCGCCCGCATCGGTGTGGCGCATGTCAGGATAGGCCTGGGAGCCGAATGGCTGATGTCGGCCTTCGGCCGCCTGCTCAACGAAGCAATTCCGATTATCGTCAAGAAGCACCGTTTTTCACACAGCGCCATGATTGAAACGCTCCAGACGGTTGTGACGCGGTTCTTTCTGGACATGGTGATGGCGCAACGGGCGTTCGAGGTCGAGCAACGCCGCCTGGAGGATATCAACAAAAAGGAGGCGGACAGCCTGCTGAACCTTCGGGCGACCGCAGACACGATTTGCGAGCTCAATGAGCTTGTGATGGCAATGGCCCTCCTGTCCCGCAATACACAGGACGCCAACGCCAACGGCCAGTCCATTTCCGTTGCCGTCGAGGAGCTTGTCGCATCGATCGGGCAGATCTCCGAAAACAGCGAGGGCGCTGCCCAGGAAGCGATCCAGACCAACAATGCGGCCAAAGACGGTCTCGCCAAGATGTCGGCCGTATCCAATGCCATCGGCGAGATTTCATCGACGTCCCGGCAAACCTCCCGGAGCCTGCAGGACCTGAACGAAGCAGCCTCCCAGATCAGTGAATTTCTTTCGGTCATCCAGTCGATCGCGGATCAGACAAATCTTCTGGCGCTCAACGCCACCATCGAGGCGGCACGCGCGGGAGAAGCCGGCAGAGGCTTTGCGGTGGTCGCCGCGGAAGTCAAAACGCTCGCGGCACAAACCGGCAAGGCGACAGAGGACATTTCCCAACGGATCGAAGCGCTGACGGCGGGGATGGAAACGATCCAGTCGGCGATAGAGAGTTCAGAGGGCGCCATCAACAAAGGCGAAGAAGCGATCGGATCCGCCAATGAAATCATGCAGTCAATCGACGGCATGGTCTCGACCGTTTCCGAACGGGTCACCCAGATTACCGGGATCCTGCATCAGCAAAAGGATGCCAGCCACGAGATCGCTCAGAACGTGTCGAACGTTGCTGCGCTGAACGAAAGCACGGATTCGCAGCTCAAGGACATGCACATCATCCTCCAGAACAGCAACAATCAGTTCAACGACAACGCGCAGTCGCTCGTCAACGCCGATTCCGCGCAGTCCTTGTGCGAAATGGCCAGGATCGACCATGTGCTGTTCAAGAAGCGCGTCGTCGACACCGTAACCGGCCACGATAACTGGACCTGCGCCGAGTTGCCGGATCATCACCATTGCTCCCTGGGCAAATGGTGTGACGGCGTTCAGGACGAACGGATCAAGGCCCATCCGGCATACCAGAGATTGCTCGCTCCGCACAAAGCGGTTCATGATGCGGGACACCGGGCCTTGAGCGCTATCGAAGCAGGCCGCGCGACTGAAGCATTCACAGCCCTTGCCGAACTGGATGAGGCCAGCAAGGGCGTTCTGGAGGGGCTTGCCCGGCTCTCCACGGCCATGGAAAACGGTCTCGGCGACGCTGGCGCCACCAAGGCCAATCGAGTGGCAGGAGCATCCGGTTCGCAGTAAGCCCGACCGGCACGCTCAACCCAGCCTCTAATTCGAAGGATTGAGGGCGGAGCACATCACTCCGCCCTTGTCGCCGGCGCCCAGTTCGGCGATCTGGGTATCGACCGGCGGATTGCCGAAAGACCGAGCGCCTGCACAAATTGCGGGCGCATGATCGCCGGTTCGGCTTGCCCTTATGGAACTAGGCAGAGCTCATCGCTCCGCCTCTCCATTTCCTCAGGCCGTCAATTCCCCGGCGAGCGCCTTGCGGATCAGCTCGCGGGTTTCCGCTATGCCGTAGAGCGCCACGAAGGACCCGAAGCGCGGGCCCTTTTCCTGGCCGAGCAGCAACTGGTAGAGCGCCGAGAACCAGGCAACGGAAACGCCCGGTCCGCCGTCCGGGCCCTTCTTGCTCGGGTCCTGATAGCGCTCGACCGCACGGCCGACATCCAGGACCGCGTCCTGGATCGTCGCTCCGTCCGCATCGGACGGCAGTTCGGCCAGTTTCCGGTCCAGTCGTTCGAGGGCCTCCCGCTCGACATCGTCCGGCGTCTTGAAGGATTTGGCCGGTTTGACGAAGTCGTCGAAATAGCGGATCGCATAGCCGACCAGCGCATCCAGTTCCGGATGGCTGTGGGCCGTCACGCCCGGCGCATAGCGCGAGATGAACGCCCACAGCACGCCCTTGTTCTCCGCATTGGAAGCCGAGACGAGGTTGAGCAGCATGGAAAACGGCACCGGCATGTCCATCTTCGGAATGCTTCCGGAGTGAATGTGCCAGACCGGGTTCTGCAGCTTCTGCTCCACCGTCATCTCTTCGTATTTCTGGACAAAGGTGTAGTACTCGTCCACCGCCTTCGGGATGACGTCGAAATACAGCCTCTTTGCCGTCTTGGGCTTCTGGTAATTGTACAGCGCAAGGCTTTCGGGCGCCGCGTAGGTCAGCCACTCGTCGATGGTCAGCCCGTTGCCCTTGGACTTGGAGATCTTTTCTCCCTTTTCGTCCAGGAACAGCTCGTAGACGTAGTGTTCCGGCGCGGTGCCGCCCAGGATGTTGCAGATCTTGTCGTAGATCGGCGCATTGGTCTGGTGGTCCTTGCCGAACATTTCGAAATCGACGTCCAGGGCCGCCCAGCGCATGCCGAAATCCGGCTTCCACTGCAGCTTCACCCGGCCGCCCGTCACGGAAACCGTGATGTCGTCGCCCGTCTCGTCTTCGAAGGTGATCGTGCCGTCCTTCGGGTTCACGTCCTTCATCGGCACGTAAAGCACGCGGCCCGAGGTCGGCGAAATCGGCAGGAAAGGACTATAGGTTGCCTGACGCTCTTCTCCGAGCGTCGGCAGCATGACGTCCATGATCTGCTGGTATTTCTCGGTCGCCCGGATCAGCACCTCGTCGAACTTGCCGGACCTGTAATAGTCGGTCGCGCTGGCGAACTCGTAGTCGAAGCCGAACGTGTCCAGGAACCCGCGCAGCATGGCATTGTTATGCGCGGCAAAGCTGTCGAAATCGCCGCCGAACGGGTTCGGCACGGAGCTGAGCGGCATCTGCAGGTAAGGTTCCATCGCGGCCCGGTCCGGCACGCTTTCCGGGATCTTGCGCATGCCGTCCAGATCGTCGGAGAAGCACAGCAGGCGGGTCGGGATCTTGTCTTCGGTCAGAAGACGGAAGGCCGTGCGCACCATCGTCGTGCGCAGGACTTCCCCGAAGGTGCCGATATGGGGCAGGCCGGAGGGGCCGTAACCGGTTTCGAAGATGACCGTTTTGCTTGGATCCCGTTTCTCGATCCGTTTGACCAGCTTACGCGCTTCTTCGAACGGCCAGGCTTTCGATTTCCGGGCCGCCTCGACAAACTCTTGCGACAGGTCAAGCGGAGGCAGGGATTGGTCGGTCATTTTCGTATCGTTCTGTTGTTTTGAATGGAAACAGCCCCATTCCGGCAGGTATCATGTGTGCGATGGCCGGATGCTGCAGCGCGACACTAGATCAACCTGCCCTGATGTGCAATCACGGGAAGAGGCAAGTTGGTTGCAATGGGATGACTTGAAGCTTTCCCTGCAACCCGTTACATCGGGCACACCACAGGTCTCGGAATGACCTGGCCCTCAATGCGGCGCCACCGGAGAATGAATAGTGTCTATGAATGAACCAATCAGTGTGCAGGAAGCCCTCATCTACGTGATGGTCATCGTCTCGGCGTCGGACAACTCGATGACCGACAACGAACTGGCCACGATCGGTGACATGATCAAGATGCTGCCCGTATTCCTGGACTACGACAACAACAAGATCATTCCGGCGGCCCAGCGCTGCGGCGACATCCTGCAGGAGGACAACGGCCTCTCCCTGGTTCTGGAGCTGGTGGGCGATGTCCTGCCGGCGAAGCTCTACGACACGGCCTATGCGCTTGCGGTCGAAGTCGCGGCGGCAGACCTGGAAGTCCATCAGGAAGAACTGCGCGTCCTGCAGCTGCTGCGCGACCGGTTCCGGCTCGACAAGCTGACCGTCGCCGCCATCGAACGCGGCGCGATTGCGCGTCACCGGACGGTTTGAGGCCGACGGCTGTTAACCCAGGAATGAATGCAGAGCTGAGTACGTTTCTCGATCAGGTTGCACCATTTGATTGAGAAACGTACGACCGCAGCCGGCATATCAGTTGCGCGCTCAAGACAATTTCAATTATAGACTGTACTTCAGGTTTGTCCTGTGCACCGCATTGCCCCAGGGTGAGGCGCACCAGCTTGGGAAAATGTGGAGGGGTCTGTGTCAATTTCCGGCGAGCGCGAACCAGCGCAACCTCAGCAGAAGACAAAAAAGCCGCCGCTCAATCGCAGCGACCGAATTCACTATGCTGTCAACGGATTTCTGGTCGCTTTTATGACGGCAGCCGTGCTGAAGTTTGCAAACTTCTACTATGAAGCAGCAAAAGAAGTCGGCGGCGATTTCTACGTCTGGATCGTCGTGGCGGCTGTCGCCGCGTTAGCGACCGGGCTTGTCGTATTGCTGTTCTTGATCTTCACAATTCTTACGTTTCCTCGCCGCAACAGAAGTCTCTGGGCCGCCTTGGGGGTTGTGCTTGGCAGTGGAGTCGGGAGCCTGGTAATGACGTTTTTGATACAGAGCGGCATCCTGTAGTCGCCTGGTTCGACTCGGAGGCTTGTATGAAGAAGCAAAGAGCACTCGCCAGGCCGCTACCGGTTTTGATGTATGGGTGCGTATACATATTGATCAGTGTAACGGCCGCGTTTCCCGACACACCGAGCGTGAGTGACCACTCCAACGCGGCTACCGCAGATGTCGTTATCGAGAAAAACCATGAAGCAATTGCGTCGCGGCTATTCGAAAGCCTCCGCGCGGACAGCTCCTATTACCCCCCGTTGCCTGGCGGACACGACGTTCTCAACCTCTCCAGCCATTCCTACTATTTCGAAGAAGAATATCCAGGTTTCTGCGGTATCGGCAGCAAACGAAAGAGAAGAAACTTTCTGCATAATGCCAATGTGACCAGATTTTCCAAAGGCGGGTTTTTGAGATATGTAGAGAGGCAATGCAATTCTCGAATATACTACCTCAAGGAAGCAGATCTGATATATATTGTTCATCACGCTTCGAGAAGTCCTTCCAAGCGCGATAAATTTTCCGAAGACTTGTTATATGACCAAATTAACGGCCCGTTTGAAAGCGAGAAATTTGTCAGCCTCGTGAACGAGCTTGCGCTAAGGATTTCAAGGTCGCGACAAGGCGGCAGCCCTAAATAGAGCTTCTTGCCAAGCAAATGACCCGCCGCAGGCAGATTTAGCGAGTTAGAGTATTTCGCTCCTCGCGGCCTGAGCTCCCGCTTTCAAAGCGTGGATTTGGCGAGGGTCATCAATTCAGGCTATGGATGGCGTCCGGCAGGTCCAGCGAGAAGGCCGGAATGGTCACGTCGAACTGGGTGCCGTCCGGGCGTTCCATGGAATAGGACCCCGCCATGATGCCGGATTCGGTCGTAAGCGGGCAATGCGAGGAGTATTCGTAGGTCTCGCCGGGGTCGATCACCGGCTGTTCTCCGACCACGCCGTCACCGCGCACTTCCGACTGCCGCCCCATGGCGTCTGTAATCTGCCAATGCCGCGTTTTCAGTTGCACCGGCTCGGTGCCGCCGTTGTGGATTTCGACCATATAGGCCCAGATGAACTCGCGCTCTTCCGGCTTCGATTCATCGTCCAGATAGAACGGTTCAACCGAAACTTCGATCCCTTCGGTAGTGGCGCTGTAACTGCCAGACACGATAATTCCCTTTGGTTTAAGACCAGGGCCCGGAGCCGGGGGCGCGATGGCTCTTGGAGCCCTCGACGATCCAGTCCCTCAAATATGCAGGGGCTTATAGGGCGAATGACGTAGGCTTGAAAGGGACTTGATTGTGATTTCCGCCGGGATTCTGCATGAACTGTGCTGAAAATTCCCAGAACAGGTGCTTGTTTAATGTTCGATGCCCGCCTGCGTCCCCTGATGGACCCTCCCTTGAACCGCATGGGGCAGATGCTTGCCGGGTTCGGGATCACAGCCAACGGCATGACACTGGCCGGCTTTGCCTTTGGCGTGGCAGCGATGGCTGCAATCGTCATGGGCGCCACGCTCGCCGGCTTCGTCCTGATCGCCCTCAACCGGCTGGCCGACGGTCTCGACGGTGCCATCGCCAGGGCGACGCGCAAGACCAACCTTGGCGGATATCTGGATATTACCCTCGACTTCTTCTTTTACGGCGCCATCCCGCTTGCCTTCGCCATTCTGGACCCGGACGCCAACGCCCTGCCCGCGGCGGCCCTCCTGTTCAGCTTCTATGCCAACGGTTCCGCCTTCCTGGCGTTTGCCGTCATGGCGGAGAGGACCGGCCTTCGCACCGACGCGCAAGGCGCCAAGTCGCTCTACTATCTGGGCGGTCTTGCGGAAGGCGCGGAGACCGTCGCGGTCTTTCTGCTGATGGCGCTAATACCCGGGTTGTTTCCCGTACTGGCCTGGGGGTTTGCAATTATCTGCCTGGTATCCGCGGGCGCCCGGGTGATGATCGGGGTAAGGGCCCTGCGCGGCACCTGAAAATGCTCTGATGGTTCGCTGCAGCCTCGGTCTGAGCCAGTCCCGGCTGACGCTGCACCTGGCCGACGGGAGAAAACCACATTCCTCCCGAAGGCGAGCCCGGTCGCTCGGACCGGGCCTTTTCCCGCTAGATTGCGCTCAGCGCCTTCTCCACGTCTTCCAGCAGATCCAGCGGATCTTCCAGGCCGACGGACAGGCGCAGGATGCCGTCGGAAATGTCGAGCTCCGCGCGGGCCTCTTCGCCGATGGACTGGTGCGTCGTGGTCGCCGGATGGGTGATCAGGCTCTTCGCGTCGCCCAGATTGTTGGAAATCTGGATGAGCTCCAGCGCATTGGTGAAGCGGAAGGCCGCTTCCTTGCCGCCTTCGATTTCGATCGCCAGCATGGTCGATCCGCCGCTCATCTGGCGTTTTGCGACATCCGCCTGCGGATGGTCGTCCCGGCCGGGATAGATCAGGCGCCTGATCTTGGGCCGGCCCGCCAGGAAATCGGCGATCTTGCCGGCGCTCTCCGTCTGGCGGCCAACGCGCAGCGGCAGGGTTTCGAGGCCCTTCAGCAGCACCCAGGCGCTGAACGGGCTCATATGCGGGCCGGTGTGCTTGACGAAGGGCATCACCTCCTCGGTGATCCATTCCTCGTCGGACAGGACGACGCCGCCGAGGCAGCGGCCCTGGCCGTCGATATGCTTGGTCGCGGAATAGACCACCACATCGGCGCCGAGCTTCAGCGGCGACTGATAAAGCGGCGTTGCAAAGACGTTATCGACGATCAGGCGCGCCCCGGCGGTCTTGGCGATGTCGGCAACGGCGGCAATGTCGATGACTTCCAGCGTCGGGTTGGTCGGGCTTTCAAGGAACAGCGCCTTGGTGTTCGGCCGCACGGCGGCCTTCCATTCATTGATATCCGTGCCGTTCACCAGCGTGCTCTCCACACCGAAGCGCGGCAGAAGCGTTTCGCAAATGTAGCGGCAGGAGCCGAACAGAGCCTTGGCGGCGATCACATGGTCGCCGGCCCTGACGGAGGCCATCAGGGCGAGGTTCACGGCCGCCATGCCGCTGGCGGTGCCCCTTGCGGCTTCCGCCCCTTCCAGGGCCTTGATGCGGTCTTCGAACATGGAGACGGTGGGATTTGCGTAGCGGGAATAGACATATCCCGGATTTTCGCCATTGAACCGGGCTTCGGCGGCTTCCGCATCGCTGTAGACAAACCCCTGTGTCAGATACAGGGCTTCCGACGTCTCGCCAAACTGCGAGCGCATCGTTCCTCCGTGAACCAGATTGGTTGCCGCGCGCCAGTTCCTGTTTCCGGTGTTCTCAGTCATGTTTCATTCCGCTCCAAACGCAAAAACCCCAGCCTGAAGACCGGGGTTCGCACCTCCGGCCTTTTTAGCAACTTGTTTAACGTGGCTGCAAGCCGGCCGGCCCAAATCACCACGAAGTGCTTTTCTCCTAAGGGAAAACCTGCAGCGGGTCAATCTCCTTCCGACAAAGGTGCCGGTTTCCTGTTGGCGCGCGCGGCCGCATCCGTTAAGGACGTAGGGCAAATGAACGTATGGAAAGCTTAAATGAACGTGACAGCGGGTCAGGTCTTGAACGGAAGCGCATCTCTTTCAGCAAACGGTATTTTGCCCGAACGCATCATTCACGCCATGTTCGCCGCCGGCGAGATTGCAGCGGACGAAGCGCCGGTCAGCGGTCAGGTTCAGCCGGCCAGCCTCGACCTGCGTCTCGGCAAGGTTGCCTATCGCGTGCGCGCCAGCTTTCTGCCGGGCCCCCATATCAGGGTGGCCGACCGTCTGGAGCAGTTGAAGCTCCACACCGTGGATCTGGCCAGCGGCGCCGTTCTGGAAACGGGTTGCGTCTACATCGTGCCCTTGCAGGAAAGCCTTGCGCTTGCCGCCGATATTTCCGCAACCGCCAATCCGAAGAGTTCGACGGGGCGGCTGGACGTGTTCACCCGGGTGATCACCGACAACGGGCTGGCCTTCGACACGGTTCCCGCAGGCTATAGCGGCCCGCTCTATGCGGAGATCTCGCCCCTCACCTTCCCGATCCTGGTGCGTACGGGCTCCCGCCTCAGCCAGATCCGCTTCCGCCGCGGCCAGTCGCTTATTCCCGATGTGGAGCTTGAACAGGTCCACAAGGATCACACGCTGATGAGCGGCGGCAATCAGCGGATCGGCGGCGGGGTGCAGCTTTCCATCGACCTGGAAGGCGATGGTCCGGGCAAACTCATCGGCTACCGCGCAAAACAGCATTCCGGCCTGATCGACGTCGACGTGGTCGGCGCGCAGGATCCGCTGGACTTCTGGGAACCGATCTACCGGCGGCAGACGGCGGAGCTGATCCTCGATCCGGATGCATTCTATATCCTCGTCAGCCAGGAAGCGGTGCATGTGCCGCCGGCCTACGCGGCCGAGATGGTGCCCTTCGATCCGCTGGTCGGCGAATTCCGCGTTCATTATGCCGGGTTCTTCGATCCGGGCTTCGGCCATGCGAGCGCCGGCGGCATCGGCTCACGGGCGGTGCTGGAGGTGCGCTCGCACGATGTGCCGTTCATCGTCGAACACGGCCAGACCATCGGGCGTCTCGTCTATGAGCACATGGCGGAGCGGCCGGAACGGCTCTACGGCGAAGGCATCGGGTCCAACTACCAGGGCCAGGCCCTGAAGCTCTCCAAGCATTTCAGGTCCCCGGATCATACTGCGTCCGGATGAACGCGGTTTGTCCCAGCGCTGAATGCAGTCGGTCCAACCTGAGGCGACATGGCCCTGAAGACGATCACGCGTGAATTCGAGGGTTTTCTGGAAGACCGGAAGTCCCGCTTTCTGGCTTATCTCGTTCCCATGGACCGGTTCGAGCAGCGCCTGGAAGAGCTGCGGAAAGAGCACAAGAAAGCCGCCCATATTGTCACCGCCCACCGGCGGCTCCTCGATGACGACCGGATCGAGGAAAGCGGCAAGGATGACGGCGAACCGGCAGGCACCTCCGGCATGCCGACCCTGCGCGTGCTGCAGGGCGCGGATCTCATCAACTGCGCGGTCCTGATCGTGCGCTATTTCGGCGGAACCAAGCTCGGCGGCGGCGGTCTTGCCCGGGCCTATTCGGGGGCGGCGCAGGATGCAATCAACAATGCGGACCTCGTGGCGTTCCGGAAGATCCTCACCAGGAAGGTCAGCGCCGATTTCGCCGCTAGCTCGGACCTGGAAAGGCGCGTTGAAACCCTTGGCCTCACCGTGCTCGCGCGCGATTTCACCGAAGACGGCGTCACGCTGACCCTCGAGGGACCGGAAGAGGCTCTTTGCGAGCTTTAAATCCGCCAGGGCGCCTGCTGAACTCTGGTCCGGCTAGACCCTTTCCTGCCCCACCTGGCTCCTGAGCTGCCTCAGTTCCGCCCTCAGCGCCTTCACTTCCTCCAGGATCAGCCCGGTATCGTCATGGATCGCCTGCCGGTTGGCATCCGCCTCGGCATCATGCTCTTCCTGCATGGCCGAGACGATGATGCCGATGAAGAGGTTCAGGACCGTGAAGGCCGTGCACAGGATGAAGGGCACGAAGAACAACCAGGACAGCGGAAACTTTTCCATAACGGGCCGGACGATGCCCATGGACCAGCTTTCAAGGGTCATGATCTGGAACAACGTGTAGAGCGACTTTGGCAGATCGCCGAACCAGTCGGGAAACGCCGCGCCATAGAGCTTGGTCGCCATCACGGCGAACACGTAGAAGACCAGCGCCATCAGCACCACGATCGACCCCATGCCCGGCAGGGCGGAAATGAGGCCGCCGATGACCCGGCGCAACGACGGCACTACGGAGATGAGGCGCAGCACGCGGAGAATGCGCAGCGAACGCAGCACGGTGAAGGCACCGCTCGCCGGCATCAGCGAGATCGCCACGATCGCAAAATCAAAATTGCTCCAAGGGTCCTTGAAGAACTTCGGACCATGGGCGTAAAGCCGCAGCCCCAGTTCCACGACGAAAATGCCGAGGATCAGGCTGTCGAGAAACTTCAGGAATTCGCCCATCTGCGCCATGACCGACGGGCTCGTTTCCAGGCCCAGCGTCACCGCGTTCAGAACGATGATACCGATGATCCAGAATTCCCAATTACGTGAGGCGACCAGCGCCCTGATCCGATTTCGCATATATCTGCCCTGGAACTTGACCAACCTGTGGTCCGCGCACGTGCGCCGGCCAGAACATGGCGATTCCTTCGTTGCAGTGCAAGATGCCGCCGAAGGGGAAAAGATCGGCGGCCTGCTTGACAGCAACGGCAACTCAGCGCAGAAATCTCCAGCTCGAAGCGGGTGTAGCTCAATGGTAGAGCAGAAGCTTCCCAAGCTTAAGACGGGGGTTCGATTCCCCTCACCCGCTCCAGAAACTCCCCAATCTCACAAGCTCCCGCTCCCGAATTCACCGGCCTCAGCGAAGCGTTTCGCCGATACGGTCCGGTTTGCGCACATCGGCTCGCGTGAGGCCGATGTCGTCGAGGAGATAGTCAGGCAGATCCGACAGGATTCGTGCGTCCCGCCGGATGCGCGTGCGGCGCAACAGATACTTGAAGCAGCGCCGGAAGAGGCCCAGGCGATGGGGCCGGTTCAGGACACCAACGGGATAATCAGTCATCTCACTTGCTCCATTCAAGGTTCGATGCAGCAAGTTTACGCGGCGCTGTCGCGCAAAATGCGCGATCTTCAGGCGACTGTGCGACAATTTCGCAAAGATTCCTGATTTCGTGATAAACTTTCGCGAATCGGGTTAAAGGCGGTACCGGAGGCGCCGATTTGGAACATCTTGACGATTTCGACCATCAGCTCCTCGACCTTCTGAGCAAGGACAGCCGCCAGACGGGAAAGCAGCTTTCGGAGAAGATCGGCCTTTCCCCGGCCGCCTGCCTGCGCCGGGTGCAAAGGCTGCGGGAGACCGGTGCCATTGAAAGGGAGGTCGCAGTCATTTCGCCAAAGGTGACCGGCGGCTCGGTTACCCTTCTGGTGATGCTCACGCTGGTGCGGGGAAAGCCGGACCGGGCCGCCCTGCTGAGGCGCAACTTTCTGAAACGGCCGGAAGTGAAAAAGATCTATCACGTCACCGGCGAGGCCGACCTGGTGCTGACGGTGCAATGCGCCTCGATGGAAGCCTATGCCGCCTTCACCGAAGCGCATTTCTATGCCGACGAAATCAAGGGGTTCGACACGATCGTCGTTCTGCGGTCCTACGATCCGGAGCCGGATTGAGCCCGCGCCCGACGGACGCTCCGATCTCCCGCAGGCGCTCGAGCCGGCGAACATCCAGCGACGCCGGCCAAAAGGCGCCCGCAGCCGCAAAACAGTGGGCCCGAAGACATTCCGGGCTGACAAGGCTGCCGGGGACGGGATATTCTGGCCAGCAGTTCACCGGATGCCGGAAGCCGGCAGGCCGCCTTCAAGACCGTTTCAGGATCGCCGCGTGATCATTGGACTTCCCTTTTCCCGAAAAGCCGGTTCCCGCGCCAGGCGCTCGATCGTCTGTGCGCTGGTCGCGCTGTCATGTCTCGCCGGGCTGCCCGTTCAGGCCCAGTCTCAGCAGACCCGCGTGCACGTACCGAATTTCTGGGATCCGAAGGCCGTTCATGACCGGCCCGCCTCGATCCCGGACAAGATCCAGTTCCTGGCAACGGATAACTATCCACCCTTCGTCTTCCGGGATCCGCAAGGGCGGCTCACCGGCTTCAACGTCGATCTCGCGCGTGCGCTGTGCCAGGAACTCGACAGCTCCTGCGCGCTCCGGATCAAGGACTTCGAAGTCCTTCTGCCCGCCCTCGACGAGGAAGAAGGCGACGCGATCATTTCCGGTCTGTCCCGCAGCCTGCCGTCCACGCGGCGCCTCAACTTCACGGACGACTATCTGAAGCTTCCCGCGCGCTTTGTCGTGCCCGCCGACAAGGCCGACACGTTCGACGAACAGGAACTCGCCGGCAAGACGATCGCCGTTGAAACCGGCTCGCGCTACGAAGCTTTCGCGCAAGAGTTCTGGCTCGATGCGACCATTCTCGGCCTGGAAAGCGAAACCGAGGGACGCATGGCGGTGAAGAATGGCGACGCCGACGCTTATTTCGGCGACGGCCTCAGCCTTTCCTTCTGGTTGCCGAGCGAGTCCGCCGGCGGATGTTGCGCGTTCGCAGGCGGCCCCTGGCTCGAGCCCGGCTACTTCGACGAGGGCATGGCCATTGCCACAAGGCCAAACGATCCCGAGCGGGCCGCGGCGTTGAACTACGCCCTCCGGCAGCTGCACGAAAAAGGGATTTTCCGCGAACTCTATCTGCGCTATTTCCCGCTCAGTTTTTATTGATTTCCGGCGGATCGAGCCGCTGTCCCGTCGACAATCCCGTCATCATGTCCCGGCATCCTCTCTGCCGCAGTTCCGGATCACACCATCATGAGCGCCTTTCTCTGGACACGCCCCGACACCGGCCCCTCGGCAACGCTTCTTCTCGCCCACGGGGCCGGAGCGCCGATGGATGCGGCCTTCATGAACAAGCTCTCGGAGGCCCTGGCCGCCGAAGGAATTGCCGTTGCGCGGTTCGAATTCGCCTATATGGCCGGGCGGCGCTCCGGCGGTTCGAAGAAGCCGCCGCCGCGCGCCGACAAGCTGGTCGCGGAGTTCCAGACCGCTCTCCAGACGCTGATGAAAGAAGCTCAAGGGCCGCTAATTGTCGGGGGAAAGTCCATGGGCGGACGCGTCGCCGCCATGCTCGCAGGCGGGGGCTCTCTCCCCGGCCGCGTCGCCGGTGTCTGCTGTTTCGGCTATCCGTTCCATCCGAGCGGCACTCCGGAGGCCGAATGGCGGCTGGCTCCCCTGGAGGACGCCAGGCGGCCGGTGCTGATCCTGCAGGGCGACCGGGACCCGTTTGGCACCCGGGCCGAGATCGACGGGATCACCCTGCCGGACAACATCGCCGTCACCTATCTGGAAGACGGCAACCACGATTTCGGCCCACGCGGCAAGTCCCCCGCCACGCTCGACGGCAATATCCGCGAGGCCGCGGCGGCGGTGAAGGGCTTTGTCGGAGAGATTGTGAAATAGGAGTGGCGAACGCAGAGCGTTTCCTGAGCCGATCGGCTGCATCAACAGCCCGGACCGTTTCCGGTCCGGGCTGTTCGCGGATCAGTGGCCGCGCTTGTTGTCGAACTCGTAATGCGTGTTACAGAACTCGCACGTCACGACGATCCTGCCGTCGACGGTCATGTCGTCCATTTCCTGCGTGCTGAAGTTGGAGAGGACCTCTTCGATCTTCTCCCGCGAACAGCGGCACTTGTCGGCCAGCGGCTGTGGCTCGTAGAGGCGCACGCCCCGTTCGTGGAACAGGCGGAACAACAGCATTTCGACGCTGACTTCCGGATCCGTGAGTTCGACGTCCTTCACGGTCTCGACCAGCAACTTGGCCTCGACCCAGGCGTCGTCCTCCTCGATCTCGTGCGACATCGTGCCTTCGGGGGCATCGCCCGGGTCGATATCGGCCTGGCGCATGCGGTCCGGAGCCTCAGGGAGGAACTGGACCAGAATACCGCCCGCAGTCCAGCTCCTGGTGAGCGCCGCGCCTTCAGGACGCGAGAACAGTTCGCCGACGCTCAGCCGCACTTCGGTCGGGATCTGTTCGGAGCGCTCGAAATAACGCCGCGCGACCTCCTCAAGGGATATGCCGTCGAGTTCCACGAGCCCCTGGTAGCGCTGCATGTGCTTGCCCTGGTCGATGGTCATGGCAAGGTGGCCATTCCCGAGCAGCGCTTCCTGGGAGGCCTTGCCGGCCTTCATCAGCGCCGCGACCCGATCGGCGTCAAAAGTCGCGCAGGCCCGGATCGCATCCGGGGATGCGAAATCCACGACCAGCATGGACACCGGTCCCTCGGTCTGCGTCTGCAGCGTAAAGCGGCCCTCGAATTTCAGCGAGGTGCCGAGCAGACTGGTCAGAACGATCGCCTCGGCCAGAAGACGGGAGACCGGTTCGGGATAATCGTGCCGGTCTAGGATGCTCTCCAGCACCGGACCGAGCGCAACGGCCCGTCCGCGGACGTCCAGTCCTTCCACGGCGAAGGGCCGGACGGCGTCCAGCCCTGCGGGCCTTATGCCCAGGTCATCGAGATTTAGTGCCAATTGGCTCTGCCTCAAGCTGCGCCGAAGCACCAGGCCAGAATGCCCTTCTGGGCATGGAGCCGGTTCTCGGCTTCGTCAAACACAACGGAATTCGGACCGTCCATGACTTCCGAGGTGACTTCCTCGCCCCGGTGCGCCGGCAGGCAGTGCATGAACAAGGCGTCCTTGTTCGCCTCTGCCATCAACCGCTGGTTCACCTGATAGGCGCCGAGAAGGTTGTGACGCGTTTCCGCATCATCATCCCCCATGGACACCCAGCAGTCGGTGACGACACAGTCGGTCCCTTTCACTGCCTCATATGGGTCCGTTGTGACCAAAATGGAACCTCCCTTGGCGCGGGCGCTGTCGATCAGCTCCTGCGGCGGTGCCAGTTCGCCCGGCGTCGCGATACGCAGTTCGAAATCGAACCGCGGCGCGGCATGGATCCAGGAGGCCAGCACGTTGTTGCTGTCGCCGGTCCAGGCAACGCTCCTGCCTTTCACGGAACCGCGATGCTCCTCGAATGTCATCAGGTCGGCCATGATCTGGCAGGGATGCGAAAGCTTGGTCAGGCCGTTGATCACCGGAACCGTCGCATTTGCGGCCAGTTCGTTCAGCTCGTCATGATCCAAAATCCGGATCATGATCCCGTCCACGAAACGGGAGAGAACACGCGCGGTGTCGGCAATCGTCTCGCCCCGCCCGAGCTGCATTTCAGCGCCGGTCAGCATGAGGGTTTCGCCGCCAAGCTCGCGCATGCCGATATCGAAGGAGATGCGGGTCCGCGTGGAGGGCTGCTCGAAGATCATTGCAAGGACCTTGCCTGCAAGCGGCCGCTCGCTGCGGACACCGTCTCGGTTTGCCTTGATCTTCTTGCCGGCTTCAAGAATGGCGCGCAGCTCGTCGCCTTCGAATTCGGTCAGATCCAGAAAATTCCGATAGGTTCCGTTCGCGGTCATTCGGCCGCTCCTTCCACCAGTTTTTCTTCCACTGCACGGGCGGCCTGGTCGAGCCGCTCGACGGCGGTTGCTATTTCTTCTTCGCTAATGGTCAGCGGCGGCATGATGCGCACCACATTTTCGCCGGCCGGGACTGCCAGAAGCCCGGCCTCGCGGGCGGCGGCAACATAGTCGCCTGCCGGCACGACGCATTTCAGGCCGAGCATCAGACCGTTGCCGCGCACCTGCTCCAGAACTTTCGGATGGCTGTCCACCAGCCCGGCAAGCTTCTGCTTGAAGCTGAGGCCCTTTTGCCGGACCTCTTCCAGGAACCCGTCGCCGAGCACGACGTCCAGCACGGCGTTGCCGACCGCCATGGCCAGCGGATTGCCGCCGAAGGTGGTGCCGTGGGTTCCAGGTGCCAGGGCCTTCGCCGTCTCGGCGGTCGCAAGGCAGGCGCCCATCGGGAACCCGCCGCCGATCCCCTTGGCAATAGCCATCAGATCGGGTTCGACACCCGTCCACTGATGGGCGAACAGCTTGCCCGTCCGTCCGACGCCGGTCTGGATCTCGTCATAGATCAGGAGAATGCCGTTGTCGTCGCAGATCCTGCGCAGGGCCCGCAGGAAATCGACCTGGATCTCCCGGATACCGCCCTCGCCCTGGATCGGTTCGATAGCGATCGCCGCGGTCTGCGGGCCGATCACGGCCTTGAGCGCATCCAGGTCACCGGTCGGCACCTGATCGAAACCCGGCGCCTTGGGCCCGAAGCCCTCCAGGTATTTCGCCTGTCCGCCGGCGGCAATGGTCGCAATCGTGCGGCCGTGGAACGCGCCCTCGAAAGTGACGATATGGAACCGGTCCGGCTGGCCGTTGTCATAGTGATAGCGGCGCGCGCACTTGATGCAGGCCTCCATCGCCTCGGCTCCGGAATTCACGAAAAGCACCTTGTCGGCAAATGTCGCCTCGCACAGCCGCTTCGCCAGCCGCTCGCCTTCCGGCATCTGGTGGAGATTGGAGACATGCCAGAGCTTGGCCGCCTGATCCTGCAGGGCCTTGACCAGATGCGGGTGGCTGTGGCCGAGCGCGTTCACGGCAATACCGGAACCGCAATCGAGGAATCGTCGGCCGTCTGCCATTACCAGCCAGACACCTTCCCCGTGATCGAAAGACAGGTTCGATCTTGCGTAGTTTCCAAATAGTGCCGTCTCGGACATTCCTCGTACAACTCCTGTTAGCGCCTTTCCCGCTCCGGTTACGTCACGATAACGGTACGGAAAGGCCAAAACGCAACGTGCCGCCCCGATGAGGCGGCACGCAGCGGAGAACTTATACACCGTCCCTACCGTTGCCTGTCAATGGAAATGCCGTATTTGCCCGCAAATCGGGAAGTCACGACACGTTCAACGGGCTCGCCTTATTTGGGGAAAAGTCGGTTCATCCCCAATTGGTTTAAGACCAGTGGTTGCCTCACAAATTAACACTATTGTAACCTCTGGGCAGTCAGACACGAGATCTCGTGACGTCAATCGGATACAGGCACTAGATATGCCGATCGAGCGCATGCTTGTCACGAGGCTAATGGCCGCCGGTCGGTCAAATAAAAAGGGTGCGGCAATGAGCTGGACGAACGAACGGGTTGAGCTTCTCAAAAAGCTTTGGAGCGACGGCTTGAGCGCCAGTCAGATTGCGGGCGAGCTGGGCGGGGTGACCCGCAACGCCGTGATCGGCAAGGTGCACCGGCTGGGCCTTTCCGGCCGCGCCAAAACGGCCTCCAACCCGTCCAAACAGCGTCGCGCACGACCCAACGCTCCCGCGGGCACTTCGGCACCGAAGAAACCGGCCGCCCAGCCGCAATCGATCGGCGCGACCGCCCTGAAGGCCGATTACGCACCGGCTCCGGTGGCCGAAGCAAAACCGGAACCGATCGCGGAACTGGTCCCGATCTCCCAGCGTGCAACGATCCTGACGCTGACCGAGCGGACCTGCAAATGGCCGATCGGTGATCCGGCAACGGACGACTTCTATTTCTGCGGCCGCCAGTCGGATGCCGGCGTGCCCTATTGCGCGCACCACTGCAAGATCGCCTACCAGCCGGTCGCCGACCGCCGCCGCGACCGCAAGGTGATCGCCCAGGCATCCTGACGCAACAGTTCAGCTCAGACTTGAAGTGCCCGCCGATCCGGTGGGCATTTTTGTTTTCTGACCCTGCGATCTCCATCGCCAGCCGGGCGCGCCGGGATCGGAGAGCCGCAAGCCCGTTCTCCTTCCATCCTACACGACAGACCTCGGCTCACCGGTCCCGGATCTGCGCTTCGCTCCGTCCGGGAGGACGAAGGAAAGGTTGTCGCTAGGCTAGGCCGGGTGCACCACGGCTATGGGCATTCGTGAAGGGGGTGCCCGTTTTCGGCAGTGCGGGCGGCGCGGCAGTGGCGCCTCTACGGTTCAGCCTGTTGCCGAGAACTGATCGTTGAAGGCGTACCCGGCGCCGCGGACGGTGCGGATCGGGTCACTGGCCTTGCCCTTGTTGAGCGCCTTGCGCAGGCGCCCGACATGGACGTCCACGGTGCGCTCGTCGACATAGACGTCGTGACCCCAGACGCCGTCGAGCAACTGCTCGCGCGAGAAAACACGCCCGGGCGACGTCATCAGGAATTCCAGCAGACGGAACTCCGTCGGCCCGAGATGGATCTCCTTGGCGTTCCTGCGGACGCGGTGCGTTTCGCGGTCCAGTTCGATGTCGCCGGAGCGCAGCATGCTCGACACCACTTCCGGGCTTGCCCGCCGCAGGATGGCGCGCACGCGGGCCATCAGTTCGGGCACGGAGAAGGGCTTGACCACGTAGTCGTCGGCCCCTGTCGCCAGGCCGCGAATGCGCTCGGCCTCCTCGCCGCGGGCCGTGAGCATGATGACCGGCAGACGTTCGGTATCTTCACGGGCACGCAGGCGCCGGCACAGTTCAATTCCGGACAGGCCCGGCAGCATCCAGTCGAGGAGCAGGAGATCCGGGAGGCTTTCCCTCAGCCGGAGTTCCGCTTCATCGCCGCGGACACAGGATTCAACCGTGTATCCTTCCGCTTCCAGATTGTATCGCAACAGAAGGCTGAGTGGTTCTTCGTCTTCAACGATGAGCACCTTCGGCATACAGTATCGCTCCACTTCCCTCACCGGCGCCGAGCGCCGGACAGTTCATTCCTGGCGTTCAACGAGCAAGGTTCAGGCAGGACCCATGGTTTCGTCCATCTTCGTGCGCTCTTCCGGCAGGCGCTCACCGGTGACCATGTAGTAGACGTTCTCGGCGATGTTGGTCGCGTGATCGCCGATGCGCTCGATGTTCTTGGCGCAGAACAGGAGATGGACACACTGGGTAATGACCCGGGGGTCTTCCATCATGTAGGTCAGCAGCTCGCGGAAGATCGAGGTGTAGATCGCATCGACCTCGGCATCGGCCTCCTGGACCCGGCGCGCGGCTTCGGCGTCCTTGCGGGTATAAGCGTCCAGCACCTGCTTGAGCTGCGACAGGGCAAGCTCGGTCATGTGCTCGACGCCGATGGCAAGCTTCTTGGACTGCAGCCCGCTGTCGATGGCAATCGCCCGCTTGGCGACGTTCTTGGCCAGGTCTCCGACCCGTTCCAGGTCGTTGGCAATCCGCGTTGCCGCGGTGATTTCCCTGAGGTCCTGGCCCAGCGGCTGGCGGCGGGCGATCATTTCGATCAGCTTCACCTCGACTTCGTGATGCAGCGCGTCCAGGCGCTCATCCTGACGGATGGTGGTTCTGGCCAGCTCGAGATCCTGCGAAACCAGCGCGGACACGGCATCCGCAAAGGCCCTTTCAGCCAGGCCGCCCATTTCGGCGATCTTGCCGGCCATGTCCGTCAGTTCCTGGTCAAACGCCGAGACAATATGTTCAGACATCGTGTGTCCCCTAGTATCCGGTATTTCGGTCAGCCGAAGCGGCCCGTGATGTAGTCCTGCGTCCGCTTGTCCTTCGGGTTGGTGAAGATGTCCTGGGTCAGGCCCTCCTCGACCAGCACGCCAAGGTGGAAGAATGCGGTACGCTGCGAGACGCGGGCCGCCTGCTGCATGGAGTGCGTCACGATGACGATGGTGAAATTCTCGCGCAGTTCGTCGATCAGCTCTTCCACTTTCGCCGTCGCGATCGGGTCGAGCGCGGAGCACGGCTCGTCCATCAGGATCACTTCCGGGCTGACGGCGATCGCACGGGCGATGCACAGACGCTGCTGCTGGCCGCCGGACATGCCCGTGCCCGGCTCGTCCAGGCGGTCCTTGGCTTCTTCCCACAGTCCCGCCTTCTGCAGGCTGGAGGCGACGATGTCGTCCAGCTCGGCCTTGTTGCGGGCCAGGCCATGGATGCGCGCCCCATAGGCGACATTGTCATAGATCGACTTCGGGAACGGATTGGGCTTCTGGAACACCATGCCCACCTTTGCCCGCAGCCGCACCGGATCGACCCTGGGATCGTAGATGTTTTCACCGTCGATCTCGATCCGGCCCTCGACCCGGCTGCTCGCAATCGTATCGTTCATGCGGTTCAGACACCGCAGGAAAGTCGACTTCCCGCAGCCGGAGGGACCGATGAAAGCCGTGACCGACTGTGGCCGGATTTCAATGCTCACATCCTTGATGGCATGGGTATCGCCGTAATAGACCTGCACATTCCCGGCAGAGATCTTGCTCTGTGACATGTTGTTCGCCTGTTCGATTGTCGGCATCTCGTTCATCGGCTCGGTCCTTACCAGCGGCGCTCAAACCTGCGGCGCAGGATGATCGCGATAATGTTCATGGCCATCAGGAATACCAGCAGGACAATGATCCCGCCCCATGCCCGCTCGTAGAATGCCGGGTCGGCTCGCTTCGCCCATTCGTAGATCTGGGCCGGCATGGCCGAGTTCGGCGACAGGAAACCGGCGGCGACGCCATCGGGAAAATTGGAGGCGATGAAGCCGACCATCCCGATGAGAAGCAGCGGCGCCGTCTCCCCAAGCGCCTGCGCCAGACCGATGATCGTGCCGGTCAGGATGCCCGGCATCGCCAACGGCAGCACGTGGTGAAAGATCGACTGCATTTTCGACGCGCCGATGCCGAGGGCCGCGTCGCGAATGCTCGGCGGCACGGCCTTGAGGGAGGCGCGCGTCGAAATGATGATCGTCGGCAGGGTCATCAGGGTCAACACCAGGCCGCCGACAAGAGGAGCCGACTGCGGCAGATGCATGAACTGGATGAACACCGCCAGACCGAGGATACCGAACACGATCGACGGAACCGCGGCGAGATTGGAAATATTCACCTCAATCAGGTCGGTAAACCGGTTCTGCGGCGCGAACTCCTCCAGATAGATAGATGCAGCGACGCCGATAGGCAGGGAGAGCACCAGCACCACCAGCATCATGAACAGCGAGCCGACCATGGAAGCGCCGATACCGGCCTGCTCGGGACGAGAGTCCGACGCATCGGTGCCGAACACGAATTCCCAGTTGAAACGCTTCTCCAGAATGCCGGCTGCCTGCAGTTGATCGGCGAGATCCAGATGCGCCGCATCAAGGTTCTTGTCCTGTGCCAGGTCGTCGCGATCCACGCGGCCCTTCATATAGCCATCGACGCGGGAGGAGGCGATCAGATCGAACCCGACCGTGGAGCCGATGCTGTCCGGATGGGCCAGGACATGGTCGCGGATCGTGGCTGCCGCACCGGAGGAAAACAGCTTCTCGAGGTCCTTCGCCGATATGCCGGTGGAAATGTTGGCCGCTGACAGGTCGTTTTCAAAGGCCTCGATGAGGATCGCCCGGTACTTGGACGTTTTGACGACGGATTTTTCCGCTTCCTCGATCTGCTGCTGGTTCAGCGGGACCTCGACCTTCACGAAGGTCTGGGTGAACGCGCCCAGGCCGTTGGACAGTATCGCCCAGAGCAGAGCGACGAGAAAGAAAAGGCCGATCCCGATCGCAATGATGCCGTAGAGCTTGAAGCGGGCTTCGGCAGCGTTGCGCTTTCTGGTCAGGGCGTCGCCTTCCAGGATCGAGAAGACCGTTCGCTCGGGCGAAGCGTGCGATGTGTCCGACTGCTGGGCCAGTGTCGTGTCGGTCATTAGTCGTACTGCTCCCGGTACTTGCGCACGATGTAGAGCGCGATGATGTTGAGCCCGAGGGTCACGACAAACAGGGTCATGCCGAGCGCGAAGGCGACGAGCGCTTCGGGGGAGGCAAAGTCGGCATCGCCCGTAAGCTGGCTGACGATCTTTGCGGTAACGGTGGTCATGGCTTCAAGCGGATTGACACTGAGGCGGGCGGCGGCGCCGGCACCGAGCACCACGATCATGGTCTCGCCGATTGCACGCGAGGCCGCCAGCAGAATGGCACCGACAATGCCGGGAAGCGCGGCAGGCAGAATGACCTGCTTCACAGTTTCGGAATGGGTGGCGCCAAGGCCGAGCGACCCGTCACGCATGGCCTGCGGCACGGCGTTGATGATGTCGTCGGACAAAGAACTCACGAACGGGATCAGCATGATCCCCATGACCATGCCGGCGGTGAGGACCGACGAGGCGCCGGACATCCAGTTGACACCCAAGGCCCCGCCCGAACCGAAAACGTTCATCAGCAGCGGACCGACCGTCAGCAACGCGAAGAGACCGTAAACGATGGTCGGGATACCCGCCAGGATCTCGAGCAGCGGCTTGGCAACCGCACGCACATGCGGCGTTGCATATTCGGAGAGATAAATCGCCGCGAATAGGCCGATCGGCACGGCCACAGCAAGTGCAATCAGGGAGATATAGAGCGTCGCCCAGATCAGCGGCAAGATGCCCAGTACCGAGCCACCGCCGAAGCTAGGCGCCCAGGTCAGACCGAAGAAGAACTCGCTGGCCGGATAGATGCGGAAGAACTCGACCGTGTTGAAGATCAGCGACAGTACAATCCCGAGTGTCGTCAGGACCGCGATCGATGCGGCCGCGATCAGAATCCAGCGGACCACGCTCTCAACAGCGTTCCGTGCCCGAAACTCCGGGTTCGTGCGCACGACAGCAAGCACCAATCCGAGCAGCGCGGCGCCGATAACCACGACCGACCGGAGAAGGTAGCCGGTGGCGGAGATCTCCCGGTAGGCCTGTGCGGCACGAAGTGTTTCGGCTGTCACATCGGAACCCAGCGCCACGCCGACGTCCCCCAGGCGGTCGCGGACATCCGTCAGTTCGATGCGGATGGAGCTGGCGTCCTCGGCAGACATCACGCCCTGCGTGGCGGCAAGGTCCAGCCCTTCGGCAATGCGGACCACATCGCTCATCACCAGGTCGAGCGAACTTCCGGCGGCAGTCTCTTCCGAAATCATCGAGGACACGCTGCCGTTGATGACGATGGGCTGAAGGAGGAGCCAGATCACCAGGAGCAGGAGCGAAGGCGCCAGTGTCCAGACGACGGCGTTCCAGCCGTAATAGCCGGACAGGGAATGCAGGCGGCGCGAATCCCCTCCCACAGTTTTCAGGGCCTTTCCGCGGCCGAAGATATATCCGGCGACCGCAAGAACCAGCAGCACGGCAGAAACAAGAGGAAGTGACATGACGCGACCCGATCGGCAGGAAAGAAAGGAGGGGAGGCCGCGGCCTCCCCTCCGCAAGCGATGTGCTTAGTTGCCAATCGTTTCTGCAGCTTCAATCTTGGCCTGGGTAGCGGCCAGCTCAGGGTCGGAGACAAGTCCGTACTGAGCCAGCGGGCCGTCCGGGCCCGCGATTTCGTCAGAAACGAAGAACTGGGCGTACTCTTGCAGACCCGGGATCACGCCGATATGCGCCTTCTTGATGTAGAAGAACAGCGGGCGGGAAACCGGGTATTCACCGGAAGCGATGGTTTCGGTGGACGGAGCAACCCCGGCCATGTTCGCAACCTTCAGCTTGTCCGTGTTGTTCTCGTAGAATGCCAGACCGAAGACGCCGATGCCGTTCGGGTTGGAGTCGATGCGAGCCAGCGTTTCGGTGTAGTCGCCGTCGATGTCGACGGACTTGCCGTCGGTGCGAACCGCGATGCAGGCGTCTTCCGCATCGTCTTCGGACATGCCGCTGTCGATCATGGCCTTCAGGGCGCCGGATTCTTCACAGCCGACGGCCAGGACCTTCTCTTCGAAGACTTCACGGGTGCCGTGCTTGGTGCCGGGAATGAAAGCCGCAATTTCAACGTCCGGCAGGGAAGAGTCGACTTCGGACCACTTGGTGTACGGGTTGTCGACCAGTTCACCGTCTTTGAGGACTTTCGGGCTCAGGGCGTTGAACCACTGTACCTGGTTGAAAGCGTCGAAGGCCGGGCCGTCTTTCTGGGAAGCGAAGACGATCCCGTCGTAACCGATGCGGACTTCGATGATGTCCTTAACGCCGGCTTCCGCACAGGCTGCGATTTCCTTTTCGCGGATCGCACGGGAGGCGTTTGCGATGTCGATGGTGTTTTCACCAACGCCGGTGCAGAACTTCTTCAGACCGGCAGAGGAACCGCCGGACTCAACCACCGGGGTCGGGAATTCGGTGTTTTCGCCAAAGGCCTCAGCAACGATGGATGCATAGGGCAGAACGGTGGAGGAACCGGCGATCTGCACCTGGTCGCGAGCCTGAGCAGCACCAACGAATGCGGTCGAAGCAACAGCAAGAGCAGTTGCGCTAACGAGGGTCGTAAATTTCACTTGACCACTCCCTTTGAATGTCAAGGTTTCTAGATGATCACCGAGCACTGATTTGCACGAGCGATGCCGGGAACCTAGGCTCCATGGATGAGAGTTCTATGACAGTTCCTTATCAGTTTTGTGACATCGTAACATCTTGAAATTACAAGACTAATTATTCACTTTGCAGCTTTTATGTCGCTTGATCGCAATTATGTCGCCCTCCGGAGCGGCCTGGACCGGGCTTTCGGAAGCCTCTCCGATTCCGGCCACCCGAAAGTTCCGCAACGACTCCTTGAACCACCTGATTGCGAAAATTCAAAAGATGCAATCTATGCGTGCCGCACGGGTGTCGTGTTGGTAACGGCGGCCTCTTATCGCCGCTTGCCGAAAACACGGTGAGGGTGTGCCTGCCTGCAATTTTTCAGAAGTGAAGCTCCGCCGGAGCGCAATCAGGCCGTCGATGGTCCGGAAACGTCTGCCGGCTCCTGGATGGCAGGCAGCGTCACCTTGAAGGTTGCCCCCTCGCCCGGCTCGCTCTCGATGTCCAGGCGGCCCCGGTGGCGGGTAACGATGTGCTTGACGATCGCAAGACCCAGTCCGGTGCCTTTCATGGCGCGGCTGGAATCCGTATCGACCCGGTAGAACCGCTCGGTCAGACGCGGCAGATGCTCGCGGGGAATGCCTTCGCCGTAATCGCGTACGGACAGCACCCAGAGACGGCCGCCGTCCGCGCCGCGCTGTTCGGCGAGGCTGAGATCGACATATTTGCCGCTGCCGCCGTATTTCAGCGCGTTCTCGACGAGGTTCTCCGCGACCTGGATGAGTTCGTCCCGGTCGCCTTTCACCTCGACCGGTTTCTCCGGCATGTCCATGCGGATCTCAACCTTCATCTCCGCCGCCAGCGGCGACAGGGCGTCCGAGGTGTGGCGCACGATATCGGTCAGATCCAGCTTGTTCTCCGGGCGTACATGGGCCTTGAGCTCGATCCGGGACAGGGACAGGATATCGTCGATCAGGCGGCGCATCCGGCGGGCCTGATCCAGCATGATGGACAGGAAACGGTCCTGGGCTTCCGGATCGTTCTTCGCGGCCCCTTGGATGGTTTCGATAAAGCCGGTCAGGGACGCCAGCGGCGTGCGCAGTTCGTGGCTGGCATTTGCGACAAAGTCCGTGCGCGTGCGCTCAAGCCGCCGGTTTTCCGTCAGGTCCTGAATGACGACCAGGATAAAGTCCGGCAGGCCGTGCGGCCGGTCCCGGGCGTCGGAACCGGGCATGTAGATCGGCGCGATATGCGCTTCGTACCAGGTCTCGGTCGGCACCCGTTCGGTCCAGTTGATGCGCTCCGTGCCGCCGGTCGCGCAGACGCGGTCGAAAGCTTCGAGCAAGGACGGCGCCCGCAGGAAAAACGACAGGGGACTGCCCGGCTTCACGCCGCTATAGAGGGTCTGAGCCTGTGTGTTGACATAGCGGATTATTCCACGGCCATCGGCGACGAAACAGGGAGTCGGCAAAGCGTCCACCGTCACCTTCATGCCGGTGCCGGGCCACATCCTGCGGACTTCCCGTTGCGCATTGAACTTGACCCGCCGGCTTGCGGAGCGCCGTGGCACGAAGGCGGCCGCGAACGTCAGCGCCGCCATTGCGGCCACCGCAGCCGTGACCGGAACCTGATAGGCAAAGACGGCGGAACCGGCAGCCAGGAGGGCCGTCAGGAGGATCCAGCGCGCTTCGCCTATTCTTGTCAGCGGCGATGCGGTGGCCCGGGCCTCGGAGGTTTCCTCAAGGGGCGATGGGGATAAGGTCATGATTTTTATAAGCGCTTGTCAGCCAGCGGTTTACGCCACGATCGCGGATACTATTTCGACGTCTCAGCAAATGTGCAAGGCTGAAACAGGGAGATCGGGAAACGCTCTAACATGGCAAGCATGTCAACTGCGCGACAGCGGCGGTTGGTTTGCCTGCAGACCACACGGCGAAATTGCACACCGCCGTGGAGGCGCAGATCACCGCCACACGGCCGTGCGGGCGGCTTCCTTCAGATTGGCGATGATCCGGGGCCATCCTTCCGGCCGGCGCATCTGTTCAAGATAGGACGGGCCATGTTCCCCGTGGCGGAGAAAGGCGTCATGCACGATCTCCAGGCGTGTTGCATCGCCCGATTCCCTGAAATTCACCATCACCCGGCTCGCCGCAGCCGGATCGGCGATCTCAACTCCCTCCTGCGAGACCTGCCAGGCCAGACGGAGATACAGCGGAGGCTCGATCGAAAGCACCGTCCCCCAGATCCGGCGGCGGCCCTTTTTGTCGATCTCATAGCAACGGCCGCCGGGAAAAGGTTCTATGCCGGCTTCGACGGGTCCCTCGCCTGCCTCGGAGAACGGCGAGGACCACCACAGATCAGGCCGATCGACAAACAGGGAAAAGGCGCGCTCTCGCGGCAGGTCCAAAAGGCTCTCGAACCGGCATTCAGTTTCGTGTGTCATGGCTTTCCGTCGACAAGCGAATCTCAGTGGTCAGGACCGATCTGACGGACAATGTTCCATAGATTCCCCCTGCTTGGCAAAGGTCTGGCTCGATACGCCAAAGGAAAAGGCGGTTTCAAGCCAATGCCCGCGCATTGACCATTGCCTTCACCTGCGAACCGGACCACGTTCTGCAGAGAGTTCTAAAAGCCCCTCGCACGGCAATCCGGCATGAAACACGATCGCGACTTCGACCCCACCTACGGAACCGCCGTTGAACTGCTGCCCGGCCTGCGCCGGCTGACGGCGCACAATCCCGGCCCCTTTACCTTCTTCGGCACCAACACCTATCTGCTCGGCACGGACCGGCTCGTGGTCGTCGATCCCGGTCCCGCTCTGCCGGACCATATCGGCGACATCGTAAAGGCGGCCGGCGGCGCGCGGATCGAAGCCATCCTGGTCAGCCACACACATGTGGACCATTCGCCGGGGGCACGCCTGCTCAAGGAACAGACCGGGGCAGCGATCGTCGGCTGCGGCATCCACCGGGCTGCCCGGGAGCTGCTGGAGGATGAGATCAATCCGCTCGACGCCAGCGGCGACAAGGACTATCTGCCGGACCGGGAGCTGCGGGATGGCGAAGTTCTCCAGGCGGCGGGTCTGTCGCTGGAGACGATCGAGACGCCCGGGCACACGGCAAATCATCTGTGTTTTGTGCTGCAGGGCGAGGACGTTCTCCTTTCCGCCGATCATGTCATGGGCTGGTCCACGTCGATCGTCGCGCCGCCCGACGGCAGCATGAGGGACTACATGGTCTCCATCGACAAACTTCTGGACCGGCCGGAGCAGACCTATTTTCCCGGCCATGGCGGCGTTCTCCGCAACGCCCTCGCCTATGTCGGCGAGTTGAAACGCCACCGTCTGAACAGGGAAGCCTCGATCCTGGAAGAACTCGCCGCAGGTCCGGCGACCATTGCGCAGATCGTCGCCAGGCTCTACGTGGAGG
Organism: Roseibium salinum; assembly: GCF_026240905.1. Lineage (NCBI taxonomy): Bacteria > Pseudomonadati > Pseudomonadota > Alphaproteobacteria > Hyphomicrobiales > Stappiaceae > Roseibium > Roseibium salinum. The sequence continues at coordinate 2,277,568 of NZ_JAPEVI010000003.1, forward strand.
TCGACCCTGCCCTCCACCCGGCCGCCGCGCTTTCGGTTTTCGCCCATCTTGAGGATCTGGCCGCGCGCGGCCTGGTGTCCGCTGCGCCGGGCCTGTCCCTGACGGCGGAATTCAGGCTAGAGCGCAGGACCGATTGACGGGGAGCCGGTTTCCGTAGCCGGGGTCGCCAACCGCCGGTCAGCCTTCGAGGTCGCTCAGCCCGAGATCATCCGCGACCGGTTCGTCCTCGCTCTCGATGTAGGGCTTGAAGCCCGGCTGCGGGATGGTCTCGCGCGGTTCCTCCTGCGGCTGTGGCAGCAATTCCTCCTCGTCCAGGCCGGCTTCCTCGACAGAGAGGCGGGCCAGATCGCCGTAGGTTTCCAGCAGCACCCGGTCGATTTCAGCGAAGACGGTACGGATGTGGTCGGGGTTGCCTGACAGATCCTTCAAGGTTGTTCGCGATGTGGCGCGGACATCCAGAAGCGCGCCGACCGCGTCGGGGCGGATGCGGAGCGCCACGTCATGCTTCAATCCGAGGATCTGCGTGGTGCCTTCGGCCTGGAGCCACGTGGGATCATCGAGCAGATCAGGCGGCAACTCGCCGACAACAGTCCATCCCAACTCTTCAAAGGCTTTCTCTGCGGCGGCATGCAATTGGGCGGGGGGATCCTGTATCTGCGCGAGACGATATCGGGGTAAAGCTGTTCCTGGCCGGCACCGGCCGAAAGGCTGCGGTCGGACAGTCCCGCAATGAACGGCCAGACACGATCCGCCGCCGCATCCTGCAGCCAGTTCAAGAACGGCTGTTCACCCGCCACCGCCTGGCGCTTCAGCTCCGGCGGATTGCCGAGATCCGTGGACAGATCCTCCGCTTCGGGGCGCAGGACCAGCATCGCCAGAACCAGAGCGGGCGGCACGAGAGACAGTCCGCTGAAGACGAGCCCGGCCAGCGCCGAGGGAATTCCCGGTCCGCCATAGGTCCATATCCGGTGGAATGCGGTCGCGGCCATTGCCGCCGACAACAGCGCTATTGCGGCAGCGGCGATCAGCGACAGCACGAAAACGTCGGCGCTGATCAGGTCGAACCGCTTGAGCAGAAAGGCGATCACGGCCAGTGCAAGCGCAAGCGCTCCGGTCACCCGGCTGGCGGGGGCTGAGGCAGTTCTGTTGACGGCGTAGCGCTTCATGGCCTTCCAACCTGCATTGCCCGCCGGCCGCTTGGCGCGGGCATATGAGTCTTTCCTCCTTTACAGGCAAATTGTCAAAAATGAACTTCACTTCGCCTGCACTCTCATCATACTTTCATAGCAACAGCATAAGAACCAGGCTCGGCCGGGCCAGGATCCGGCCGGAATGATTTTTGGAATCGGGGTGGGGCATGACCGGAACGCGGTTCCGTCATCCGGCAGGTGGTCCAGACAAGACGAGCGGCGGAAACGGCCGCAAACCGGCGGCATTCACAGCTCTCTCAAGGCCGGGTTACGGCACTATCTGCCTTTGCTATCTCCTGACCCTCACCGTGTTTCTGTCACCACTGGCCCTGGTCATGGCAATCCTCTTTGCGGACATCGGGCCGCACGCGTTCAGGGCGCACTATTTCTATATCCGCACCAGCGTCGGGCTTCTGGTGATCGGGGCCGGCCTGGGCTGCCTCATGATCGTGCTTGGCGCCTCGTTTTCCACAACGTTGATTTTCGCCGGATTGGCCTTTGTGGTCCTGACCGTGGCCCTGACCCTGGCGCGCGGTGTCACCGGGCTTTCCCGCGCGCTGCGCTGCCGGCCTCCGCGGAACTACCGAAGCTATTTTGTGTGAACTTCCCGAAATCGGCCGTTTACATTTCCAGAAAGCAAAATGGTAAAGATTTACTTACCAGAAACGTTCAACTTCCTGTCGATATCGTCACATCCTGTTATTGTTTTTGACTGGTCACGCCGAAACTTTAGGCGCATCCTTGCGTTGTCAGGTAAGGCATTGGCATTCGCAAGGCGGACGGCCATCCAAATGCCTTAGTTGAATACGACATGCACCTGCGCCCGCGTGAAGTCACGACAAAGCACCAGCCAGCGGGCCCTGGACAACAAAAAACGGACCTGAGGAAATGTCTGAGAAAACAGCGCAACCGGCGCCAGCCCCATCGGCCGGAGCGAAACTTATAAACTACTACAAGCCTGTGGGAATTGCTGCGCTCAACGCAGCTGCACTGTGCAACAAAACCGCAGTCGCCAAAAAAGGCAAGTGATCCGTCCTTGACGGGCTGACACGGGCTTTTCGGCCACGCCTGCCGGCACGGTATATGTACCCTCCGGCCAGGCCCTGCAGATGCGGTTGCTGAAATTCGGTCTCTTGGGCAAACTGCCGCCCACCGGACACCAGGCGTGTCCTTGCGGAGATTGCCCGAATGATCATTGCCTACTGCCCCTCGACCACGGGCCTGGAGCGTATCGAACTGCCTCCGGGAGCGCCGCTGCCTTCCACATCCGTGTGGATCGACCTCGTTTCTCCGACGCATGAAGAACAGCTGGCGGCGGAGAAACTGATGGGCGCGGAGATTCCCACACGGGAGGAGATCGCTTCGATCGAGACCTCCGAGCGGCTCTATGTGGAGCCGGGCGCGGTCGTCATGACGGCCCAGTTGCCGATCGCGACGCGGATGATCGATCCGGCTGTCTCGTCGGTTACCTTCGTGCTCAACACCAAGCGGCTGGTTACCGTCCGGTACGGCGAACCGAAATCCATCGTGATCCTGTCGAAGAAGGTGCAGTTCGATGCGACCATCGCGCATCGGGGACCGGCGGTGTTTTTTGCCATGGTCGACATCATTGTCGACCGCTGCGCCGACGAGATGGAAAGCGCCTCGACCTGGTATGACGAGCTTTCCATTCAGGTCTTCGGCGAGGGCCTCAACACCCGCAAGACTGGCAGCTATCAGGTCGCCATCCGGCGGCTCGGCCAGATCGGGCTCCATGTCTCCAAGATGCACGACGTATGCACCAGCCTGTCGCGGGTCATGCTGTTCCTAAGCGCCCATGCAAAGCGGGTCGGCTTGAGCGAGGAACAGACCGCCGAGTGCAAGATGTACAGCCGGGACATTCACTCCATCAAGGAACACAGCGACGCCCTGGACAACAAACTGTCCTTCCTGCTGGACGCCACGGTGGGGCTCGTCACGCTGGAGCAGAACCAGATCACGAAGATTTTCACGGTCCTCGGGGTGATCTTCCTTCCCCCCACGCTGATCGCCTCGATCTACGGCATGAACTTCTCCAACATGCCCGAGCTTCAATGGCAACAGGGCTTTGCGTACTCCCTGGCCCTGATGTTCGCCTCCGTCATCGCCACCTTCCTGTTTTTCCGTTGGAAGGGGCTCCTGTAACGCACTCCGTGCCCCGGGGCCTCACGGATAAAGCCGTTCCTTCGACCAGGGCCGGTCCGCGCTTTCGCGGGTGAAGAGAATGCGGTCATGCAGGCGGAACGGCCTGTCGTGCCAGAACTCGATGGTGAGCGGCACGAGCCGCATGCCCGACCAGTGGTCCGGACGCGGAATGTCGCCGATCCCGAATTTCGCCGTGTATCTGGCGACTTCCTTTTCGAGCGCGAACCGGCTCTCCAGGGGCCGGGACTGCTTCGAGGCCCAGGCGCCGATGCGGCTGCCGCGCGCCCGCGACCGGTAGTATTCGTCCGCCTCTTCCTTGGAGACCTGCTCCACCGGCCCGCGAATCCGGACCTGGCGCCGCAGGGACTTCCAGTGAAAACACATTGCCGCCTTGCCCGCGAAAAGAAGCTCACGGCCTTTCGCGCTTTCGAAATTCGTGTAGAAGACGAAGCCGCGCTCGTCGAAGCCCTTCAGGAGAACCATGCGCACATTCGGCATGCCGGTCTCGTCGACCGTTGCGAGCGAAAGGGCATTGGGATCGTTGGGTTCGGAAGCTTCCGCATCCACAAGCCATTCACGGAAAAGATCAAATGGCTTCGTGACCTCAGCGAAGTCACCTTTTGTTAACTCTTCAGGAGGATGCTTGAGATCTGTCATTGATAACCTGTCGAAGGATTGAATGGCCCGAAGATGGCAAGGATCCGCCAAACCCTCTGCCAGATGTTCGGACCGTCTAAAGATCTGGCTTATGCGTTCATATATCGCCGGTAACATCAAGATCCAACAGTTTGCGGCCGTCCTGCTGCCGCTTGGCCTGGTCTTGGGCGGTTGCAGCCAGTTCTCGGTTCCGGTGGGCAGCAACAATGTCGATACGCCGACCCTGCTGACAGGCTCGATCCCCTCGTCCTCCGATGTCGCCTATTCCGATATCAGCGTCGAAGACCGCAAGATCATCGCGGAAAACCTCGACGTGGCCGGCCCGCAGCTGGCCGAGACGGGTCAGGCGGATGCCCTGAGCCTGCCCTGGCTCAATGCGGTGAGCGGCAATTCCGGCACCCTGACGAATATCGACAGCGCCTCGCTTGGCGAAACGGGCTGCGTTTTCTTCAAGACGACCGCCAACACGATCGCCGGCATCAAGCTCTATTCCGGAACCGCCTGCCGCGACGTGACACAGAAATTCTCCGTCACGACACTTTCTGTCGCAGACGCTTGAACCGGCGGCAAAACCAGCTAAAAAAACATCTGATCCTCTGACCGGTGATGGAAGACTGGAATTTTGACGATACCATCCCGATATTGAGGACAAGTCCGGCCATGTCAGTCCCAGACGATCGCACGCTTCGGAACAGGACAAATCCGGAGCGTTTGCGCGTGGGGCTGCCAACGGGGAAATCTTAGAAATCTGGTGATGCGAATGCGTGATCCTTACAGCGTTCTCGGTGTGGCAAAAACCGCCAGCGAGAGCGAAATAAAAAAGGCCTTCAGAACGTTGGCCAAAAATACCATCCGGATCAGAACAGGGATGCTCCGGAGGCACAGCAGCGTTTTGCCGAAGTGAACCAGGCCTACGAGATCGTTGGCGACAAGGAAAAGCGCGCCCAGTTTGACCGCGGCGAAATCGATGCGGAAGGAAGACAGCGCTTCCAGTCCCATGGATTTGAAGGCTATCCGGGCGGTTTCGAAGACTTCGGCGCCGCAGGCGGGGCGCGCGGCTTCAAGTCGACCGCGGGCGGCGGAAGCTTCGACGACATTCTGAACGATATTTTCGGAAGCTTCGGCGGCGGCCGCGCGCGCCCTGGTGCCGGCGCGGGCGCAGGCCCCGGAGCCGGTTTTGCTGGCGGCGCACGTGCCAGGACGGCACCGAGAACCAAGGGCAAGAACGCGGAAATCGTGGCGCGCGTATCGCTGGAAGACATCGTCAATTCCGGCAAGACGCAAGTGACGCTGCCGAGCGGCAAGACCGTCAACGTCACGCTGCCCAAAGGGGTTGAGGAAGGCGAGAAGATCCGACTGAAGGGTCAGGGCTATCCGGGCGAGAACGGCGGCCCGGCAGGCGATGCCATGGTCGAGGTCCGCTTCAAGCCTCACAAACTGTTCGAGGTCAAGGGCTCGGACCTGCATCTGGATCTGCCGCTCGCGCTCTATGAGGCCGTGCTCGGTGCCAAGGTCCGCACTCCGACACTTTCCGGTGCTGTCAACCTGGCCATTCCGCCCAATTCCTCCAGCGGCAAGACGATGAGGTTGAAGGGCAAGGGCCTGCCGACCAAGACCAGCGGCCATGGCGACCTGCTCGTCAAGCTCCAGATCATCATGCCGCCTCACAACGACGAGGAGTTGGAGACCCTGATGAAGGCCTGGAAGGAAATCACCCCCTACCGGGCGCGCGGACCGGAGTTTGACTGATGCGCGGGCGAGAGCGGGCGGCAAGGCCACTGTTTGACCGACTGTGGGTTGGTGGGCTTGGTCCGGTTTAGCCTTTTGAGACAGACAATCAGTAGTTCCAGCTGCCCCACCAACCCCCACTGGGTCACCCCGGGCGAACGAAGAGAGACCCGGGGCCTACTCGTTTGCAGAGCGGGTCCTGTTTGACGCTGGCCGTACCGGCACCTCTCTTCAGCTTTGGCAAGCCGACCTGCGAGTAGGCCCCGGCTCTGCGCTGTGCTTGGCCGGGGTGACTGTTTGCGGCCGTGACCCGATCGCGCATTGCGTCCTGGCGATCAGGGATCAATTCGCAGAACAGAGTTGATGACACGCGTCGAAACGAGACGGTTGCCTCGACCAGCGTCTAACTCCTCTCCCACCAGAGCGCTCCAATTCCCAAGACACATCTTGCCAATAAAATATATCTTGTTATATAGCTTGTTATGTTAGTGGAGGCATGAATGGTTGAAGACGTTGTCCGCTCGCTGGGATACGCCACTCTCGGCAGCCGGTTGAAAAGGATCGGAGAAAGACTGCAGGCGGAAACGCAGGAGCTGGCGGGGGAACTCGCCGGAACGGATCTGCCGACGCCGCACAACCCGGTCCTGGCGGCGCTGGATCTTCATGGTCCCTTGAGCATCGGCGATCTCGCCAAGGCCCTAGGGCACAGCCAGCCCGGGGTCACGAGGATGATCAACAAGATGAAGGCGGACGGCCTTGTGGTGGGTCAGCCGGATGACAGGGACAGGCGGGTGAGCACCATCGCGCTGACGGAGAAGGGCGCAGTGCTCGTCGCGACATTGCGCGCCACGCTCTGGCCGGCGGTGACGCTTGCCGTCGAAAACGCCTGCGCGCAGCTCAGCGGACCGTTTCTGGAGCAGCTCGCACAGCTCGAAGACGCGCTGGCCGAGGTCCCGATCACGCAACGCGTTCCATCGCCGCCATTGCCCGATTGGGACAGCCTCGCCCGACGCCGGGAGGAAGGCTGATGATCAAGCGCATATGGCATGGCTGGACCACGCTTGAAAATGCCGCGACCTATCTCGAAGTATTGACCACCCAAGTCATACCGGGGATCGAGGCAAAGAATATCCCTGGATTTCTCGGCATCGAGGTGCTGCGGCGGGAGCTTGCGGACGAGGTGGAATTCCTCACCATCATGAGTTTTCGCTCGCTCAACGACGTTGGCGCCTTTCAAGGCGCGGATTACGAGCGCTGCTATGTGCCCGATGTGGCGAGGTCCGTGCTGAAACGCTGGGACGAGGTTTCGCAGCACTACGAGCTCAAAGATGCACGCAGCTATGAATAAGCCGGCCGTGACACACCCGCTCAGCCGCGCCGTCTGGTCGGCGCTGACCACGAGACAGGACGCCTTTGCCGCCGGCGGCACGCTGGCCCGGCGCTTCGATCCAGCCGTTTCCCCGTTTGCGGCCGCGAGGGACAATTCGCCGGCGGCGCTCGAGGCGCTTGCCGAGCTTGTTGGGCCCGGAGCCGACCGCGTCTACCTGCTGCAGGGCGAGGACATTGCCCTGCCTGATAGCCTGGAGGCCGAGATGACGGCACCCGGCGTCCTGATGACGGAGCGCACCCCTTCATCCAGACCGGCAGGGGACGCAGCGATCGTGGCCCTCGGGCCGCAAGACATTCCGGAAATGGTTGCTCTCGCGGAGCTGACCAGACCCGGTCCGTTTACGTCCCGCACGCCAGACCTCGGGACGTTCTGGGGAGTGAAGCTCGACGGGCGCCTTGCCGCCATGGCGGGGACGCGGCTCGCCCTCGACGGCTACACGGAGATTAGCGGCATCTGCACCCATCCCGATTATCGCGGCCGCGGGCTCGCCTCCGTGCTCTTCGTTCATGTAGCCGCCGAAATCCGGAAGCGGGGCGACACGCCCATCCTGCATTCCTATGCGGACAACCACGGTGCCATCGCGCTTTACCGGAAGCTCGGCTTTGAAATCTGGAGCCGGGTGAATGTCGCGGTGGTCCGGCGCAGGGCTTGAGCCTGTCGTCCAGGCCGATGCTCAGAGATCCCGGCCACACCAGACGGTTCCCCGGGAGCCCGCTGACCGGTCGACCGACACGGGCCGGAAGCCCCGGGATTTCCAGAACGTCAGCCCTGGCTGGTTCACAGCACTGACACCTGCATGAACCGCCTGCACGCCTAGCGCTTTTGCAGCTTCGATCCAGGCGTCCAGAAGCTTTGAGCCGATGCCCTTTCCCTGCGCACGCGGCAAGAGGTTCATGTGGATGTGGGCCGGATAACGCCGGGCGATTTCATCCGGAATCGGTGTGGGGTGAAAGATCGTCCAGATGCGGAACTCGTCCGCCGTCCAGGCAGACCTGTCACCTTCGGGCTCGGCATATGACTTGCGCAAGGCCGGCCACCATTCCGCTTCCAGACGCCTTTCAAAGTCCCGGGTATCCGCGGCGCCCGCCACATATCCTGCAACACCCCCGGCGTCCTCCGCGACAAGGCAGATCAGTCCGTCGAGGGCAACATAAGGGGCGGCATAGATGTGTCCCATCAGTCTGGGATCGGAATAGAGCCCCGATGCGTCCTTGCCGGCATCGCCGGTCCGCAGGCAGATGGCATAGAGTGCCTCGAGGTCCAGAAGCGACGCCGGACGCAGGTGGACCGAACCCGTCACCTGTCCTTGATCCCGTACCACCAATAGGCGCCCTGCAGATAAAGCTTGCGCAGGCCCGGCAGGGGAAATCTTGCGAACGGCCGCTGCAGGGGCGCCGGCAGGTCCTCCCGGCGCAGCTTTCCGGTGATCAGGCCGGCGATCTTTTCGCCTGAGATCGAGGCCATGGCGATGCCGCTGCCGTGCCAGCCCATGGCCGCATAAACCCCCGCCATGCCCGGCACCTCGCCGACAAAAGGCGTCAGTCTGCGCGCAAGGCAGACATGCCCGTACCAGCTGAATTCCGCCTCCACATGCGCCCAGGCGGGAAACATGTTTTCGAAGTCGGACCGCGCGCGCTTGCGCATTGCCGCCAGAGAGGGTTCGTTTTCGAAAATGCCGCCGCGCGTGCCGAACAGAAACCGCCTGTCGGGCAGCAGTCGGAAATAGTGCAGGAGGATGCGCGTGTCCGCCGACATTGTGTCGCTCGTCCAGCCCTGGGCGGACAGCTCATCTTCGCTCAAGGGGCGCGTAACCTGAATGGACGACATGACCGGAAGAGTGCGGCCGTGCAGCCATTTGGGCACGTCTTCCCTGGCATATCCGTTTCCCGCCAGCACGACCTTCTTGGCGCGAACGAGGCCGTACCCGGTCTCCAGGCGCCAGCGGTCGCCGTCCTGGCTCAGGGCCGTGACCGGTGACTTGCCGAAGATCTTCCCGCCTGCCGTGCGCACCTGCTCCGCAAGGGCCTGGACGTAGGCCATCGGGTTCAGCGCAAAGCCGTAGGGCACATGCAGGCCGCCGTGAAAGCCGGGCCCGCCATGGCCTTCCGCGTCCAGGTCATCCTTTGACAGGTATCTGGTCTTGATGCCGAACGTCTCTTTGAGAAAGGCTCCCTCGGATTGGAGACCTGCGGTGTCTTTCGGCCGATGCGCCAGGAAGACCTCGCCCTTTGAATGGCGGTCGGCATCGACGCCCCAGCTATCGAGCCGGTGGGCGACCAGATTGACGCCGGCGACCTGAAAGGCAACGAATTTGCGGGCTTCTTCCAGTCCGAATGCCCTGATCAGCTGACGCTCGTTGAGCTTCGTGCCTCCCAGACAGCAGAAACCGCCATTGCGGCCGGAAGCCCCATAGCCGACATGTTCGACCTCCAGAACACAGACGGAAACACCCGCCTGCGCAAGCTTCAGCGCCGCGCTGAGGCCCGCATATCCGGCGCCGACCACGGCAACGTCGAACAGCGCGTTGCCGATGAGCTGCCGGTCGAGCCTGGGCTCGGGCACACTGGCTTCCCAATAGCTGCCGATGGTGCGGCGGTTATCCGTGTGGCTTTGCAGCATGTTCGTTTATGGACTCATAAATGCGGTGAAATTGGCACGCCGCCGGGAACGGGCACAAAGACCGAACGCGACAGGTTCTCTGTTTCTCATGGCCCTAGATTCCAAGCCTGTCGCGCAGGGAAAACCAGGTCATCGCCAGCACGAGAAGCGGAAACCGGAGGCGGTCGCCGCCCGGGAAGGCCGGAATGTTCAGCTTTTCCAACGCATCGAACCGCCCTGCCGTGCCGGCAATCGCTTCTGCGAGAATCCGCCCGCCGAGCGTTGCCATGGCGATCCCGTGCCCGGAATAACCGGCCGCTGTCAGCATATTGGGAGCGAGCCTTGCGAAATACGGCATGCGTTTCGGCGTGATCGCCAGCGTGCCCCCCCAGCCGTAGTCTATGCCGGCATCCTCCAACTGCGGGAAAATCTCCAGCATCGGCCCGCGCACAAAGGACCTGATGTCCTCCGGGAACCGGTAGCCGTAATTCTCGCCGCCGCCGAACAGAAGGCGCCGGTCGGCCGACAGGCGGAAATAGTTGATCACGAATTTGCTGTCGGCGACCGCGACGTTGTTCGCGATCAGCTTTTCCGCCTCGTCTTCGGAGAACGGCTCCGTGGCGACGACGAAGTTGTTGATCGGCATGACATGCGCGGCCGTCTGACGGTCGAGCCCCCCAAGGTAGCCGTTGCAGGCAAGCACCAGATGATCCGCGCTGACGTTTCCGCGCGCCGTCTTCACCGTGATCCGCCCCTGGCCCTTGCCCTCAATTCCGGTGACCCTGGTTTCCTCGAACAGCGTGGCGCCGGCCTTTTCGGCCGCCCTGCCCAGCCCGAGCGCAAAATTGAGCGGGTGGAGATGGCCAGCGCCCAGGTCAAGGGAACCGCCGAAATAGCGCGGACTGCCGACCTGATCGCCGATCTCGTCGCCGTCGATGAAGCGGATGTCCTCGTAGCCGTAGACGAGGCGCAGATGTTCGACATAGTCGCGGCTGTCTTCCACGAAACTCTTGCGGTGATCGACGTGCAAGATGCCCGGCGTATAGTCGCAGGCGATCTCATGACGCGCGATCAGGCCCTTCACGAGCGCCTTTGACTCTTCGCCAAGATCCCAGAGCAACTTCGCATGGGCCTTGCCGTGCCGCGCCTCCAGCACTGTCTGGTCCACGCGCTGACCCGACCCGACCTGGCCGCCATTGCGGCCCGAGGCCCCCCATCCCAGCCTGTTGGCTTCCAGCAGAACGACATTCACGCCATCCTCAGCCAGATGGAGTGCTGCGGACAGGCCGGTATAGCCGCCGCCGACGATACACACGTCACAGCTTCGGGTGCCGTCGAGCGCCGGATAGGAAGTCTGCCAGTTCGCGGTCGCCGCATAGTAGGACGGGGCATGCATGCCGGGCGTATCATTTGCCGTCAGGAGGTCGAGCGCCATCTCCGATTTCCGGCTCCTTTTGAATGTGCGCTGGGTTGCGGCCTTGAAAGGCAGGCCAACATCCCTTGTTCAGAATTCAGTTTCAAGGTGAAATCGAAACCTGTAAGCCGGGTTTTGCCTGATTCTGCAGGATCTTGCAGCTTCCCCAACGGCAGCTCGCCTGCATCGTCCCGGTACGGAAAAAGGAAGGAAACCCCGTGTTTGGTCCCGTAGAACACCCCTGGTTCGATCCGCTCTGGCGGCGCATTGTGCTTGTCGTCTTTTGCGCCGCTTGGACCGGCGTGGAATACTATGCAGGCAATACGACCTGGGTCTACATCATGCTGGCCATCACGGCCTATGCCGGCTGGGCCTATCTCTTCTCCTACAAGGGGCCGGACGATCCGGAGCGGATAAAGCGGACGGATCAGAACGAAGGGTGATACCCGCATGGGGAACGGCGTTCCAGCGCGGCGGACACATCCTGTCACGATGGGTTGCCGCGCTGTGCTTGTCGCCCTGGCGATGGCGGTGCCGCTTCTTGTCGCGACGGCCGGCGCATCCGCTCAAAACGCATCCGCCCCGTCCGGTCCGCCGATCCAGGATGTCCTGAACAAGCGCTGCGTGGTCTGCCATGGCTGCTACGACGCGCCCTGCCAGTTGAAACTGTCGTCGCCGGAGGGGTGGCGGCGCGGAGCGAGCAAGGCCCGCGTCTACGATTCCTCAAGACTGGAAGATGCTCCGACGACCCGGCTCGGCATTGACGCCAAGACCGTTCCGGAGTGGCGGCGGAAGGGGTTCTTCCCCGTTACCCAAGGCGGCTCCTCGCCGTCCGTTCTCGAACAACTGCTGAGGGCCGGACGCGAGAGCCGTTTCAAGCTGGGCGCAGCGCTGCCGCCCTCCGTCGAGATCACGACACTGCGCAAGAACAGTTGTCCAGCGCCGTCCGAACTTGACGACTATCTCCACCGTCATCCCGATGGCGGCATGCCCTTCGCGATGGCCCCGCTTCCGGACGAAGACTACCGGCACCTCCTCTCCTGGGCTGCCGATGGCGCCTCCGCCAAGGCCGCAGCCACGGAACTGCCCGATGAGGTCCGCGGCCGGATCCGCGAGATCGAAGCATTCTTCAACACACAAGACCTCAAGGCGCAACTCGTTTCGCGCTATATTTACGAGCACCTGTTCCTGGCGCACCTGCATCTGGAAGGTGACGGGCCGCACCGGTTTTTCCGGCTTGTCCGCTCCCGGTCCGGGCCCGATGACGAGCCTGACGAGATTGCGACCCGGCGGCCGTTTGACGATCCGGGCGAGGACTTCTCCTACCGGCTGGCCCTGATTGAGGACACCATCCTCCACAAGGAGCATATCGTTTACGAGATCGGGCCGAAGAGGCTGGACCGCTACCGGGATCTCTTCCTGACGAGCGCGTGGGGCCTCGACGCACTTCCCGCCTACTCCATCGCCGCCGGCGGCAATCCGCTGTCCACCTTCAGCGCCCTGCCGCCACGCAGCCGCTACCAGTTCCTGCTGGACGATGCGCTCTATTTCGTGCGCTCGTTCATTCGCGGCCCTGTCTGTTACGGCCAGGTGGCGGTGAATGTCATTGAGGACCGGTTCTGGGTGTCGTTTCTTGCTCCCGATGCCGATCTTTCCGTCAACGACCCGAGCTTTCTTGAAGAGGCGATCCCAATTCTTGAACTGCCGGTGGCCCGATCCGCCGGCAAGCTCACCGACCGCTTCAAGAGCTTTCTGCTGCTCGGCCCGGTCAGATACCAGACCTTCCGCCAGGAGCGCTACGCGCAGCAGGCCGCGGCGACCGGCGGTCCCGGATATGCCGATATCTGGGATGGCGACGGCACGCGGAAGGATGCAAGGCTGACCGTCTTCCGCAATTTCTCGTCCGCATCCGTCGTCACCGGCTATGTCGGCTCCGTTCCGGAAACCGCCTGGGTGATCGACTATCCGCTGTTCGAACGCATCTACTACAACCTGGTCGCAGGCTTCGATGTCTTCGGCAATGTCGAGCATCAGGTGACGACTCGGCTCTACATGGACAGCCTGCGCCGGGAGGGCGAGCGGATTTTCCTGTCCTTCCTGCCGCCCGGGACGCGCGAGCCGATGCATGCAAGCTGGTACCGCGGGGCGCTCGTCAGTCTGATCGATCTATGGAAGGAAAGCGCGCTCGACACCAAGTCGCCGACCGGGATTTCCTATGCCACGAACCAGCCGAAAACCGAATTCCTGACACGGCTGCTTGAAACCGGACCGGTGCTCTGGCCCGTCACCGATCCACTCAACCGCTGTTCAAAAGGCGGCTGTGCCGACCCGAACACGAGCGCCGGACAGCTCCGTCCCCTGACGGTCGCCCCTGCGCCCTTTGCCAAGTTTCTTCCGGACATCGCGGTGCTGCTGGTTGGCGAAGGGGACGAGCAGGAAATCTTCACGATCGTTCACGACCAGGCCCACAGCAACGTGGCGTTCATCTTCAACGAAGACCTGCGCCGCGAGCCGGTGAGAGACCGGCTTACGATCGTTCCGGGTCAGTTCAGCAGCTATCCCAACCTCGTTTTCCGGGTCTCCCCGGAGGACCTCACCGGGTTCGTCGAGGCCATCGGCCATATCCGCGGTCAGGACGCCTTTGTCCAGGTCGTGGACCGCTATGCAATCCGCAGGACCCATGCCGATTTCTGGCAGGTATACGACAGGATACAGGCAGGCCTGAACGCCCAGGATGCGCTGCAGGCGGGTCTGCTGGACCTCAACCGCTATGACGATCCCAAGCCGTCCGACCCGATCGAACGGCTGTTCGAGTTCAGGTTCTCGTCCGAGTAAGGAGACGGCCCCAGCCTGGCTGCCGGGCCACGCAAAGTCAGGATTGGAGCACGAGCAATGCGTCACGGGACGGCCGAATGACCGTCCCGTTGCAACGTCCGGCCGGCGCCGCTTATGCCGCGGACCTTGCCTTGAACTCGATGCGCCGGCGATGGAGGACCGGTTCGGTGTAGCCGTTCGGCTGCTTTGTGCCCTCGAGCACCAGTTCGCAGGCCGCCTGGAAGGCGACGGAATTGTCGAAGTCCAGGGCCATCGGCCGGTATGCCGGATCGCCGGCATTCTGCCGGTCGACCACGGCCGCCATGCGTTTCATCGTCTCGATCACCTGGTCGCTGGTGACGACGCCGTGATGCAGCCAGTTGGCGATATGCTGAGACGAAATGCGCAAGGTGGCGCGGTCTTCCATCAGGCCGATATTGTTGATGTCCGGCACCTTGGAACAACCGATGCCCTGCTCCACCCAGCGGACCACATAGCCGAGGATGCCCTGCGCGTTGTTGTCGAGTTCGGCCTGGATGTCTTCCGGCGTCCAGTTCGGCCGCTCGGCAACCGGGATGGAAAGTATGTCGTCCAGCTTTGCCGGTTCGCGGCTCTGCAGCTCAGCCTGTCGCGCAGGCACGGACACCTTGTGGTAATGCAGGGCATGCAGGGTCGCGGCGGTCGGAGACGGCACCCAGGCCGTGTTGGCGCCGGCCATCGGATGGCCGATCTTCTGCTCCAGCATGGCGTTCATCAGGTCCGGCATGGCCCACATGCCCTTGCCGATCTGGGCATGGCCCGGCAGGCCGCAGGCCAGCCCCACATCCACGTTATTGTCCTCGTACGCGCCGATCCAGGCCGCCGATTTCATGTCGGCCTTGCGGATCATCGGACCGGCTTCCATGGACGTGTGCATCTCGTCGCCGGTACGGTCCAGGAAACCGGTATTGATGAAGAACACCCTGTTCTTCGCCTGCCGGATGCATTCCTTCAGGTTGACCGTGGTCCGGCGTTCCTCGTCCATGATGCCCATCTTCAAGGTGTTGCGGGCAAGTCCGAGGGCGTCTTCCACGCGCTCGAAGATCTCGGACGCAAAGGCCACTTCTTCAGGGCCGTGCATTTTCGGCTTGACGATATAGACCGAACCGGCCCGGCTGTTCATCCGCCGGCCGTTCGGGCCGATGTCGTGCAGGGCGATCAGGGACGTGATCATGCCGTCGAGCAGACCCTCCGGCACTTCGTTGCCGTGCTTGTCGAGCACCGCATCGATGGTCATCAGATGGCCGACATTGCGGATGAGCAGGAGCGAGCGTCCGTGCAGCGTCAGGGCGCTGCCGTCCGGCGCGCTGTAGTGCCGGTCGCCGTGCATGCGGCGGGTGATCGTCTCGCCGCCCTTTTCGAAGGTCTCCTCCAATTCGCCCTTCATCAGGCCGAGCCAGTTGGAATAGACGGTGACCTTGTCCTGCGCATCGACGGCGGCAACGGAGTCCTCGCAGTCCATGATCGTGGACATGGCCGATTCCAGAACGATGTCCGAGATATGCGCCTTGTCGGTCTTGCCGATCGGGTGCTTGGCGTCGATGTTGATCTCCAGATGCAGGCCGTTCTTCTCCAGAAGCACCTTGTAAGGCGCCACGGGATCTCCGGAGTAGCCCGCGAACTGACCTGGGTCGGCAAGAGCCGCCGTGCCGCTTTCCGTCGTCACCTCCAGCGCTTCGTCCTGGACGCCAAAGCCCGTCACCTGCGACCAGCTTCCCGATGCCAGCGGCACCGCCTCGTCCAGTACCTTGCGGGCATAGGCGATGACCTCGGCGCCGCGAACCGCGTCGAAACCGCCCGGTTCCGGCCTGGAGCCCATGGCGTCGGTGCCGTAGAGGGCGTCATAGAGCGATCCCCAGCGGGCATTTGCGGCATTGAGCGCGTAACGCGCATTCATGACGGGCACGACAAGCTGAGGACCGGCGACCTGACCGATCTCCGGATCGATGTCCGTCGTCCCGACTTCAAAATCGCCCTGTTCGGGAACGAGGTAGCCGATGTCGCTCAGGAACGCCTTGTAGGTGTCCATGTCCGGCGTGCCCGGATTGGCCCGGTGCCAGGCATCGATCGTCGTCTGCAAGGCATCGCGCGTTTCCAGGAGTTCCCGGTTTTTGGGCGCCAGGTCATGGATCATGGCGGAGAGGCTCTTCCAGAAATGATCCTGATCGACCCCGGTCTCCGGCAAAGCCTTCTCGTTGACGAAGTCAAAAAGAGCCTTTTCGACTTTCAATCCGTGGGCATCGATACGGCCGGTCATACTTGGTCTCCACTGAGGCGCATGTCTTACGGAAGGCGCATGCATTGATCACACTTTGCCCGGTCTTTTGCTGGCATTGCAAGCAGCCGTCAACAGGGGCGCCCTTCCCATGACTTTTTCCATTTTGGAAATAATGCAACGCGTTTCCGGCGATAAATTAGGGCCTTACACGACTGCGGCCAACCGTTTCGCCAAAGATAGCCCTTTCGGCCGGTCGGACGATCCATTACCCCTGGGGTACGGCCCCATGAAATTGA
The DNA here is from genome assembly GCF_026240905.1 of Roseibium salinum. Classification (NCBI taxonomy): domain Bacteria; kingdom Pseudomonadati; phylum Pseudomonadota; class Alphaproteobacteria; order Hyphomicrobiales; family Stappiaceae; genus Roseibium; species Roseibium salinum. Next base: position 2,294,075 of record NZ_JAPEVI010000003.1, read on the forward strand.
ATGCGCCGGTCGATGCAGGTGCATCGCTCAAGGCCCTTGACGCTGCCGCTCCAGCCGTGCCGGTGCGTTCAATTTCGTGGACCCGTATCCTGAACTGTCAGCACCGCGTTCCGCGGAAAGGTCTTCATGCTTGCATTTGTCACACGTTTTGGCGGCCTGACTTACGGCAATGCCATTTTGATGCTCGGTCTCACCACTCTCTTCTGGGGCGGCAACACGGTGGCCGGGCGCCTTGCCGTGGGCGAGGTGTCGCCCATGGTGGTGGTGTTCCTGCGTTGGGCGATCGTGGCGGGCATCATGGTGCCGATGGTCTGGCCGCGCATCCGAACCGACTGGCCCCTCATGCGCCCGCAACTGCTGCGGATGGTGCTGATGGCCGCTTTCGGCTTCGTCGCCTTCAACTCGCTGTTCTATATCGCCGCGACACAGACCACGGCCGTCAATCTCGGCATCATTCAGGGTTCGATGCCGATCCTGGTGCTGATCGGATCGGTGTTCGCTTTCGGCACCAGGATCCGGCTGCTTCAGGTCATGGGCATTCTCCTGACGCTGGTCGGAGTGACGCTGATTGCCGCCCAGGGAGACCTGCAGAAGCTGCTCGCGCTCGCGGTGAACCCGGGCGATGGCGTGATGCTGATTGCCTGCGTACTCTATTCCGGTTATACGCTTGCCCTGCGCAACCGGCCGCAGGTCTCCGGCCTCGCCTTCTTTGCCACACTCGCGGGCATTTCCGCCATCGCCTCCCTTCCCGGGCTGTTTTTCGAAATGGCGACCGGCACGGCACAATGGCCGACGGCAAAGGGCTGGCTCGTGGTGCTCTATATCGCGCTCTTCCCCTCCTTCCTGTCGCAGATCTTCTTCATGCGCGGGGTGGAACTGATCGGCCCGGCCCGGGCCGGCGTCTTCATCAATCTTGTGCCCATCTTTGCGGCAGGCCTGGCCGTTTCGATCCTCGGCGAGCCGTTCGAATGGCATCACGGCACGGCGCTTGCCCTCGTCATGATCGGTATCTGGCTGTCGGAGAGGAAGGCGGGCCGGTGATGTCCGGGGAACGGCGCGGCGCGCTGATCTTGACTTCGTGCCGCCGCTGACCTCAAGTCGGTTTCCATTGTCAGTTTCCAACGGATCATTCCGGCTGTGCGATAACGGCCAAAATATTCTTTAGCCTTTGATGGATCGCAACATGTGCCGATTTCAAAAGCTTCAGCGCCTGGTGCTGGCGATTGCGGTTGCCGGCCTGCTGACGGGCGCCCCGGCCGACGCGGGACTTCTTTCGCGCCTTGCACGCGAGGCCGGTGATGCCGCGGGCTCGGCGGGCAAACACGTGGATGGCGCGGCGGGACTTGTGGATGAAGGGGTGTCGCTCGCCCGGAAACTGCCGCACGCGGCAGAGGGCACCGGCGTGGCGCTCCTGCCGGGCGAAGGCAACGCGTGGCAGCTCGTGACGTCCGACGGCAAGAGCCTGCCCATCGCCTCGCTGGACGATATCGGCCAGGGGCTGGAGGATGCGGCCCACGCCACCCACCGGCCGCTGGCGGGCGACAAGACTCCCGCCAGGAGGCAAGGCGGTGGGAGTTTTCAGATAGCCATCAGGGAAACGGATTTCTTCAAACTGCGCGATCAGCTGCACGCGCTTCCGGCCAATGCCAGGCCGGTCATGATCCGTCCGAACGGCAGGTCCTATCCTCTCAAACCCGTCGGCTCCGGAGCCCGCTCGCGCCTTGCGGTCGAACTCGGGCCGGATGTGCTGATCAATCCGGCGAGCCGGCGGGCACTGGGCGGCAACATCAGGTTCCTGTCGCGCCCGGTCAACAGGTCGAACCTGAAGCTTGCCCGCTTCGACAGCGCAGCCGCTCAAGGGGCGGCGCCGGACGGTTTGATCGTCGACCTGAACGCCGACATCCTGGAATCAAGCCTGGCGAAATTCAAGAACCGGACGCTTGTGGTGTCCGGCCGGATTGTGCGCTCGCCCGAGACCGGTCAGGCGCAGCTTGTGGTGCGTGACGGCGGGACAATCCGCAACATCGATGTGGAGACGTTTCACGGCGCTGCCGAACGCCAGCGCGTCAACCTGATGATCGTGGAAAGCACCACGCCGGTTCAACCGGGCAAGAGCTGGTTCTCCAGGACGGCCATCGAAAGACGCCTTGCGGACGCGCAGGCCGCCATGACACAGGCGGATCTGATGGCGGCCTTGTCACCCCCGAACACCACCACCCTGATCCACGCTGCCGACGAGCGCAATTACCGGCTGGTGACCGCAACAAGCCACGCCCCCAGGCAGACGGCGCCATCTGCGGCTGCCGACGATTACTCCGCCGCCGGCTGGTTGCTCGATGCAGGTATCCGGGCCGGTGTGCATTCGGTGAACAGCAATCACGAGGATCCGTACCACACGGAAGAGGTCGAGGGCCGCTGGATTCCCTGGATTTCCAACGTCTCGCTGATCGCGTTCACGGCCCTCGCCGCACTGGCAGTGTTCCTCAGCTGGTATCTGTGGCGATGGTGGAGCCGGCTGTGGAACACGCTGTTCACGAAATCCGGCCAGAACGAACCGGGCTCTGTGGCCCTGCGCATCGTCAAGCTTCTGGCCTTCGTGCCGTTTGCCGCGGCAATGGCCGTCCCGGCGCTCCTGTGGATCGTTGTCGCTGACTGGGTAAGGATCCTGACATGGCCCTTGCGCAAGGCCTTCGGCAGATAGTTCCAACGCGCGGCGGGCCGCAGCTGACAGGCAGGAATGCCGAGGCCTTCATGTTTTGTGAGGAATAAACTGATATCCCTCGGCTTTCCGGTCCCGGGTCTGCGCCCGACTGCGTCCGGAGCCACCGGGGCGCGACTTACCGCCGCCTGAGCCCGAAACGCCGTCCGCGGGCAGGGCTTCCTTGTGGAGAGCCGAGGCTTGCCGGTTCACCTCCGGCCGATCCGGAGGCAGAAGGCTGGTCCCGTCGGACGAACATTTGAAATTGCCGCAATCGCGGAGCACAGTGCTTTTATGGAAACACCATTGATAACAGGCGCTTTTGCGCTGTTGCTGATTACGATATCGCTGTTGCAACCGCTCGCGCGCAGGCTCGGCATCGCCCCCAGCGTTCTGCTGGCCATGGTGGGCACAATGATCGGCATTCTGGCAACCTATCTGCTCTACACGCCGCGAACCGACGTCTTCAACACCATCGCCAACGTCTTCGTCAATCCGCCGCTGGATTCGGAGATGATCCTGTACATCTTCCTGCCGATCCTGCTGTTCCAGACCGCCCTGACGCTCGAAATCCGGCGGATCTTCGAGGATCTCGCACCCATCCTGCTCATGGCGGTGGTCGCGGTCTTCGTGGCGACGGCCTTTATCGGCTTCGCGCTTTCGCCGCTTTCGGGAATGTCGCTGGTCGTCTGTCTTCTGCTGGGCGCGATCGTGGCAACTACGGACCCGGTCGCGGTCGTTGCCATTTTCAGGGACATCGGCGCGCCAGCCCGGCTGGGACGGATCGTTGAAGGGGAAAGCCTGCTGAACGACGCCGCGGCGATCGTTCTGTTCGTGATCCTGCTGGATATTCTCACCGGCGAGCAGTCGCTGACCGCGGGCCAGGGCGCGCTTGCGTTCCTCCGCTCCTTTGCGGGCGGCGTCATCGTCGGCACCTTGCTGGCACGCCTGGCCGTCAGCCTGTTGCCGGTGATGCGCGACCTGCCGCTTGCCCAGGTCACACTCAGCCTTGCCCTGCCCTATGCCACATATGTGCTCAGCGATCAGTTTGCAGACGTCTCGGCCGTGGTCGCCGTGGTGTGCGCGGGAACCGTCTTCAATCTTTACGGCCCCGCCCGCATCCAGCCCGAAAGCTGGCAGTTCCTGCATTCGGTCTGGGAGCAGATATCCTTCTGGGCCGCGTCCCTCATCTTTCTACTGTCGGCAATCCTCATTCCGAGGTTCGTCGAAGGCTTCACGCCGATCGACATCGTGCTGCTGCTCGTCGTCATCCTCGCGGCGCTGGCGGCCAGGGCCGTGGTGATTTTCGGGCTATTGCCGTTCCTGACCACCTTCGGCGTTGGCCAGGAGGTCAATGACCGCTTCAAGATCGTGATGCTGTGGGGTGGCATGCGCGGCGCCGTCACCCTGACGCTGGCGCTCAGCGTGTCGGAACACGGTCTCCTGTCCGACGAGATTTCAGGGTTCATCACCAAGCTGGCAACCGGCTTCGTCCTGTTCACGCTGCTGGTTTACGGCACCAGCCTGAAACCGCTGATACGGTTTCTCGGCCTGGACCGCCTGAACACCCGCGACGAGGCCCTCAGATCGCAGTTTCTCGCCCTGGCCCTGTCGGATGTCCGCCAGGAAGTCGAGACGGCCGCCAGGGACTATCACATCAGCCCGCGGGTCACGGCCCAGGTGCTGAAGGACTACGAGGAAAGGGCGGCCGGCGCCGCGGCGGAAACCAACAAGCTTGAGGAACTGAAGGACTGGGACCGTGTCCGCATCGGCCTGATCGCCCTCGCCGACCGGGAGCAGCAGCTGGTTCTGGAGCATTTCCACGAAAAGACGATCTCGGGCCGATCCGTCTCCCGTTTTCTCACGCTCACGGGCCGCACCGGGGACCTGACCCGCAGCGAAGGCCGCTCGGGCTACAACAAGGCGGTGCGCCAGCCGCTGAAATTCGGGCTAGGCTTCCGCATCGCGCAAATGCTGCAACGGCGGCTGCGGATCGCCCTCCCGCTTGCGATCCGGCTTGCCGACCGTTTCGAGTTCCTGCTCGTCTACCGGATCCTGGCCGACGAGCTGATCGACTTCAACAACCTGCGTATCCGGCCGCTTCTCGGCGATCGCGTCGCGGACATCCTCCAGGACACGCTCAGCATCCGCCAGGACGAAACCATTCAGGCGATCGACGCCCTGCGGCTTCAGTATCCCGACTACGCCGATGCGCTGGAAACCCAGTTTCTGCGCAAGACCGGCGTTCGGCTGGAGGAAACCGCCTTTGACGATGCCAAGCACAAGATGCTGATCGGCACGGAACTCCATCGGGATCTGTTGCGCGACGTGGAACGGACACGCAAGGCCTGCCACACGCGCCCGAAACTCGACCTGGGTCTCAAGACGCGCGAACTCGTCAGCGCGCATCCGCTGTTCGCGGACCTGCCGCGCAAGCAGCAGAAAGCCATCCGCCGGATGATGCGGCCGCAATTCGCAACCCCCGGCGAGTGCCTGATCCGCAGGGGCGACCGGGGCGATGCGGCATATTTCATCGCCTCCGGTGCCGTGGAAGTGCGCGCGCGCACACATGATATCCGCCTTGGCCGCGGCGACGTCTTTGGCGAAATCGCGCTGATGACCGGCGGGCGCCGCAGCGCGGATGTGTATGCGCTCGGCTATTGCCACCTCTTGAGCCTCAGGGCGCAGGACTTCCGGGCCCTGATGGACCAGCATCAGGACTTGCGCGACCACGTGGCAGCGCTCGCGCAGAACCGGCAGCTGATGAACGCCGATCAGGACAGCTTCGACATGGAAGATCCGGTCGTGTCTGTGTTTGGCCCGCGCGCTGATGACATCTCCGGACATTCAGCCAAACATATCGCGGAGACCGGCGACCGGGAGGACAGCAAGGCCGAGAGCCACTATCCCGAGGCAGAGAGCCCGGCCGACGCTGCGGGGGATGCCGATCCAGGCGTTGGAGAGACAGGACTAGACACCGATTCGGCAGAGGCCGAAGAAGAAGCGGCCGCAACGGCCGAAGACGGTAAGCCGGCCGAGAGCTCGGACGAACCTGAAGGGACAGAGGCAGAAGGGGCAGAGCCTGAAGAAGCCTCCCCGGACGCAGAAGAAATTGACGAGCCAGGTCCCAAAACAAGCGAGGAGACCGCATCGGGCTGATGCGGCCTCCCTCGTCGGCATGGTTATTCCGGTCTATCCGGCTTTCTGGATTTCCACCGCATGCGGATAGGGAATGGAAATTCCGCCCGCGTCGAAAGCTTCCTTGATCGTCTTGAGCATGTGGCATTTCAGCTCGAAATAGTCGGCGGCATTGCACCACAGCCGGACGCCCAGATCCACTGAACTGTCCCCGAGATTGATCACGCGGACCCATGGCTCCGGGTCCTTGTGTACGCGCTCGTCCGCATTTGCGGCATCCAGGACGATCTGCATGGCCTTGTCGGCGTCGTCGCCGTAATCGATGCCGAAGGTGAGATCGAGGCGCCGCGTGGCATGGGTCGAATAGTTCGTCACGATCGACCCCCAGGCCTTGCCGTTCGGCATGATGATCTGGACGTTATCCGGTGTCGCGAGTTCGGTCGTGAATATGTTGAGTTCCTTCACGGTGCCTGCCGTGCCGCCGATATCGACATACTGGCCGACCCGGTAGGGCCGGAAGACGACCAGCATGACACCGGCTGCAATATCTCCCAATGTGCCCTGCAGGGCCAGGCCGATGGCCAGAGTAGCTGCACCGAGGATGGCGACCAGACTGGTGGCCTGGATGCCGAACAGCTGCAGGACGGCGATGACCGTGATCAGCAACACGACCCACCGCACGATAGAGGCGGCAAAGCCGCCGATCGTTTGGTCTATGCGCGGGTGAGCGACGATCCGCTTTCTGGCCAGTTCCGAAAGGAAGGCGGCCAAAAACCAGCCGATCATCAGGACGATGACGGCCTTGATAGCGTTGATCACCAGGGGCGTGTAGACACTGGCCTGGTCCATTGCACCTTCCATCTGAAACCCTCCTCGGAAGATAGATCCTTCAATATCGGGAGTTGTAGCAGTGTAAATTTGACCTGACCAGCAAAGCCGCGTGTCGAACAGGTCTGCCCCGCAACCCCGCGCTCCAGGCCGCGCCCCTTGCGCGCCCGGAACGGTCGCCCCCCAGTCATTCCGGTTTTCAGGCTTGTCAGTCCGCTTTCACCGGCCCCATGTCGCAGGGTGCCTCGCTGTCGTCTGGCACGAAGAAATCCGGGGCCAGAGCGAGGCTCGGGTCGACCCGGTACCGGTCGAAATCGGTGACGCCGCGGCTCGCCAGGAACGTGTCGTCGATTACGAACCGGCCGGTGAAGTCCCTTGCCGGCGAGGTGAAGATCTCATAGGCGGCATCCGCAAGGATGTCCGGCGTGCGGCTCTGCTGCATCATCTTGTCGCCGCCGATGATGTTCTTGATCGCCGCCGTCGCAATGGTCGTGCGCGGCCAAAGCGCGTTCACGGCGATGCCCTTGGATCGCAATTCGCCGGCGAGGCCGAGAACCGCAAGGCTCATGCCGTATTTGGCGATGGAATAGGGCGTGAACGGCGCGAACCACTTCTCCTGCATGTCAAGCGGCGGCGACAGCATGAGGATGTGCGGATTGTCCGCCTTTGCCAGATGCCCGATCGCATGTTTGCAACAGGCCAGGGTGCCGCGCGTGTTGACCTGGTGCATCAGATCGAAGCGTTTCATGTCCGTCTGCTGAAGCGGCGTCAGCTGAATGGCGCTGGCGTTGTTCACCAGGATATCCAGCCCGCCGAAATGCGCAGCCGTCTTGTCGATGGCTTCCCGGACGGCGTCCTCGTCGCGCACGTCCAGAAGGACCGGCAGCGCCTTGCCGCCCGCCGCCTCGATCTCCTCGGCGGCGGTGTAGATGGTGCCTTCCAGCTTGGGATGCGGCTCGGCCGTCTTGGCGGCCACGGCGATATTTGCGCCATCCCTTGCCGCCCGCAGGGCAATGGACTTGCCGATGCCGCGCGAGGCGCCGGTGATGAACAGGGTCTTGCCCTTCAGGGACATGTTGCTTCTCCTCCAGAGGTCCGCCCGGCGGGCGTGTGTTTCCATGGGGCGTGCGTTGCCTTCAATCGGCTCGTCTTCCACTGTCGGGAGGTCGTTGCTCCCGGCAGCGGCAAACCGTCCAACGCGCTGCTACGTCTTCTTCTTCGTCATGAAGGCCTGAAAGGCCGCGATGGTTTCCGGCGAGGTCAGCCGTGTGGCGAATATGCGGATTTCCTCCTCGACCCGTTCGGACAGCTTGCCGGTGTCACCGCGCAGCAGCTTTCGCGACAGGGCCATGGCTTCGGGCGGCTTTGCGGCGATTTCCTTTGCGCATTCGAGGCCCGCAGCATCGACATCGCCTTCGACCACCTCGTTGACGAGACCCGCCTCGGCCGCCTTTTGCGCCGAAAACGCATTGCCGAGGCAGAGCAGTTCGAAGGCGCGGGCATGGCCCATGAGTTGCGGGCCGAGCAGGCTCGAGCCGGCTTCCGGCACCAGGCCGAGGTCCACGAAGGGTGAACGGAATAGGGAACGCGGGCTGGCGAATACCATGTCGCAGTGCATCAGCAGTGTCGTGCCGACGCCGATCGCGAGGCCGTCGACGGCGGCGACAAGCGGCTTTTCATTGCGCACCAGAGCGCGCAGGAAGCGCACCACCGGCATGTCATCCATCCCGGACTTGCCCGCATACTGCAGGAAATCGCCGATATCGTTGCCTGCGGTGAAGACTTCCGGCAAGCCGCAGATCAGATGGCAGCGTATGCCGTCGTCGGTGTTGCCGGTTTCGAGCGCTTCGGCAAGGTCGCTGTACATGGCGCCGGTCAGGGCGTTCTTCTTCTCCGGCCGGTCCAGACGCAGGATCTGGACGCCGTCGTCCTTGGATTTCAGGATCATTACGAGGCCTGTGCTTCGGCGTCGAACGCCTGGATGGATTGGGCGGAGAGCAGAATGTCCGATTTCAGGCCGGCGGTTTCCCCCAGCGTCGTCTCGCAGAAATTCCGCGCAAGCAGGGTGCGGTCCGCAAGACGGGCTGCCGGTTCGCCGGCGGAGCGCAACGCGCCCTTGGCAAGCAGCGCCCCGCCGAGGGCAAGGCCGGCAACGCGCAGATAGGGCGTCGCGCCGGACAAGGCATCCGCAATCCGGCCTTCCGCCTGCGCGGTGAGCATGTAGTCGGTCGCCTCCTCGAGATCCCGAAGACTTGCGGCCAGACGTTCCGCGGTTGCGCCGAATTCCGGCCTGTTGGAGGCCTTGACTTCGTCGGCGATGGCCCTGAGTTCGGCAATGAAACCCTTGACATGCGCTCCGTCCGACATCGGTAGTTTGCGCATGACCAGATCGATCGACTGGATGCCGTTGGTGCCCTCGTAGATCGGAGCGATACGGGCATCGCGCAGGAACTGCGCCGCACCGGTCTCCTCGATGAAACCCATGCCGCCATGGATCTGAATGCCGAGCGAAGCGACCTCGACGCCGAAATCGGTGGGAATGGCCTTGGCGATCGGCGTCAGCAGGCTGGCCCGTTCGCTCCAGAACCTTCTGGCCGTGTCATCCTCGGCGACATTGGCCATGTCGATGGCGTGGGCGCAGGCGTAGCAGATCGCCCGGGCGACCTGGGTTCTCGCCTTCATCGCCAGCAGCATGCGCTTGATGTCCGGGTGGCGGGCGATCGGGCTCATGCCCTCGCCCTTGTCGCCCGGTGCTTTTCCCTGCCTGCGCTCGACCGCATAGTTCAAAGCATGCTGATAGGCGCGCTCGGCAACGCCGAGACCCTGGATGCCGACCGCCAGCCGCGCGTTGTTCATCATCGTGAACATGCAGGCGAGACCGCGGTTTTCCTCGCCGATCAGCCAACCGGTCGCACCGCCTTCATCGCCATAGACCATGGTGCAGGTCGGCGAGCCGTGAATGCCCATCTTGTGCTCCACACCTGCGGCACGGACGTCGTTGCGCTTGCCGAGGGAGCCGTTGTCATTGACCAGGAATTTCGGCACCAGGAACAGCGAGATCCCCTTCGTGCCCGCCGGCGCATCCGGCAGGCGTGCCAGCACCATGTGGATGATGTTGTCGGTCAGGTCGTGTTCGCCATAGGTGATGAAGATCTTCTGGCCGAAGATACGGTAGGTACCGTCTTCGTTGCGCTCGGCCCTGGCCTTCAGGGCGTTGAGGTCCGAGCCGGCCTGGGGCTCGGTCAGGTTCATGGTTCCCATCCATTCGCCCGACACCAGCTTTTCCAGATACTTCGCCTTGATATCCGGCGAGGCATGCTTTTCCAGGGCATCGACCGCCCCCATGGTCAGGGTCGGGCCGATGGCAAATGCCATGGAGCCGGAATTCCACATTTCCAGGGCGGCCGCGGACAGCATCATCGGCAGCCCCTGCCCGCCGGCCTCGGGGCTTGCCGTCAGACCGTTCCAACCGCCCTCGATCCAGGCACGGTAAAGCTCGCGCCAGCCCGGAGGCGTCGTGACTTTGCCATCGGCAAGCGGCGTGCCGTGTTGATCGGCAACCGCGTTGAGTGGTGCGATCTCTTCGGCGGCGAACCGTCCCGCTTCGCTCAGGATGGCGTCGACAAGATCGTCGGCAAGGTCCTGATGGCTTGCGCTTTTCTGCAAATCATCAAGTCCGCAGACATGTTTCAGGGTGAAGGCAATCTCATCGACCGGGGCTCGGTACATGCAGGTCCTCCCAAGACCGGCCAGCCCTGGGCGGCTGGCGATTGACGTTTTCGCTGTTCAAAGCTTGACGGCGGCAGAGCTTGTCCGCAAAAGGCGCATGCAACAGCGGTTGACAGGACAATAGCCCTGTTGACGTTAACGTCAACCCGTATCGCAGCGGCAGGTGGGCGTCTTTTTCTCCGAAACGACAGCTGCAGGCCGAAGAGATCCGCAGCAATGCAGCGCTGGACCATCGACTTGAACACCGCAGACTGGCAGGCCGCGCCCGAAGCGCAGGCGGTCTGCGCTGCGCTGCTGAACGGTGATCTGGTCGCCGTGCCGACGGAGACGGTATACGGGCTGACTGCGGATGCGACCAACGGGACCGCCTGTGCAAAGATCTTCAAGGCCAAGGGGCGGCCGCAATTCAATCCGCTGATTTCCCATGTGGCCTCGCTCGAGGCGGCCAGGGAACACGGAAACTTCGACGGCCAGGCACTGGCCCTTGCGGAGGCCTTCTGGCCCGGCCCGCTGACGCTTGTGGTGCCCAAAAAGGAAACCTCGCCGATCTCGGACCTCGCCACGGCCGGACTTCAGACAGTTGCCTTACGCGTACCCGACGGGCCGGTGATGCGCTACCTGTCCGAACGGATTAACCGGCCACTTGCCGCCCCCAGCGCCAACCGCTCCGGAAAGATCAGCCCCACACGAGCGGAGGACGTGATCGCCGATCTCGGTCCGTCCCTGAGCTTCGTCATCGACGCAGGACCGTGTCCGGTCGGGATCGAATCCACCATTGTCGGCTGCATCGACGGGACGACCCGGCTGCTGCGGCCGGGCGGACTGTCCCGCGAGGCGATCGAGAAGGTCCTTGGCGCGCCGCTGAGCGGAGCTGATGCCCGCATGGCGCCGGATGCCCCCACAGCGCCGGGCATGCTGTCGTCACACTATGCGCCCAACGCGTCGATGATCCTGAACGCTTCACATGCCAGCCCCGACGATGGGCTGCTGTCCTTCGGCCCGGATCCGCTTCCCGGTGCCGGACAGGCTCGTGCCGAGATCAATCTGAGCCCCAGCGGAGACCTGACCGAAGCGGCGGCCAACCTCTTTCAGGCCATGCGGGCGCTCGATGCCAGCGGCGTCAAGACCATCCGGGTGCAGTTTATCCCCAGCTTTGGACTTGGCGAGGCGATCAACGACCGATTGCGCCGCGCCGCGGCCCCGCGCGTTTGATGTGGAGACGATTTCCGCCGCACTCGCGCACAGGTGGACCGGCACCGGAATCTGATGAAAAATTCAGTGCCTTAACAAAGTCTTTAGAAATCAATGCCTCGCGCCTAGATGCTACTTAACAAATTCGATCGCGATCACCTTAAGTTAATCCAAAACAACCCCAAGATTCCACCGAGGGAATCAAAGAGTGCGTGCACTGCAGCATGGTGATTGCCAAGCAATGGATACGGTAATCGGTGGTAAGCTCAGCGTGCGAACAGACTTATCAACACCACCTGTGCAAGGGATTACGGTAAAAAGCTCGCTTTTCCTTCTGAGAATCACGTAACTTGAGAATCAGAATTGAGATGCAGCGGACCTCCCCTCGGGCATTGCGGTGCTCGCACCTTTGCAAGGGCCGGCACGAACATGCCGGCCCCCTTTTTTGCCCAAAAGCCGCCTCCACCTATACCTATCTTCAATTGACAGACGCTTCGGCGCCCGACCAGACTGTTGCTGCTCAGCCATAACAACAGTCGTCCGGAAACGCTCCCAGTGTCCACGCTCATCCTTCACCATTCCGCTTATCTCGATCATCTCACGCCTGTCGGTCATCCGGAGCGCCCGGACCGGATCCGCGCCATCGACCGGATCCTGGAACACGAAAAATTCCAGCCCCTGGCACGCGACACCGCCCCGATGGGGGCTGTGGAAGACATCGCTCGGGCGCATCCCATGAGCTACATCGATCAGTTGCACCGCCTGGCACCGGAGGAGGGTATTGCCAGGGTCGACGCCGACACGACCATGTCTCCGGGAACCTGGGAAGCCGCGCTCAGGGGGTGGGAGGGGCCTGCCGCGCCGTGGACGAAGTGCTGACGAAGACGGTCAACAACGCCTTTTCCGCGTCCCGCCCTCCGGGCCATCATGCGGAAAAAGACCGGGCGATGGGATTCTGTTTCTTCAACAACGCCGCCATCGCCGCCCGCTATGCCCAGGCGGTTCACGGGATGGGGCACGTTGCGATCATCGATTTCGACGTCCATCACGGCAACGGCACGCAGGACATCTTCTGGGACGACCCCAACGTCATGTATTGCTCCACGCACCAGATGCCGCTGTATCCCGGCTCCGGGGCCGCCTCCGAAACGGGAGAGGCCAACACGATCGTCAACGCCCCGCTTGCACCGGGCGAGGACGGGGCCGGCTTCAAGGAAGCCTTCGAAGCCGTCATCCTGCCCCGGCTGGAAAAATTCGCACCCGAACTTGTGATCATCTCGGCCGGGTTCGATGCCCATGCACGCGACCCGTTGGGCGGCCTGAACCTTGTGGAAGCCGATTTTGCCTGGGCGACGCGCGCGCTGATGGATGTCGCCGACAAGCACGCCAACGGCCGCGTGGTCTCGGTACTGGAAGGCGGTTATGACCTTGAAGGCCTTGCCCGTTCCGTTGCCGCGCATGTCATGACACTGATGACCGGCTGACCGGCGGCGTCGGCCGACGGCATGCAAGCCGCGCCAAAACCACGGGGATCATTGGCGCGAATATGAAATGAAACCTTGACCTGAGCCGCCCGGCCCGCAAGTTTCCAGTCAAGATCAGTTCACTACAGGGACCGCACCGATGAGCGATGCTGCAAAAGACATTTCCGGCCTTTCCTTCGAAGAGGCGCTCAAGCAGTTGGAGACCATCGTGCGCGAGCTGGAGCAGGGCAACGTGCCGCTTGAACGAAGCATCGAGATGTATGAACGCGGCGACGCCCTGCGCAAACACTGCGACACATTGCTGAAATCCGCCGAAGCGAAGGTTGAAAAAATCCAGCTCGGCCAGAACGGTGAAGCACGCGGCACGGAGCCTCTGGAGTCGGCCGAAAACTGAACCGGTTCTCTGAGTTGAACCGAGTCATTTGAATGGACTGCCGCTCGCGGCCCATGGCCGCACGAAGCACTGATCCCGACCCCGCCGCTCCCATGTCGGCCCGTTTGGACCAACCGGCGACCGGTTCACTCGACACTGGTCAGGTGACCGCAACAAGCTGCAGACATCAGATTCAAACGGCCATCCGGAAGTCTAACCGGCCGATGGCATGCCCGTCCCGAACTCGGATGAGCGCAGGTCATGCCGACCGCTTCCTGCCCTCCCGGCACCACCGAAAGCCCCAAAACTGAATTCCGAAAGAATTTTTATTGCTTCAACGCCGATGAATTGCTTAGAATATTTCTCTAGCCAAGAGGAAATAATGTAATAATTGATTGAAAATTTAATGTGATGCCTGCACTTGGAAAAACAGACGAAGTAAATCTACTTACGCGCGTTCTAGAGTGCTCGCCGCAACCTGGCGACTGGTCCCAGGTGCTCGAATTCATTGACACCCGGCTTGACTGCAGGTCGTTCCTGGCCGAATTCGACTTCAGCGGCCGACCCACCTCCAATTTCGGCGGATATCAGCCGGCACTGCTTCTCGGTACGTTGCTTCGACAACTCGAAACGGGAGGCGACAGGAACACACTGCAGTTTCTTCTCTCCGAAGCCCCCCTCGGTTATCGCTACGGCAAGGCCGCGCCGGGTCCGCCGACAGACGGTCCACATGAGCCGCGTGCGGCGCCGGACAATTTTGACGCCGGCAAAACAGATCCAACAGAGCCGGATCAACTCGAGCTTCTCAGGAAATCTCAGGGGCTGGTTTCGCCGGTCTGGAGAACCGACAGGTCCACGGTGCTGTTTGCCTGCGTGTTTACCGGGTACGCGCCGGGCATGGTCGACAGCGCAATTGACAATGAAACGTTCAAGACGATCGTCAATGCACTCACCCGGGGCCTCCATACCTATTTTCAGCTCGAGAAGGAGCGCGCCCGCATAGAGAGCCACAGCCTTTTTCTGTCCACGTTTGACAACCCGGCAATACTCATCAACGCCGACAGGGACATACTGGTACATACGCCCACCGGCCTGGAGGCGCTTGTCGGGCTGGGCGTGGCCGCGCCGCGCGGTGCAAAACTGGTTTTCATCAACAAACAGATCGAAAGCGGCCTGCAGATGCTGCTGGCGGAGACGAACGTGCGGCATGCCGCCGCGGCGCCAAACGGCCACTCGGTCTATATCGGTGACCAGAACGGCGCCCTTAGTCGGGTCTCCATAGAAGCCGTTGTCCCCGCCGCCGAGACCAGCAGCCGGGAAACGACCTATGTCCTCATCCGGGTGTGCGAACCGGCAGACCTGCCCGACGAGGTGGAGGCCGTTCTCCAGCACCACTACGACCTCTCCCAATCCGAGGCCCATCTCGCCCGACATCTGACCCTGTCCGGCTCGATGAATGTCACTGCGGCCCAGCTCGGCATTACGCGGAACACCGCAAAAACACATCTGCGGCGGATCTACGAGAAAACCGGGGTGCATACCCAGCTTCAGCTCGCAGGCCTGGTTCACAGGCTTGCGGGACTTTTCTAGACTTAGGGTATGGCCCCATAAAAATGGGGCCGCAAACACGGCCCCTCAGTTGATCACTGTGCACGTGGCCCCATCGACCACACAAGCTTCCCTTAGGACAATTTGCAAAAAGATGCATCACCCATTGGGGTGACTGAGCCGGAAATGATGGCGAGTTGCACATGTTATGCAAATTCAAACTGTCAAAATGAACCATGCTGAAGACCCAACAGGTCACGGCTTACGAATAAACCCGGACCATGGCCGAACATTTCGGTAACCGGATTTGCGCCCTATATACGGTTGGTGTATGCCTGCCCGCCAAGTCTCAATTCCCGGAGCCATCGACAGAGTGACTTCCAAACCGCACACACCACTCCTCGACACTGTAAGGTCGCCAGCCGATTTGCGCGGGCTGGACGAAGCAGATCTCCAGCAACTCGCAGATGAATTGCGTACCGAAACCATCGACGCCGTATCGATTACCGGCGGGCATCTGGGGGCCGGGCTCGGGGTCGTGGAACTGACTGTCGCGCTCCACTACGTGTTCAACACCCCTGCAGACAGGCTCATCTGGGACGTCGGCCATCAGTGCTATCCGCACAAGATCCTGACCGAACGCCGGGACCGCATCCGCACGCTGCGCCAGGGGGAAGGCCTGTCCGGCTTCACCAAGCGCGCGGAAAGCATCTACGATCCTTTCGGAGCCGCACATTCGTCCACCTCGATTTCCGCGGGGCTCGGCATGGCCGCGGGCCGGGACCTCAAGGACGGCGACAACAACGTGATCGCCGTTATCGGCGACGGCGCCATGTCCGCGGGCATGGCCTATGAGGCCATGAACAACGCCGGCCATCTCGGCTCCCGGCTGATCGTCATCCTCAACGACAACGACATGTCCATCGCGCCGCCGGTCGGGGCGATGTCGGCATATCTGGCCAAATTGGTGTCCGGCCCGACCTATCAGTCCCTGCGCGGCGCGGCGAAAAGCATCGTCAAGAACCTGCCGAAGCATCTCTTCGAGAAGGCTGCCCGGGCGGAGGAATACGCACGCGGCTTCTGGACCGGCGGCACGCTGTTCGAGGAACTCGGCTTCTACTACGTCGGCCCGGTGGACGGCCATAACCTGGAACATCTCCTGCCGGTCCTGAAGAATGTCCGCGACACCCATCACGGGCCCGTGCTGATCCATGCCGTCACCCAGAAGGGCAAGGGCTACGGTCCCGCGGAAGGGGCGAAGGACAAGTATCATGGTGTCGCCAAGTTCGATGTGGTCACCGGCAAGCAGTCCAAGCCCAAGGCCAATGCGCCGAGCTACACCAACGTCTTTGCCACGTCCCTGATCAGGGAAGCGGAAGCCGATGACAAGATTGTCGCGATTACCGCGGCCATGCCGGACGGAACCGGGCTCGATCTTTTCGGCGAAGCCTTTCCCGAACGCACCTTCGACGTCGGGATTGCGGAGCAGCATGCGGTGACCTTCGCGGCGGGCCTCGCCACGGAAGGGTTCAAACCCTTCGCCGCAATCTATTCCACCTTCCTGCAGCGGGCCTACGACCAGGTGATTCACGACGTGGCGATCCAGGGGCTGCCGGTGCGCTTTCCCATCGACCGTGCAGGCCTTGTCGGTGCCGACGGACCGACGCATGCAGGCGCGTTCGATACGGCCTTCCTCTCCTGCCTGCCGGGCTTCGTGGTCATGGCGGCGTCCGATGAAGTCGAGCTCCGCCACATGGTGGCGACCGCCGTTGCCTATGACGAAGGCCCGATCTCCTTCCGCTATCCGCGCGGCGAAGGCGTCGGGCTGGACATGCCCGAACGCGGCAGCATCCTGGAGATCGGCAAGGGCGTCATCCGCCGGGAGGGCACCAAGGTCGCCTTGTTGAATTTCGGCGGCAGGATGAGCGAATGCATGAAGGCGGCGGACGAACTTGACGCGGCCGGCCTACCGACCACCGTCGCGGATGCCCGTTTCGCCAAGCCGCTGGACATGGACCTGATCCGGCGCCTTGCCCGGGAACACGAAGTGCTGGTGACGATCGAGGAAGGCGCTGCCGGGGGCTTCGGCAGCCACGTCCTGACGTGCCTTGCCGGGGAAGGCCTGCTGGATAACGGTCTGAAGGTCCGGACGCTGACCCTGCCGGATATTTTCCTGGACCATGGCAAGCCGGACGCCATGTATGCAAAAGCGGGCCTCGACCGGGACGGCATCATGAAGGCGGTCTTCACCGCGCTCGGCAGCCAAACCATGAGCGCCCCGCAACGGGCGTGAAGATGTAGCGTCGCCGCTCCTCCCGGCTTGGCCGGGGGAGCGCCGAGAAACGCGATTGACACGGACAGCCTGACCTGAAATGGCTGACGGGAAGACGTGAAGCAGGTATTTGTGCGCGCCGGTTGAAACCGGCGCCTTTGTTTTAGTGGTCGTTGTCAGGAGGCAGCCATGGTCCAGACGCTTCTCTCCGTGTCCGCCCTGCTGTTGTCGGTCGCCCTGCTCATTTTCGGGCACGGGCTGCAGACCACGCTGCTGCCACTGGCTGCAGACCGTTTTTACTTCACCGATTTCGAAATCGGCGCGGTGTCCTCCGCTTACTTCTTCGGCATGGTGCTCGGCTGCCTGGGCGCGCCGCTGGTGATCATGCGCGCCGGCCACATCCGTGCCTTTGCCGCGCTTGTGTCCCTGATGTCCGCAGCCGCGATCCTGCATCCGGTCTTCGTCGATCCATACGCATGGATGCTGATCCGCGTGATCTCCGGTTTCAGCCTGGCCGGGTTCTACATGATCGTCGAAAGCTGGCTGAACGAGAGTGCCAGCAACCAAAACCGCGGCACCATCATGTCCGTTTACATCGTGATCCTGTTCGCCGCGCTGATGATGGGACAGATTTCCGTTGCAACGGTAAATATTTCCTCCTTCGTCCCCTTTGCCGTTGCTTCGCTCATGGTCAGTCTGGCGGTGATGCCGGTTTCCCTCACCACGTCGACGCAGCCCGCGCCGATTACGCTGGTGCGCTTCCGTCCCGCACAGCTTTACAGGAATTCACCCGCGGCTTTTGTCGGCGCTCTGTTTGTCGGCAGTTCACAGGGCGCGCTGCTGACGCTGTCGCCGCTTTACGGATCGCAAATAGGTCTGTCGACCAAGCAGGCCGCGTTTTATGCCGCTGCCATCATCGGCGGAGGTCTCATTGCCCAGTGGCCCGTCGGGCGGCTCTCCGATATGGTCGACCGGCGCCTGGTCCTTTCGGGTCTCGGGGCCGCGACGGCCGCGGTGTCGCTGGCGATCGTCGCCTTTTCACCGACCGACTTCCGGCTGGCCATCCTGTGCGCAGTTCTCGTCGGGATGGCCTGTCAGCCGCTTTACGCGATTGCGGTCGCCCACGCCTTCGACCATGCGCCTTCGGAGGCATTCGTCGAGACCTCGTCCGGCATGCTGCTGTCCTTCGGCATCGGCTCGATCGCCGGACCGCTGATCGCTTCGGCGATCATGAGCAAAACCGGCCCGTCCGGTCTCTACATCATGATCGTTGCGGCCAACGTGGTGATGGTTGCCTTCATCCTGACGCGCGTCTTCACCCGCAAGGCACTGACCGCGGAAGAAAAGACGGAATTCGGGTATGCATCGACCGCGCAGGTCGGTTCCGTTATTTCCGCCGAACCGCTGGACGCGGATGCGGAGGAATATGTCATCTCGCCGGAAGATTTCCCCGCCTACGAACACGATATCTATAATTTCTCCCATGAGGACGGGGAGAAGGATGGCGCGTCTGAAACCACTCCGACTGCCGACGCGGCGAGTGACGAGACGTCCGAGACTGGGAAATCTCCCGAGGACGAAACGAAACCCGGTCACTAGGCAAACGACAGTCCGTACCCTGGTTCCCGCCGTTGCGGGCCTGCGCCGTTTCGTCCCTATCGACACAAGACCACAACCGGCCTATAGCGGTTACATGAACTCGCGCGTCACACCCATGCAGTTGTTCCGGCAGGAGCGCCACCCGCTGGTCGCTCTGACGACGCTTGCATTCGCGCTGCAGCTCTGCCTCGTCATTCTGGCGACCGCCCTTTCTCCGGAAGTCGCCGCGGCTTCCGGCCTGACGAGCCTCTGCCAGTCTTCGGACCGAACCGAGAGCCTGCCTGGTGCGCATGATCCGATGACGTGCCAATGCGGCCCGGTCTGTTCACACGGATGCTCGCTGCCCTCCTGTCATGCCGGAAATTCTCCGGTTCAGTCCCTGCAGGTTTCCCTCGCCGGCACCGCGAATGCGACTGCTGCTCAAGTCGCGGTTCGCGCACATGCCCGGCAAACCGCCGCAATCCGCGCCCCTCCCCGCTCCTTGATCTGACATCCGTTTCAAAACTCAGATATCAAGGACATCACATGAAGCTCTGGAAATCCGTTGCTGCCGCGGCAGCACTCACGATTGCGTCCCTTTCCGCCTTTGCACACGACTACAAGGCGGGCGACCTGACACTGAACCATCCGTGGACCCGGGCCACCCCGCCCCGCGCCAAGTCCGGCGGCGGGTTCGTCGAGATCGTCAACACGGGCAGCGAGGCCGACCGGCTGATTGCCGTCAGCTCGGATGCCGCTGCAAAGGCGGAACTGCATCAGATGACGGTCAATGACGGCGTGATGACCATGCGCGAACTGGAAGGCGGCATTGAAATTCCCGCCGGCGAAACGGTAGCCTTGCAGCCGGGTGGCCTGCACATCATGTTCATGGGCCTGAACCATCCTTTCGAGGAAGGCGCGCGCGTGCCGGTCGTCCTGACGTTCGAAAAGGCCGGCGATGTGGCTCTCGAGCTCGCTGTTGAGAAGATGGGCGCCAAATCCAGTGGCGGTGACCATATGGGCCACGGCAAGAACTGAAGCGTTTTGAAAGCGATCGACTGCAAAGATCGATCCCCAGAAGAGGATGGAACCCATGTCCGGTCTGAAACTCTTCCGGTACGCGGCCTGGGCGGCAGTTGCCGCCCTTGCCGTCGTCTCCGGAGCGCTGATCTATCAGCAGACCACCGGAAACAGGAATTCCGGTGCCCTGATCGAGCCGCTCGCAACCATCGGCGGACCGTTCGAACTCGTCAACGGCTCCGGCGAAACGGTCAGCGACAAGACCTTTGCAGGCAAGCCGAGCGTCATGTTCTTCGGCTTCACATACTGCCCGGATGTCTGCCCCACCACCTTGTCCGAACTGCAGGGCTGGATGGAAGCGCTTGGCAAAGATGCCGAAAAGCTGAACTACGCCTTTGTCACGGTGGATCCGGAGCGGGACACTCCTGAGGTCATGCGCGACTATGTGCATGCCTTCGACGAGCGCATTACGCCGCTCACCGGTTCCAGGGAGCAGGTGGACGCCATGCTCAAGGCCTATCGCGTGTACTCCAAGAAGGTACCGCTTGACGATGGCGACTACACCATGGACCATTCGGCCGCGATCTACCTGATGAATGCCGACAACAAGTTCGTCGGCACCATCGCTTACGGAGAAGCCCAAGAAACCGCTCTGAAGAAGCTGCGCCGTCTGATCGACACCGCGCCGGCTTCCTCCTGAGCCTGTTCCGGAGCAAGCCGCCCGAATGCGAATGCCGCTTTACTTGGGACTGACTGCCGGCGCGACGGTTCTCGTCGCGCTGTCGGTTCTGTTGTGGCTCTATTCAGGCGAACGGGTGTTTGCCGACCGGCTGATTTCCGCAATCGCCGGCTGCTTCTGATCCCGCCCGCACATGTCCAGACAGCGCCTTGACCAGCATCTTGTCGACACCGGTCTGTTTCCCAGCCGGGCCCGGGCCCGGGACGCCGTCTTGCGCGGCACGGTCAAGCTGGAGGGCGCCGTGTGCACCAAGCCGTCCCAGAAGGTCGGTGCGGATGCGTCCGTCAGCGTGGCAGATCCGGCCTCCGGCTATGTCTCGCGCGCCGCGCTGAAGCTGATCGAAGGGCTTTCCCGATTTGCCGTCGACCCGTCCGGCCGGATCTGCCTGGATATCGGCGCTTCCACCGGCGGCTTCACCCAGGTTCTTCTGGAACGGGGCGCGGCCAGGGTGCATGCCATCGACGTGGGCCACGATCAGCTGCATGAAAGCCTGCGGCGTCATCCCGGGGTCGTGGCGCAGGACGGCCTCAATGCACGCGATCTCACCACGGAACACCTTGGCGGCGACCGGCCTGACCTGCTGGTCTCCGACGTCAGTTTCATCTCGCTGAAACTGGCCCTGCCGCCGGCACTTGAAATCGCCGCTCCGGGGGCGGAGGGCGTGTTTCTGGTAAAGCCCCAGTTCGAGGCCGGCAAGGACCGGATCGGCAAGGGGGGACTGGTCGATCCGGCCATTGCCGCAGAGACCGCAAATGATCTGCAGGCCTGGCTCGGTGCTGTTCCGGACTGGCAGGTCGGCGAGTTCGTCCCCTCGCCGGTCAAAGGCGGTGACGGCAACGCGGAGTGGCTGCTTTACGGGAAGAAGACCGGCTGAAATTCAGCTCACCAAGCGCCCCGTTTCTGGTAATTTGCGACGCTTCCGCGCTATCTTCCGAGTGACACATGGAAACGATTGCTCCCTACGTTCCCGGCCTGCTTCTGGTCTATTCCGCTTTTCTGCTTGCCGTCATGAGCCCCGGGCCCGGTGTTCTCGCCCTGATGGGAACATCGATGCATTCCGGTCGGAAGGCGGGCGTGTGCTTTGCCGTGGGCATCGTCCTCGGATCGATCACCTGGGGCACCTTGACCGTCGCCGGGCTTTCCGTGGTAATGGCGAAATTCGGCTACCTGCTGTTCCTCATCAAGATCTTCGGCGGCTGTTACCTGCTCTGGATGGCGTGCAAGGCCTTCCGCTCCGCCACGACGCGGCAGGAGCTGGCCGCGCGGGTCGCCCCGGCCTCCCTGAAACCCCGTCAGCTGATCCTGCGCGGCTATCTGGTGATGCTCACGAATCCGAAGGCGATTTTCAGCTGGATCGCCATTGTTTCGCTCGGAATTCAGAACAACGCGCCCTGGTGGCTCGGCGTCGTGCTGGTCTCAGGCACGACGACCCTGTCGTTCCTGGTCAACATGTCCTACGCCCTGCTCTTTTCCACCAGCGTCATGCTGAGGGCCTACGCACGGGCAAGACGCTCCATCCAGGCGGTTCTGGGCACGTTCTTCGCCTTTGCCGGCGTCAAGATGATCACCTCGGCATAAACCGCGCCAGGCGCTCTGCAAAAGCTTGCTCCTGCGGCGCGTTGGCGCTATCGCTCGGCAATGAGTGAGAGAGAGATTACGATTTCAGAACTCGGCCACCGCGGCGACGGCATCGCGCTGACCGAAAGCGGCCCTGTCTATGTGTCCGGCGCCCTGCCCGGCGAGACCGTCCGGGCCGGAATTGCGGAAGGACGCGCCCGCAATCCCATCATCGAGACCCGTTCGCCGGACAGGATCGAGCCGATCTGCGGGCATTATGAGCGTTGCGGCGGCTGCTCCCTGCAACATCTGGCCGAAAAGCCATATCTTGCCTGGAAGCATGGCCTCGTCGCCAAGGCCCTGGGCGACCGGGGGATCGACTTTCCGGTTTCCGAAACGGTGCCCGCCACCGAGGGCGGCCGCCGCCGGGCGGTTCTGACGGCGACGCGCGCCGGGCGTCACACCGTGCTCGGCTATCATGAAAAGGCCAGCCACCGGCTGGTCGACATCGCCGAGTGCCCGGTTCTCGATCCTTCCATCGTCAGCGCCCTGCAGGGTCTCAAGAGCCTGGCGGCGGAAATCCTGCCGAAGAAGGGCGAGTTGCGCATCGCGGTGCTGGCAACCACCGCCGGTCTGGACGTAGCCTTCGACAAGGCCGACAAGGGCTATGAGAGCAGGATCCCTGCCCTGTCCCGCAAAATCGTCGAGTTGGGGTTCGCCCGCCTGTCGGTCAATGGCGAAGTGCTCCTGGAAGTCCGCCCGCCCATGCTCGACATGAACGGCATCGGGATCGTTCCCGCGCCCGGCGGTTTCGTTCAGGCAACGCTTGCCGCCGAGGAAGCGCTCTCCCGGCTCGTCCTTGCCGGTGTCGGCAAGGCGAAGACCGTGGCAGACCTCTTCTCGGGCGCCGGCACCTTTGCGCTTCGTCTGGGCGCGATTGCCAATGTTCACGCCGTTGAAGGCGATGCGGGCGCAGTTGCCGCTTTCGACAAGGCTCTGCGCAGGGCCCAGGGGCTGAAAAAGGTCACCTTCGAACGGCGGGACCTGTTCCGCCGGCCGCTCGTGCGCGGCGAACTGGAGCCGTATGACGCCGTGGTCTTCGACCCGCCGCGGGCCGGTGCGCAGGCGCAGGCGGAGCAACTGGCAGTCTCGAAGGTCAAGACCGTCGTCGCCGTCTCCTGCAATCCGGCAACGCTCGCCCGGGATCTCAGGATCCTGATCGACGGCGGCTACGTGCTGCAAAGCGTCACGCCCGTGGACCAGTTCGCCTTTTCGCCCCATATTGAGGTGGTGGCAGTCTTGAAGAGGGAGTGAGCCATGAGCGCGGTGGATGACAATACCGGCCCCACGCGGGGGCCCCGCAGGCGTCCGCCGCTCGCGAGCCTTGCCCGGCGCACGCGCTACGCCCTTTACCAGGGCAGCCGGGTTGCCCTCTATACGCTGCATTCGCAAGCCATGCGGCGCATGAACCGACGGCTGCAGAAGGAGTTGACTGAAACGCCCAGGATCGTTCCGGACGGGCCCGTTCCCAGCCAGCGGCGCATGCTTGCCGATATCGTGCAACTGTTCGCCGACGATCTTGCAGCCATCGAGGAAGGGCTCTACCCGATGCCCTCGGATGGCACGATGACGCCGCGCGAACTGCTGGCCACCAGCCGGGCCTTTTTCAGGGACGTGCCGCAGGTCGCCCGCCGGCGGGCGGAGGCGGCGCATCAGGAAGTCAGCGAACGGACTGACGGCTTTGCCGGCGCCCTGCCCCGCTACTACCGCCAGAATTTCCATTTCCAGACCGATGGCTGGCTGTCGGAGGAAAGCGCCAGGCTCTACGATTTCCAGGTTGACGTGCTGTTCTCCGGCGCGACGGCTGCCATGCGCCGGCGGGCCCTAGTACCCTTTGCCCGGATCGTCAAGGCCAGGGACCAGCGCAGGCTCGCCTATGTCGACATCGCCTGCGGCACGGGCGGGCTGCTGCGCAACGCGCTCGCCGCCTTCCCGCGCCTCGCCGGAACCGGGCTCGATCTGTCGGAACCCTATCTCAAGGTCGCCCGCGACCGGACGAAATCCCGCCGCGCCAGCTATGTCACCGCCATGGCGGAGAACCTGCCCTTTGCCGACAACGCGCTCGATGTGGTGTCCTGCGCCTTCCTGTTCCACGAACTGCCGCCGAAGGTTCGCAAGAAGGTGATCGCGGAGGTTGCCCGCGTGCTGAAGCCGGGTGGCTCGTTTCTGTTCGTCGACAGCCTGCAGACGGGCGACGTGCCGGATTATGACGGTCTGCTGTCGGTCTTCCCGCAGCTTTTCCATGAGCCGTACTTTACCTCTTATCTCGGCGAGGACCTGACGGGCCTTTGTGCGGCCCAGGGGCTGGAGCAGCGCTGGATGACGCCAGCCTTCGTGTCCCGCGTGGCGGAATACGTGAAAGCCGGCTGACCTTTCAGTATTGCTGAAATTTTTTCGTCTTTCTCTTGAGGCTGAAGGCGAATACGCGTATATCCGGGCGCATGAGACTGGACCAATGGCTTTTGCAGACGGGAGAGAACCGCAGCGCCTTTGCGCGCCGCGCCAATCTGTCTCCTGCCTCTGTGACGGCCCTGTGCAACGATCCGAACGTCTGGGTGTCGCGGGACATGGCCCGCAAGATCGCCATTGCCACCAATGGCGCCGTCACGCCCAACGATTTTCTCGGACTATCGACAACCAAGGAGCATCCCGTGTCCCAGGCCCGTGTCGCAGAAGCAATCCGCGCATTCGAACGTGGTGAAATGGTGGTCGTGACCGACGATGACGACCGCGAGAACGAAGGCGACCTGATCGTCGCCGCCTCAAAGATCACGCCCGAGCAAATGGCCTTCATGGTGCGCCACACCTCCGGGATCATCTGCGCGCCGATGACGGTCGCCCATGCGCGGCGCCTGCGCCTCGACCCGATGGTGGCGGAAAACGACGCTCCGCTGGCCACCGCCTTCACCATTTCCGTGGACTACCGCCAGGGGCTGACGACGGGCATTTCCGCGGAGGAGCGCTGTTCCACGGTGCGGGCGCTCGCCAATCCGAATGTCGCCGCGGAAGATTTCGTTCGCCCGGGTCACATCTTCCCCCTGGTCGCCAAGGAAGGCGGCGTGATGATGCGCTCCGGCCATACGGAAGCGGCCGTCGATCTCTGCCGTCTCGCGGGGCTTGAACAGGTCGGCGTCATCAGCGAGCTGGTCAACGACGAGGGTACGGTGAAGCGCGGGCAGCAGGTGGCGGAGTTCGCGGCCGAGCACGATCTCAAGATGGTTTCGGTCTCCGACCTGATCGCCTGGCGCCAACGCACCGAGCGCATGGTGGAACGGGTCAACGAACAGCCGGTCGAGACGATTGCGGGTCCCGCCTATGCCATGACCTATTCCACGCCCTACGACCCGATGCATCACGTTGCCATCGTCTATGGCGATATTCTCGACGGCCGCAGCGTGCCGGTGCGGCTGCAACTGGAATCCGTTCTCGACGATGTCTTCGGTCAGGCGCAGCCGCTCGACCACACCATGAAGCATTTTGCCGAGCGCGGCCGCGGCATCATCGTCTACCTGCGTGAGGGCTCCGTCGGTGTCGCGCGCCAGTCCAGGCGCACACGAACCGATTTCGAAGCCGCCGATACCGAGGAGCACAGCTCCGCACGGGCGAGACAGGAACAATGGCGGGAGGTCGGGCTTGGGGCGCAGATCCTCAAGGACCTGGGAGTCACCTCGATCCGCCTGCTGGCCTCCCGCGAACGCCACTACGTCGGTCTGGAAGGCTTCGACATCAAGATCGACGAGACGGAGATCCTCGACATTTGAGGCTGTCGTTCCTGCCCAAGGCCTGATACCAACCGTCACTGATTATGACTCATCTGATGGACCATATCCGGTTTGCCGGCGAGGCGCATCGCGCAGCGCGACCGTCCGGTCGGGCAAGCGATGCAACGACGTCCGGCGGGCCGATATGGTCCACCGAAGGCCGAGTTTTCGAAACGCCCGGACGTCGTTGCGCTTCTTGGCCGATGCCCCGCATCGCCCTGCGAAGCGCTCCTCGCCGGACGGTCCGAAAACTCGGTCAGATGGGTCATAATCAATGACGGTTGGTATGAAACACGGATAAGCCTCCCGCCAGATCGCGGGAGGCTTTGTATTTTCGCGGGCTCTTTTCTAGGTGTGGCCCCATACACTAGGTCAGGTGTTCGTTGAAGAACGCGATCGTGCGCTGTTCGGCGAGCTTTGCCGCTTCCGCGTCGTAGCGTGGCGTCGTGTCGTTGTGGAAGCCGTGGTTCACGCCCGGATACATGTGCATCACGTATTCCTTGTCATTGGCCTTGAGCGCTTCCTCGAATGCCGGCCAGCCTTCGTTGATGCGCTCGTCCAGCTCGGCGTATTGGATCATCAGCGGCGCCTCGATCCGGGAAACGTCGGCCGGATCCGGCTGGCGGCCATAGAAGGGCACGCCGGCGGAAAGTTCCGGATAGGCGACTGCAATTGCATTCACCACGCCGCCGCCATAGCAGAAGCCGACCGCACCGACCTTACCCGTGCTGTCGTCGTGGTTCAGCAGGTATTCGAAGCCGGCGAAGAAGTCGTTCATCAGCTTCGTGCTGTCGACGGTGCGCTGCAGTTCGCGGCCCTCGTCGTCATTGCCCGGATACCCGCCGACGGAGGTCAGTCCGTCCGGCGCGAGCGCCATGAACCCGGCCTTGCCCATGCGGCGGGCGACATCTTCGATGTAAGGATTGAGGCCGCGATTCTCGTGGATGACCAGAACCGCGGGCAGCTTGCCCGTCGCGCCGGCCGGCCTGACCAGATAACCGTTCACCTCGCCGTGGCCATTCGGCGAGGGATAGGTGATCCGCTGCGTTTCGATTGCCGGATCTTCCGGGGGGACCTGTTGGGCGAATGCGTAATTGGGCGACAACTGGTTGAGCAGTACCGCGGCCGTCACACCGCCGACCGCGAATTTGCCCGCGCGATCCAGGAATTCGCGTTTGGTAATCTTCCCGTGCGCGTAGTAATCGTAAAGATCTAACAGTTCCTGCGGAAAATCCTTCGCCGTCATCCGGCGCATCGGTTTCATTTCATTCATGTCGTCACTCCCCTGAAAATGCACGGGTCCACATGCATGTTCAGAAACTAGGAGGATGACATCCAACATCCATGGCTCGGGGCGGGAAGAATTGTAACAACCTGTAACCGGCCAGCCTTGCTGCTTATCCGATCTGGCCCCTGTGGCGGAGAAAGTGATCCGCCAGAACGCATGCCATCATCGCTTCGCCCACCGGTACGGCCCGGATACCGACGCACGGATCGTGGCGGCCCTTGGTCATCACATCCACCTCTTCACCCTGACGGGTGATCGACTTGCGCTCGGTCAGGATCGAGGAGGTCGGCTTGACCGCGAAACGCACGACCAGTGGATCACCGTTTGAAATTCCGCCCAGGACGCCGCCGGCATTGTTCGTCAGGAACACCGGCTGGCCAACGTCGTCTATGCGGATCTCATCGGCATTTTCTTCGCCGGTCAGGTTGGCTGCTTCGAAGCCGTTGCCGATTTCGACGCCCTTCACGGCGTTGATCGACATCATCGCCGCGGCCAGCTCAGTGTCGAGCTTGCCGTAGAGGGGAGCGCCCCATCCGGCGGGGATGCCTTCGGCCACCACTTCGACGACAGCGCCCACCGAGGAGCCCGCCTTGCGGACACCGTCCAGATAATCGGCCCAGAATTCCGCGGCCTTCGCGTCCGCCGAAAAGAACGGGTTGTTGCCCACCTCTGCCCAGTCCCAGTTGCCGCGGTCGATCTTGTGCGGACCGATCTGGACCAGTGCGCCGCGGATGGTCACGCCCTGCAGCACCTTGCGGGCAACGGCACCGGCGGCCACCCGCATGGCCGTCTCGCGTGCGGAGGACCGGCCGCCGCCCCGATAATCGCGGATGCCGTATTTGGCATTGTAGGTGAAGTCGGCATGGCCCGGGCGAAACCGGTCCTTGATTTCCGAATAGTCTTTCGAGCGCTGGTCGGTGTTCTCGACCATCAGGGAGATCGGGGTTCCGGTGGTCTTCTGCAGCCCATCCTCGTCCACCATGACGCCGGAGAGGATCTTCACCTCGTCCGGTTCACGCCGCTGGGTGGTGAAGCGGGACTGGCCGGGCTTGCGCTTTTCCATATAGCCCTGAATGTCGGCTTCCGTCAGCGGGATCAGAGGCGGGCAGCCATCGACCACGCAGCCGATCGCCGGCCCGTGGCTTTCCCCCAGGTGGTGACCCGGAACATATGACCAAAACTGTTATGCGACATGAATGGCTTCCGGTTTTACGGGACAGATGTCAGGGGCCGAGCGATACGCCATACGGCGGGGAAGCTCAAGCCCTCAGTTTTTGGGACGCTTCCCGCCGGCGCGAACGTCCTGCGTCGTCACACCAGGATCAAGAACTGCCGATACATGCACAAGAACTTCGGGCTCCCGAAGACCGGAAACACATGAGGTATAAATACGCATTGGCAGAATACGCGATACAAAGTCGATCCCATAATTTGCCAATCTTTAATGCTCTGCCGCTATTACAGTTGCAACGACAATAATTGGGGCGGAGCACAGAAGTGCGGATCCGGGGCTGGTTGACAGGGCTGATTACCATTTTGCTGGCGCCCAGCCTGGTGTTTGCCTCGCTCTGGTTTCACAACAAATTCGAGAACGTCAAGGCGATCGACCGCAGCCTGACAGGGCTGCACCTGGTGCAGTCCCTTGGCCCGCTGATGCAGATCAAGGCGCTGACGGGCAAGGTTCAGGACACGCCGTATTTCCTTCGCCAGAAGCTGGCGGAATTCAGCGAAACGAACAAATCGGCCGATGTCGTTGAAAACCTGGATGCCTTTCTTGAAGAACCGAACACTCCGCTTGCGCTGCGGCGGGCCAGGAGCGTCGCATCGTCGGTCTCCCAACTGGCGAAGCTCGGCTCATCCACCTCTTACGAAACATCAACGCTTCCGCACCTGATCAACCAGTCCCTTCTGTCGGTCGTCATTGAATCGTCGATCCTGGCGCAGAATGCGCAGGACATGGCAACCCGCAGCCAGATCAACGTCTGGGACAAGATGATGATCCCGGTGCAAGGCGGGCAATTCAAGATTGCTGCCGACAGCGTGGCGCAGGACACCTCATACCATTTCAGGGGGCTCAACAAGGGTTCGAGCGCCGACGCCCTGCGGCAGAAGGCCATGCAGTACCGCAAGGCAAACATCGCCTATCAATCGGCCGGCACCAAGCTGTTGTCATCCGTCATCACGGCCAACAAGGGCTCGGAGATCATTTCCGCTCCCGTGATCGCCGCACAGCCGGAACTCGTGCGGGCCACGTTCGCGCTCTGGCAGGCGGCCGTCGACTATCTCGACAAGGACCTGCAGCAGCAGCGCGCCGAAACCCTGTTTGCCGTGACACTTGCCGGCCTCGCCGGCGGGCTGGTCATCCTGGGTGCGTTTGCGGTTGCTATCGCCCTGAGCCGCGCCCTCGCCGAGCGCACGCTGAAGGAATTCGAAAGCCTCGGCTTCCACGATCCGCTCACCGGCCTGCCGAACCGCCGGGCGCTTCTCAAGACCCTCCGCTCCCTTCCGGCCTCGCGTACGGACGAGCGGATCGGGCTCATCATCGTGGACCTGCGCCACTTCAAGAAGATCAACGACCGTTTCGGGGATCACAACGGCGACTCGATCCTCAGGGAAGTTGCCGAAGAACTGATCGCGTTTGCAGAACCGGACGATTTCGTCTGCCGCACCGGTGGCACCGAATTCCTGCTGCTGCGCCGGCAACTGGCGGATGCTGCGGCGTTCGAGCAACTCGCGGCCGGGATCATTCGGGAGCTGAGCAAGGAGCGGTCCCTCGACGGTCACCGAGCGGCCGTGGAATGCAATGCGGGCCTGTTCATCGGGCAGCCCGGTGCCAAGGTCACCGATCATATTCTCGTCGATGCCGCGCTCGCGCTGCGCTCCGCCAAGCATGGCGGCCCGGGCAAATTCGAACTCTTCACACACGAAATGCGGACCGCGTTCGAAGTCAACGGCGAGACCGCCAAGGAACTGCTGAAGGCCTTGAACGAAGGCGACATCGTGCCCTGGTACCAGCCGCAGGTCGACATTCGCACGGGCGAAATCGTGGGCGCGGAGGCGCTGGTCCGCTGGGTCGGCCATGGCACCGTCCGTTATCCGGGGTCGTTCCTGCCGGCGGCCATGGAAGCCGGATACATGGAACAGATCGACAAGACCGTACGGGAAAAGGCACTGCGCTTTGCCGCGGACCTGAGCAGCGGCAGCTCGCGTCCCGTCCACCTGAGCCTTAACGTTTCCACCGATCTTCTGGGCAGCGCCAGGGCCGTGGCCGCCCTGGACACCCAAGTCCGGGCCCTGGGGCTGACCCCATCCAACGTCAGCCTGGAAATCCTCGAAGCGGTGATGCTCGACGAAATCGCGGCGGCGCCGATCAAGGAAAACATCGCCAGCCTGTCGGAGCACGGCTTCTTCATCGAACTGGACGACTTCGGCACCGGCCACTCGAGCATCTCCAGCCTGCGCGACCTGAAGGTGGACAGGGTAAAGATCGACCGCAGTTTCATTTCCGGCGTGGACGAAGATCCCGATCTGCAAAAGTTCACCAGCGCCCTGATCAATCTCGCCAAGAGCCTCGACATCAGCGTCCTGGCCGAAGGGGTGGAGACGGAAGGCGAGCGGCTCTGGCTGGAGCAGAACGGCTGCGACCTGATCCAGGGCTTCCTGATCTCGAAGGCCGTGCCGGCGGAACAGCTCGCGGGCCTGATCCTGAAACAGAATTACGCGGAGCCTATGCGAGGGCCCACAACGGACCGGGCCACCAGGGACCCAAGCGACCAACAGGTCGTCCTGCTCCGCGGCTCGGACTCCCGCCAAGGCTGAGACGGCATCCCGCCGGTTCACGCTTTCTGCAGGGCCGACTGTCTTTCCTTGAATTGCGACGCGGCAACGGAGAGCCCGCCATCGGCACCGTCCACGAAGTGAATGTGGCGGCTGTTGCCGATGTCCTGCACGAAACAGGTCATCAGCGCCGAATGCGACACGTGCAGTCCGTAAATAACGTCGCCGGCCTCATAGGCGGTCATGAGGCAATCCTCGACCCCGGCAAGCTGCTCCAGCGTCAGGTCGAGCACAAGCTGCAGGCTGTCGCCGACCTTGCGATGATCGGTGTTGAGGCTCATCTCCTCGAAGTATTTCTTCGGGTCCAGGGGTCCGATGCGCTTGCCGGTGGTGTAGGCCATCACGAATACGACGCACTCCAACAAGGTCCTGACCCATCCGCGCAGGCGGTTGTCTGCGAATGCCGTCAGCACTTCCAGCTTGAGCCCCTTCGGCGGGAACTGGAACCGCAAACGGCTTTTTTCCGCCAGCCTTGCCCGGCGGTCGTCGGTCAGCGGATTGAAGCCGAGTTTGCCGGCCACTTCGCTCATGATGTCGCTCATGGGTCTTCGGCCGGTCGGCTTAATGATCAGCGAGACGATATGCCCGTTTTGCGCAGCTAGCGGCTCCCAGCGGCAGGACAGCCCATCCAGCGGCGGAAGGGCGACGTCCTCAACCGGGACAGCGAAGGGTTTGGAGGCCTCCGGATCCTTCAGGATACGGTCGGCGAGGGCAAGTCCGTCGCCCACGATCATCGCCAGGTGGTTGCCAGGGCTGAGGCGGTACTTGCGCAGCCTGACGTCGCCGCCAAGTTTCCTTAGATGCGCAACGGGAATGGCTGCCGCCCGCAGCTCCAGTTCCATCACCTGGCGCGCGAGATCGACCACGCCGGCCAGCGCGTCCCTCCCAGCATCGACGTCATGGGCGGGCACGACCAGCATCGCGCCGTCCCCGCCGAAGACGAACGGAACCCGGTCACGGCCGAGACGGTTGAGAACGGCGGCGATGACCGCCGCACCGACCATGTTGACTTCCTTGTAGCGCCCGGCGGCGATGGCATCGCTCGAGCGCACGATGTCGGCGGCCAGAACGTACCAGTCGCCTGGCACCGGGCGATAGTCGTCGAGGGCACCGACGGTGCTGAAATCGGAAAAACTGGGCAGCTCGCTGTAGAAATCATCCGCTGACACGGCCGGTATCCATTTCACAATGATCGCGACCGACCGACCCTCGATGGTTCCGCCGTCACTCAAGGCATTGTCTAGCACAGTTGCCAGTAATACCAACCGTCATAGATTATGACGGTTGGTATACGTGGCGCTACGGCAACCGGGCCGAGGTTGTCCGCATCCCGCTCGCGCGGCGTCAGGCCGCCGGCGTCCCCAAGACCGCAGGCTGTTTCAATATTCTGAAAGATATCAGATCTTCCGCAGTCGGCCTGGTCCCGGCCTTGATCAGACCTCCTGGAACCGCCCGTTCCGCCAGACAAACACCTTGTCCTGCGGCACGTCCAGCCTGGGCACCGCGTTCACATCAAGCCCTTCGAGCATTCCGCGCAGCACCCGGAAGACGCCGCCATGGGAGACAATGACGGACGGCTTCTCGACCGTTTTCAGCCAGACGCCGATCCGCTTCGCCAGCATTTCATAGCTTTCGCCACTCGGGGGAACGAAACCCCACTTGTCGGCCCGGCGGCGCAGGATCCGGTCCTGCTCCTCGTCGGCCAATTCCTCGAGGGTAAAGCCTTCCCATTCGCCGAAGGTGAGTTCCTTCAACTGGTCGTCCAGACGATAGACTGACGGATCCAGCCCCATGGCCTTTCGCAGCAACTCCATGGTCGCCCGGGTCCGCCCGAGCGGCGAAGACACGAAGTCGAGCGTCTCGTGGCCGATCTGCTGCCCCTCGAGGAAAGCGTTCAGGCGTTCGCCGTTGCCGGCCGCCTGCTGCTCGCCAATCGCGTTGAGAGGCACGTCCCGCTGCCCCTGCATGCGCCCTTCCGCGTTCCAGTCCGTCTGCCCGTGGCGAACGAATATCAGCAACTCCGGGTCATGGAGCTTCGGCAGCAGGATTGGACCCTGTTGGGTTTGAACTTTCGTCATCTACTTATCCGAAGCAAATCATCGGCAAAGCATACCGGAACTTCCAGAAAGAAAAATGGCCGGTCAGATACCGGCCACACCCTCAACGATTAATCTTTCACGACGGAAATATCGGGCGCGTCTACGGCCTTCATGCCGACGATGTTGTAGCCGCAGTCGACGTGCTGGATTTCGCCGGTCACGGCGCGGCCGAGGTCGGACAGCAGGAAAAGGGCGCTGTCGCCGACTTCCTCGATCGTAACCGTGCGGCGCAGCGGCGAATTATACTCGTTCCATTTCAGGATATAGCGGAAGTCACCGATGCCTGAGGCGGCCAGCGTCTTGATCGGCCCGGCGGAAATCGCATTGACGCGGATGTTCTGGGGTCCCAGATCCATGGCCAGGTATTTCACGCTCGTCTCCAGCGCCGCCTTGGCAACACCCATGACGTTGTAGTGCGGCATGACCTTTTCCGCCCCGTAGTAGGTCAGCGTCAAAATGGAGCCGCCGCCGGACATCAGCTTTTCGGCGCGCTGCGTGACCGCTGTCAGGGAATAGCAGGAAATGTCCATCGTCCGGGCGAAGTTGCCCGATGACGTGTCGACAAACCGGCCGGTCAGCTCCGACTTGTCGGAAAAGGCGACCGCATGGACGAGAAAATCGATGCTGCCCCATTTCTCTTCCACCGTCCTGAAGACGGCATCGATCGAGGCGCCGTCAGTTACGTCGCAATGTCCGACGACCGATGCGCCCAGTTGTTCCGCCAGCGGGTCGACGCGCCTTTTCAGCGCATCGCCCTGGTAGGTAAGTGCCAGTTCGGCTCCAGCGTCGGCCAGCGCTTTGGCAATTCCCCAGGCAATCGATTTGTTGTTTGCCACGCCCAGGATCAAGCCACGTTTGCCGTTCATCAGTCCGCGCGTTTCCGCCATCGTCATCTCCGAAAAGGATTCAAATACCACCCCAACGGGCTGGCATCCTATGGCACAAGGGGTTACGTCCTTCAAGAGACCCGGCGGCGGAATGAAGCGTCGACGGGGGCGCGATCAGCCACTATGTTGGCGCCCGAAATTCACTGCCTAACATCACGAGGACCTCGCTTTATGGAGAGCTCTCCCCATGCCGAACGCTTCGCCGAACTGATCGGCGCAGCCAATGTATTGACCTCCCCCGACGACCAGGCCCCCTACCTGACAGAGTGGCGGGATCTCTATCAGGGCGTCACCCCGATGGTGCTGCGCCCGGGCACCACGGAAGAAGTCGGCGCGGTGATGACCTATGCTTACAGCCACGGTCTGAAGATCGTCCCGCAGGGCGGCAACACCGGTCTCGTCGGCGGTCAAATCCCGCAGGAAACCGGGGACGAGATCGTTCTGTCCCTCGCCCGCCTCAACAAGATCCGGTCCGTCGATCCGGCCGGTTTCACCATCACGGTGGAAGCCGGCGTCGTGCTTGAGACGCTGCAAAACGAGGCGGAAAAAGTCGACCGCCTGTTCCCGCTTGCGCTCGGCGCGCAGGGCTCCTGCCAGATCGGCGGCAACATTTCCACCAACGCCGGCGGCACCGCCGTGCTGGCCTACGGCAACACCCGCGACCTGGTTCTGGGACTGGAAGTGGTGCTGCCGACCGGCGAGATCTGGAACGGTCTGAGGACCCTTCGCAAGGACAATACCGGT
Organism: Roseibium salinum; assembly: GCF_026240905.1. Taxonomy (NCBI): domain Bacteria; kingdom Pseudomonadati; phylum Pseudomonadota; class Alphaproteobacteria; order Hyphomicrobiales; family Stappiaceae; genus Roseibium; species Roseibium salinum. Next base: position 2,328,906 of record NZ_JAPEVI010000003.1, read on the forward strand.
TATGATTTGAAACAATTATTTATCGGCGGGGAAGGAACCCTGGGGATTATTACCGCCGCATCGCTGAAGCTTTTTGCCAAGCCGAAAAAACTGGAAGCCGCGTTCATCGGATTGCCGGACCCGCATGCCGCGCTCAAGCTCTTTACCATGGCCAAAACCCAGGCCGGACCGGTGCTCACCGGTTTCGAAATCATGCCGCGCGTCGGTGTCGAGTTCTGCCTGCGGCATCTGGAGGGCGCGCGCGATCCCCTGGAGAGCGAACACGCCTGGTACGTCCTGATGGAACTTGCCAGCGGTTCGGACGCCTTCCCGGTGCGCGACCTGATGGAGAGCATCCTGGGAGAAGCCTTCGAGGAAGGCCTCGTCGAGGATGCGGCATTCGCGCAGAACCTTACCCAGGTCCAGGACTTCTGGCACATCCGCCACGGCATGTCGGAAGTGCAGAAGCCGGAAGGCGGCTCCATCAAACATGACGTGTCCGTTCCCGTCGCCTCCGTCCCCGACTTCCTGGACCGGGCCATTGCGGCGGTTGACGCCTTTGCTCCGGGCTGCCGGCCCGTGCCTTTCGGCCACATGGGCGACGGCAATATTCACTTCAACGTCAGCCAGCCGGTCGGGGCCGACAAGCAGGAGTATCTCGCCAGGTGGGACGAGATGAATGCACTCGTCCATGGCATCGTCCGCGAATTCGGCGGGAGCATCTCCGCCGAACACGGCATCGGCCGTCTGAAGCGCGATCTCCTGAAGGACGTGAAGCAGCCGATCGAGCTGGAGCTGATGCAGCGCGTCAAGGCGGCCTTCGACCCGAAGGGTCTTCTCAACCCCGGTCGGATCCTGTGACCGGGGAACTTGGTTATAGCTCATAACCAAAGTGAGCGGCCGCTCTCTAGTCAGGGGGCGGCCGTTCAGTTCATTGGCCTCCGAAGCTCTTTCGGATTGGTCCCTGCGGTCGGCCGAGGCTCGTTGAAGCCCCCCGCCGCGTCCGCGCTGGCCAGGGCATAAAAAGAAAAAACCACCGGGCCTGGAGATCGTCCGGGTATTACTACTCTCTTCTTTGAGAACATCTCAGAGCGGCCGTCCCCGTGCCGCAACAAGCCGGACGTCACGGACCGACAGGATTGTCCGGGATCAATCAATTGTCAAATATGTCGATGGGTCTAATGCTGGGGACAAAGGCCAAGTCTCGTCACATGTGTGGCATTGAAACGATCTCTTTCTCACAATCGGGCAGCTTGCTGATCTGAAACAAGCTTCGAAGACGGGCCTGCCGCGTTTTAATTTCCTCACCTGGTCAATTTATCCCGATATGGCCACATTGTTTTCCCCAGATTCGGCTCGCAAAGGCGGCCAGGGGCACCGCCGATTTGCGATTTTCACCGATTTCAAAAAATGGCCACAGTTTCGCCGCCTTGCCGCCCCTGTCAGAAATGGCTCCCATTTTCAAGAATTTCGCCCCCCTTCCCCTGCTGAAACTTCCGATTTCTGCACCTGTCGTTTGAAAACTCGAAGAAAAATTTCCTGAAAGTTAAATTTTTCCTAAAGTTTCTCCGAAGAGCGAAAAGCTCGCGGGAATCAACAAGGGAGGAAGAACTCTCTGAGGACTTGTAACACGCATCGGTAGCAAGATCAGGCAGATTCTATAAGTAAAATTTACATCAGGATCAGCCCGTATAAACAAAACTTACAATACCAGGCGTCTATGACCTCATAAGAATTAGCTATTTGAAAACATGGTAAGCAAATGGTTAATAAACAGTCATAGGCGTTAACAAGCCAAACCGGTCCAGGGACCAGCAATAGGTCTCGGACCAGAAATAAGAAACGGGCAGCGGGGGGTCAATCTCGCGGCTCATCACAGTGCACGGAGGGGAACGGATCACACGTTCCCTGAGCTCTATGGAGGCCACTATGCAGGTTCAGAACCTAGCCGGTTCGGATCAATGGGATCGCGTGAAAAAAGAGCTGAGGAACGTACTCGGCGAAGACGTCTTTTCCAACTGGTTCGGCAGGGTAAACCATGAAGAAACCACGGGCGACGCAGTTCGACTGTCGGTGCCGACCCGCTTCCTGAAAAACTGGATCCAGAGCAACTACGAGAAACAACTCGTCGGTCTCTGGAAGCGCGAGCACGACGACATCAAGCGTATCGAATTGACCGTGCGTGGCGCTCTGCGCCCCCGTCAGCTGAATGGCGCCCATGCCCCGAAGGCAATCACCGCGCGCCGGATCAGCGGCCGCCCTGCCCCGTTCAGCAGCACGCCGCAATTCGGTTCGTCCGGAAATTCGTTGTCAATTCCGTGCCTTATGGACATGGGCGAGGAAGCAGCCGCCGGTTTCCTGAGCGGTGCTGCGCTCAATCCGAAGCTGACCTTCGATTCCTTCGCGGAAGGTTCGTCCAACAGCCTGGCCTGCGCCGCGGTGCGCCAGATGGCGGCTGGCCATGAGGGCGCGCTGGATCTGCTTTATATCCATTCGGCAACCGGCATCGGCAAAACCCACCTGCTGCAGGCCGCCGCGAGCGAAGCCCGCAGGGCGGGCCGGCAGGTTGCCTATATCTCGGCGGAATACTTCATGTACCACCTGGTACCTGCCCTGCGCACGCCGGCTTTCCCCGTGCTGCGCCAGGCGATGAAGTCCATCGACCTGCTGCTGATCGACGACCTTCAGTTCCTCCACGGCAAACAGGCCCATGACGAATTCAGCAAGACGCTGGAAATGCTGATGGAATCTCCTCCGCGGATCATCATGGCCTCGGACCGCGCTCCCGAACATCTCGACACGCTGAGCCCGGATGTGCGCCACCGGATCCATAAAGGCGAAGTCGTCGGCATTCAGTCAACCGACTACGCCCTGCGCAACGAGATCCTGAAGAAGCGTATTGCGGCCGCGCGGCGGACCCATCCGGGCTTCTCCGTGCCGGATGAAGTCGTCGACTATATCGCGTGCTACGTCATCGCCTCCGCGCGGGACCTGGAAGGCGCGCTGAACCGGCTCTTTGCGCATAACCAGTTGACCAAGCAGCCGGTGACGATGGCCTTGGCCGAGAAGACTCTGCACGATCTGGTGCGGATCGGCGAGCCACGGTCCATCAAGGTTGAAGAAATCCAGCAGGTTGTCTGCAAGCACTTCAGCGTCACGAAGGCGGACCTTTTGTCCTCCTGCCGGGCCCGCACACTGGTGCGCCCGCGGCAGATCGCGATGTATATCGCCAAGGTGATTACCGGCCGTTCCCTGCCGGAAATCGGCCGCCGCTTCGGCAACCGCGATCATACGACGGTTCTGCATGCGGTGCGCAAGATCGAGGACATGGTGAGCAAGGACAAGGCGCTCGCGCAGGAAGTCGAACTTCTCAAGCGTCTCATCCACGCCTGATCCGTTTCGGTGCCCCTATGCCCTGCGGCAGCGGGTACGCCCGCTTCCGTTCAACTGACCCGGCGGTGGCGACCGCCGGTGTTTCATCCAACCTCCTCCCTTGCCTTGAAGCCGCTTTTCAGCGGCTTCCTTTTTGTCCCGTTGACAGCGCCTGCCCTTGCGCCTATGGCTGTCCCCGGTTCGAGGGAACCGGCCGCCCGCAGGCTTCCGGCCAAGGTGAATGCCCTCACGCGAAGATCTCATTCGCGTACTGATCGACCTTCACAAGGATGTGCAGGCTGATGGCAATGCGGGCCCCATTTTAAATGCCTGCCTTTCTTGAAAAGGTACTGTCATGACGCTTCCAGGCGTTGCCGAACTCAAGGCTCAAGCCCGGCGGCTGCGTGCCGCGCTGGCGGCCAGCGGCCAGACACTCTCTCACAGCCAGTCTCTGGAGCTTCTGTCCGCCCAATACGGTTTCCGGGACTGGAACACGGCGTGCGCCGCCGCCAGCAGCATTCCGGCTCCCTCCTTTGCCGTCGGCAGCAGGGTCTGCGGTCACTATATGCAAAAGACGTTTGCCGGAGAAATCATCGGTCTGTCCAAACTGGGCCGGTCGGGCCATATCCGTGTGACCGTTCAATTCGACCAGCCGGTCGATGTGGTGAGTTTCGATAGCTTTTCCGCCCACCGCAGCCGGGTGACCTCGGTCATCCGCGAAGACGGGCTGTCGGTTTCCAAAACGTCGAACGGCGAGCCTCATCTGAAAATGAAACTTGCCGACTGAACTCGTCCGCCGCCGTGCCGTCCGGATCAGCAGATGTTCAATCGGCCGTGATTGCGCATCTGCTGATCCGGACGGAGCGTCTCCATGATTTCATGAATTGCAAGGAAAGCCGTGGCATACTCGAAGCCGTGAGGTTATCGGGCCGGGCGGCCTGACCTCGATCGATCAATCGCGGGGATCCGATATGAGCCGGAGTATGCCGGGCAGCGTGGCTTTGCCGAGGTTTTTCGTCCTGTTGGCGGCAGCGTTCTGTCTTTACGCCGTTGCCGCCGTTTCCGAGGCGCGCGCCTCCGTCATGCCGGGCGGGAACAGCGGTTGGCTGGTGGTCGCCAGCCGTCCGGATGTCAACGCGGCGATTTCGGTGGCGAACGGCTATGCGGGCCGGTTTCCGCAAACAACCGTATTCCAATCGAACAACGGCTGGTATGCGGTCACGCTCGGTTGGATGGGTCAGCCCGCGGGCAATGCCTACAGGAGCCGGCTGATCTCCAGCGGCGCCGTTCCCGACGACAGTTATTTTCACAATGGCGAGCGCTTCCAGTACGTGGTCTGGTCGGCAACGGGCCTCACCGGCGGTGCCTCGCAGGCCCTCTTCGCCGCGACCGTCATCACGGATGGCGGCGGGGCCTCGGGCAGGACGCCGCCATCGGCGCAAGCCTATGTGCGGGGTCTCGATCCGCGCGGCGACAATTTCCTTTCGCTGCGCACCGGCCCCGGCAGCGGCTACAGGGAAATCAGCCGCCTGCGGGAAAACACGCCGCTGACGATCCTTGGACGAAACGGTTCCTGGCTGAATGTGGCCCTGGCCGATGGCCGTTCCGGCTGGGCCTACAGCAAATATGTCGCCTCGGCGCCCGGCGACCAGGCCTCTGCGGATCCAGCGCCTCCCGCCACCCCGACGCGCACGATCAATCCGCCACGTTCCGCGATTGTCGGCGACCTGAGCGGCAGCGGCGATGATTTCCTGTCGCTCCGCTCCGGGGCCGGCGGCGGTCATGCGGAAGTCGCCAGGTTGCTGGAAGGCACTGAAGTCAGGATGCTGACCCAGCAGGGCGCCTGGGTCGAGGTCGAACTCACCAACGGAATGCGCGGGTGGACCTACGGAAGTTATCTGGCCGCCGCCCCGCCGCAGCAGGGCGCCGATCAAGCCGCCGCACCCGACATTCCTGTCATCGGCCCGGAACCGCGTTCCGATCAGCAGGCGAGCCCCACCGCCGGCCTGCCCGACCTTTCCACGCTGCCCGAGGGCAAACGTGTCGCGCTCGTCATCGGCAACTCCGACTATGAACACGCGCCGCTTCTGCCCAATCCCAGGAACGATGCCACGCGCCTGACGGAAACGCTGGAGCGGCTCGGCTTTACCGTCATACTCGGCCTCGACCAGTCCAAGGTGGCCATGGAAGGCAGTGTCCGGTCTTTCGTGGGCGCAACCAGGGATGCGGACGTGGCGCTGTTCTTTTACGCCGGCCACGCCATGCAGATGGACGGCCGGAACCTTCTCATTCCGATCGACGCGAAGCTTGAAGATTCCACGGCGGCCGATTTCGAAACGATCGAGCTCGGCACGATCCTGAACTACATGAACGCGCCCGGCCGGCTTTCCATTGCGCTGCTGGACGCGTGCCGGGACAATCCCCTGTCCCGCCGCTTCGCCCGCACATTCGGCGCAAGCAGAAGCTCCTTTGTCAGCCGCGGGCTGGCCGCGCCCGAGGCGGGCGGCGGCAACGTCCTTATCGGCTTTGCCACGGCTCCGGGAGAAGTTGCGCTTGACGGCGATGGCGACAACAGCCCGTTCACGATTGCGCTTCTCAAGCATATCGAAACGCCGGGCCTGGAAATCGAGATCATGATGAAACGTGTGAAGGCCGACGTTTATGAAGCCACGCAAGGCTCACAGTCGCCCTGGCACAATTCGGCGCTTCGGCGCGAGTTCTATTTTCTGAAGTAATATCAACCGTCAGCGCAGCCGGGCCATGACCAGATGGCCAGGAACGGGAACGCCCTCCTCCAGCCTGACGGTGATCGGATCCATTGCCAGGATTTCGAATCCGGCCCTGTCCAGAGCGGTTCGAATATAGGTTTCGCCTTGCGCGAAGCGGCTCTTGGGCCCTACCATATAGGGTCGCCCCTGGAGGATTTCCTCGGCAAGGGTTTCCGTTGAAAAGGCAAGGCACCCTTTGGGGTTCAGGCGATCGGCCGCCCCCGCCAGGAACGCCTCCACGGCGCCGAGGTAAGGCAGCACGTCGGTTGCGGCAATCAGGTCCCAAGCGGGACGCGAGCCGTCCTCTTCCTCGAACTCCTTCAGGAAGTCGACCGCCTCACCAACATAAAGGTCATCGTAGACGTCCCGGTCATAGGCAAGTTCGATGATCCGCTCCGACAGGTCCACGCCGGTCCTGTGCGTGGTGCAGTCCGCCACGGCCATGCCGGTCAGCCCGGTGCCGCAGCCAAGATCCAGCATGCGCTCGAACGGGCCGAGCCCCAGGCGCTGGATCAGATCGCGGACGAGCAGCGGCACGCAGTAGCCGAGCTCGTCGACCAGGATTTCGTCGAATATATCGGCATGCTGATCGAACAGCGTCGCCACATAGGCATCCGGCATTTTTTCCGGTGACTGTTCTGCGCCGATCGCGGCAAGACGAATGCTGACGCCGCCCGGGTCCGACGGGTCGAGCTCCAGTGCCTGGCGATAGGCTTCCGCCGCACCCTGGAAGTCGCCTTCCTTCTGCAGCTTCAGGCCGCGGTTATAGGCTTCCGCCAGCGCCTCGTTGTCCATCGAACTGTCTGTGTCGAGGGCCTGATTGTCGTTGTCGCTCATCGTATCGTCCTTGCCCGAATGCCTTCTACCGGGGACCGGAGGCTTTTGCACGGCAAAACTGCCCGTCAGAACAGATCGAGCTGGCTGGCGGCGGCGGAACGGGGTGCCGTTTCCGTGTTCTGTTCCCTGTCGTCGAACGGGACCGGGATCAGCAGGTCGGCATCGTCATTGGCCACCATGTTGACGCGGCTGGAGACCGGGACCGCCACAAGGAAATCGTCTTCGACCGGCCGGAGCAACTTGCGGGCCTCGCGCCTGTCCACGTTGGCGACATCGAGCCAGGTGTCGAAGACATCGGGTTTCAGGATCACCGGCATGCGGTCATGGATGCCGGACATCATGCGGTTCGACCGGGTGGTGAGAATCGCTCCGGTATCGATTTCGCCGCCATCGGGGTCCGACCATGTGTCCCAGAGGCCGGCAAAGCCCATCACGCCGCCATCGGCCGGGCTGATCCAGAAGGGCTGCTTGCCATCGGGTGTGCGCCGCCACTCGTAAAATCCCGATGCCGGGATGAGGCAACGGTGGTGGCGCATGGCGGAGCGGAAGGAAGGTTTGTCCGTGGCTGTCTCGGCTCTGGCGTTGATCAGCAGCGTGAAGCTTGCCGGATCCTTCACCCACCCCGGGACCAGACCCCAGCGGATGAGATGAAACCGTCGCCTGCCGCCCAGTTCCTGGCGCACGATGGCAATCGGCTGTGTCGGGGCGATATTGTAGCGGGGCGGAAAATTGGGAAGGTCTTCATAGCTGAAGAATTTCCGAACTGCGTCCGGCGGGGTTGTCAGGGCAAATCGGCCGCACATCTTGTCTCTCCGTTCCTTAGGTCAAGGGATTGAGGCCGGCCCTGGACTTACCCGACAAGCGGCCAGATCGGTCGCCGCGAGATGCCTTCCGATGAAAGCGGAGACGGCGCTCGATCTCAAGCGGTTCCCGCCGCCGGACCCGTTATCCTGTGGACGCCTGGAAGTTCGCCTCGAAGAACGGCCCGGTTCCGCTGTGGCGGGGAATTGCAATGATCGGGCTGCGCATTCTAAATATGCCATGCGCTTGATTTCGAAGGAGACGCAGCATGGACCGATTCACCGGCGGCTGCCTGTGCGGTAATGTCCGAGTCGTGGCGTCAGGCCAACCCTATCGGGTCGGTCTTTGCCATTGTCTCGACTGCCGCAAGCACCATGGGGCTCTTTTCTACGCGTCTGCGGTGTTCCCTCAGGATGCGGTGACGATCGAGGGCGAAACACGTGACTATGCCGGGCGGTTTTTCTGTCCGCGCTGCGGCTCGTCGGTTTTCGCACGCTTCGAGGACGAGATCGAAGTCCACCTAGGATCCCTGGATGCCCCCGACCAACTGGTGCCGACTTACGAAAGCTGGGTCATCCGCCGCGAATCCTGGCTACCGCCGTTTCCACTCACCAGACGCTACGACCGCGATCGTGACGAGACGGGCCGCTTCGAGGAATAGGCCGCGCGAATTGTTTATTGCGGCGCGAGACATGCCATTCCGCAGGCCGTTACCGGTCGATCTGTCCGGTGGTATTAGGCAATTGGAAACAAAAACGAAGTACCCTGACGGGCACATTGATCATCGGGGGACAGGTATGGAATGTTTGCATCCAGTTTTGGGCGCCGGAGAACTGGCAGCCGATCGGCTGGAGCAGGCAAACATCAATGCCCAGACCGGCCTTGCGACCGATTACCTCAATCACTTCAACGAAGTCATGATGCTCCTGGAAATGCTTCCGGCCATGCCGGATTGCGCCGAGGACGTTCTGGAATGGGAACCGCTCGACTATGTCGGCCATTTCGAGAACTCGACGTTCAAGGACAAGAACCTCGCCATCCAGGCCTATCACGCCGCACCGGCCAAGTTGCGCAATCATCTGGAAATTCAGGTGAAGGAGATCAACGCGCTGGTCGGCCGGATCCAGGAGCAGCTTCGCCAGGCTCCGGACGCCGCGACGGTCGCCGTGGAGATTGCCGAAGTGGCGACGCACGAGATCAAGCCGCTGATTTCCATTGCGGGCGCGGTCATCCATGGCCATGTTGAGCCCGAAGCAACCCAGCACGAAGGCGATGGCGCCCAGGCGGAAATCGACGCCCTGTTCGCCTAGGGTACGGACTCACAAAATTGAACGCACTGGCGTCAAAACGGCAAGGAGCGGGGAGGAAAAGTCCGCGGGTCGATGCTTGTGCATCGGCCAAGGGCCTTGACGCTGCCGCTCACAGCCGTTTTGGCGTCCTTCGGATCGCTCTGGGGCGGACCGTCTCCTGCGTTGCGAAGACTTGAAAACCGGCCGGGTTTCCTGCATCTTCGCGCCTTGGATACGAGCCGCCCCAGAGCGACCAGTGCATTCAATTTTATGGGTCCGTACCCTAGGCGACGCCCTCATAAACGGGTCGTCCGGTTCGATCGTTAGGGCTCTCAATGTCACGCCTATATCCAGATGCACCCCGCATTGGCGTCAGCGTCCTGTGTCACAGGGACGGCCGCGTACTGATGGTCAAGCGCGGCAAGGACCCTTACAAGGGCCACTGGAGCCTGCCGGGCGGGCTGGTTGAACTGGGCGAGACGCTGCTGGAAGCCGCCGAGCGGGAGCTTTTGGAGGAAACCGGGGCGAAGGCCCATCTCGAAATGCCCGCCGAGACCTTCGATTCCATTCAGCGGGACGCGGATGGCCGTGTTTCGGCGCATTTCATCCTGGCCGTGTTCTGCGGTGCCTACCGCTGCGGCGAAGCGCGGCCCGGCGACGATGCCGCCGACCTGGAATGGGTCCCGCTCGAACGGCTGGAGGACCGGCTCACCACCCCCGGCACGCCGGAGCGGGTCCGCCGTCTCCTCGCCCAGGAGCGCCGATAGGGCGACCCGGCACCATTTCTTGGGATCAGCACCTTTAGTGCTTGCGGCACGCTTTGGCCTTGAGCATCATCGCGCCATGACGGGACGCAAGGCAATATTCGGACATCGGCTGGCGGCTTTGGTGGTCACCGGCCTTCTGTTTACGGGCCAGGGTGCCAGCGCACAGGAGAGTTCCTCCGGCGAACCGCCCTACGAGCAGCAACTCATGCGGCTTTCGGAGATCTTCGGCGCCCTTCATTTCCTTCGCCCCCTTTGCGGAAAGACCGACACTCCGAGCTGGCGGGACCGGATGGAGGACTTCCTGGACGCGGAGACCCTGGACGAAAACCGGAGGCGCCGCTTCATCGAGCGGTTCAACCAGGGATATCGCGGTTTCTCAGTCGCTTACCGCGAATGCACGGATGCTGCCCGTATCGCAATGGCACAGTATCTGAGCGAGGGTGAGACCATCATCAGCGACGTCACCAGCCGCTACGGCCGATAATTCCCGCCGAAATTACCCAATTGTTACAGGTTGGTTAACCTTTTGAATCAAATTTGTGGGTGGATGTTAAGTTTGCGTTCACGGTTGCTTATCAGCGCGGTTTGCCGTGCTAGGATCAAGTCACAAGATTCGGGGCAGGAACACTTTGGAGTTGCCTCCAAGCGTTCGAGAAGAGCCGGTAAGGGAACGAATGATAAACGACGATTACGCTGAAGCGGCAATGGAAGCGGAATTTGCCGAAGACGAAGACATCAGACGTGCTGCTCTCGGCTTTATTTCCGACGCATGGGCCGAAGCTATCGCAAATGGCGTTGATGCCGATGCCGTTGCTCATGCGGCAATGTTTACTGCGCTCGCGGATCTTGTGGCCGCCTATGGCGAAGACGCCGTTGCAAAGCTGGCCGAAGGCCTGCCGCATCGCATTCTGCAGGGCGATTACACGGTAAACCGCGTTCTGCAATAAGAACCGCGGCCATAAAACATGACTGAGGCCGGCCTGTCCGGCCTTCGTGATTCCAGGCTAGAGCATTTCTCGACAATATTGGATCATTTGACCGCGACGATTTTGCCCTCTGGCTAGGCGATTTGCCCGCCGTGGTGTGACCCACCACAAGGGCGAACCAACGACGCCAGAGGGCAAAATCGCCCGGCCCCTTTCACCTTTGTTATTCAATTTCTCATGCTTTTCCAGGGTGAGGCAATATTGTCGAGAAATGCTCCAGGATCATCTCCTCGAACCTTGCGTAAGTGGCGGGTGCCCTGCTTGGTGCCGCCGCATCCGGCCGGCCGGCTCAGCCGAACGTATCCAGAGCCAGGTTAAGATAAATCAGTGCGCCGAAGGCGATCAGGATGACGCCGGCAATATGGTTGGCCCGGTCGAGCCATCGATCGTTGATCCGGGCCCTGAAATGCGACACCGCCGCGGAGACCAGGATCCACCACGAGGTCGCCCCGCCGGCCACGCCCGTCACCATCACCAGCGCGCCGACATGATTGCCGTGCTCTGGCCGGTAGTCCCCCAACGCCCCAAAAATCGCGATAAACGCCAATACGGCGCCGGGATTGGTGATCGCCATGAAAAAGGCCGCCGCGGCATCGCCCAGGAAACCATGGTCCCGGACGTTGCCTTCCTTGTCGAGGTGCGGGTGGGTGTTCCAGATCCTGATCCCGAAGACGATCAGCAGTCCGCCGCCGACGATCTCGATAAGGTCGAACTGGCCTTCGATGAAATTCGTAACGGCGGAAATGCCGAATAGGGCGGCCGTGGCAAAGATCGAGTCGGCCATCACGGCCCCGAGCCCCACATACACGGCCTGCCGGAAACCGCTGTGGACCGCGTGCTGAATGGCCATGATGTTGACCGGGCCCACGGGTGCCGAGGTGAGAATACCGACAAAATATCCGATCACCGCATATTCCAGAAACGTCACAAACGGTCCTTCTCGTTAGGTCCTGCCGCAAACAGGGACGCCGGGCCTGCCGAAAAATATTCCGATTTCGGCACGCTGGAGCATCCTGTGTTCATGTGGATGGTAAACACCGCCGCCCCGAAGCCGGCCCCGAACATGAATGCGCTTTCGATAACGGCCGCACCGTTTCATGACAAGATCGACAATTTCCCATCGCCCCGGTTTCCACACTCCCACGAATTGTTTAAGGAATGGCCCAATGACGCAGGGATGGCCACGGGGGCCGAAACCAGGAGAAGGTCATGATGGCGCGAACGTTTGTGGCGGCGGCGCTGGCCGCCGGTCTGATGTCGGGAGGCGTTGCGGCCAAGACCGTTCAGACGGAACGCATTCCGCTGAACCCGGAGAATGCGGCGCAGGCGGTCCCGCTTTCCGGCGAGGACCTCCCCTCCCCGGAACACAGTGAAAACCGGCCGGCGGAAGCCGTCGATGCAGCCGAACCGCAGGTGCTCTACAACACTGCGGTCCTGCCGAAACCGGTCGCGCGCATGCATGACCAGCTCATGGAGGCCGCGCTTTCCGGCGACATGGAACGGCTGCGCATGGTGCTGGAAAGCAATGAAATGCCGCCGACCCTCTCCTTCGGCGAGACCGGTGATCCGATCGAATTCCTGAAATCGAGTTCGGGGGATGGCGAAGGCTTCGAGATCATGGCGATCCTCGCAGATGTGCTGGATGCCGGGTTCGTCCATGTGGACGCCGGAACGCCGCAGGAAATGTACGTCTGGCCCTATTTCGCCCGCTACCCGCTCGACAACCTGCGGCCGGATCAGAAGGTCGAACTGTTCCGCATCATCACCGCCGGGGACTTTGCCGCAATGCAGGAGTTCGGCGCCTGGAATTTCTACCGCGTCGGTGTCGGCCCGGACGGGACGCTGCATTACTTCGTGGCGGGGGATTGAGATCGCGGTCAAACATTATCCCACAGACTTTTCCTCCAGGACGGTTCAGCTCCCCAGGGTACGGACTCATAAAATTGAATGCGCTGGCGTCAAAACGGCAAGGAGCGGGGAGGAAAAGTCCGCAGGTCGATGCTTGTGCATCGGCCAAGGGCTTTGACGCTGCCGCTCACAGCCGTTTTGGCGTCCTTCGGATCGCTCTGGGGCGACCAGTGCACTAAATTTTATGGGACCGTACCCTAAGGCGATCGCATCACTTGCCGGGACTGAACACCTGAGCCTTGCCGCTCAAGCCTGCGCCGAAAGTCAGCAGCTTCGGCACAGCCTCTATCGTTGCCGCAACAAATCCAAATGCCTCCGGCCTCGAGGCCATCCATGCAACCGTTTGCGACATCCGCAGGCGCGCTTTGAAGTGACGCGACCAGGCGGCCGAATACCGTTGCCCGGCAGCGGCCAGGGCGGCCGGATCGGTGATGTCGACATCGTCCAGCACCTGTGCAAGCAGGGAAGCAGACTGGATCGCCATCGATATTCCCTCGGCAATCACCGGATGCGCCTCCCCCGCCAGATTGCCGGCGCGAAAGATGTCCTCGGCATAACGTGCACGGACAGCCGGGCGGATCGTGCCTGTCGAAAGCCACTTGTCCGACAGGATCGCTCCGGCCAGCGCCTCCCGCACGCCGCGGCAAGTTGCCAAAAGGTGCGCGTGGATCACCTCGGCGGCGTTGCCGTTCCGCCGTTGTCTCAGCGCGGCAAGCGCCTCGCTCCGGATGCAGCATGACAGGGACAGCCGTCCGGCATCGGCCCACACGATGCCGCCATATCCCCCGGAAAGGCAAGCAGTGGCATCGTGTCCCGGGCAAGCGAGGCGCCGCGGAAATGCGCCTTGAAGCCCAGCAACCCGTTGGTGCCGGAGCCTTTTTGCAGGCCAGTCGGAAGTGTGTTGCGCTCCCAGGAGCCGTGCGCGGCAATGACGACCGGCGCGCTGAGCGTCATCGATCCGCCGGAGCCAGTGTCGATGGTGAGCTCATGCCGACCTCGCACCCGGCAAAGCGCCACCGCCCGGCAGGGCTGATACAGTTCGACACCCTCGCGTCCGGCAGCATCGCGCAGAAGGGTGTCATGGACATCGCGGCCAAGCGCCCGGCCGAAGCCGTCACGGCCCGGCATGGGCGCCGACACGATGCGCTGCCCGGCAAACAGTGCAACCTTGCGTATCTCCGGACCAGCGCGGTCGCGCCACGCTTCCGCGACACCCAGACGTTGGAGAACGGGGATGTTGGTGGCCGACATGTACTCTCCGCAAACCTTGCGGCGCGGAAATTCATCCTTCTCGACGAGCGCGACGGACCGTCCCTGCCGGGCAAGTTCGATGGCGGCAGTCGACCCGGCCGGCCCCGCGCCGACGATGATAACGTCGTGTGTCATGGCTCCTGCCCACCGATTGCCGCAAAGGCGTGCGTGAACGGGCCGACAGGGCCCTCGACGAGCACGCGCTCCGGACCGCCGGGCCACAACCGTGTCAACTCCCGACCGCTGAAACCGGCCCGGACGCTCGCCGGCGCGTCGTGACGCGTCACCGCATTGGCGCCGATGATGCCCAATGACCGAGCCGCCAAAAGGGCGAACCGCGAGCGCCGGGGTTCGGTGGCGACGAAGGTTGGCGACACTTTCGCGAGATCGTGCAGCATCGGCTCGAGTCGCGCGTCCTCGAAGTGATGGAGGAACAGGTTCGCGAGAGCGACATCCTGCTGCTCGCCGCGCCGCAACCAGTCGAACACATCGGCAGCGACCACATCTACGGTCCAGCCGAGCTTCGCAATCTGCATGCGCACGTCAGCCGCCACCAGTTGTTGCCGATCGACAAGGGACAGTGCGACGCCCGGCCACGTCGGCGCCATCTTCCGGGCCAGGGCGAGCGTTGCATGGCCATCCCCGCATCCGATTTCCACGAGCCGGCGCGGCGGCTGCGCCACGTGCTTTCGGAGGAGCCGCGACAAGACGGTCGTGTGAAACATCAAGGCGTTGATGCGCCGCAAATCGCGACGCGATGCCATCGCCTCCTCATCGTCAGGAGACATGACGTCGAGCAATTCCGGTTCGACGGTACGCACGCCCGCAATCTCCTCAGGATGCCATCCGGAAGGTCATCGTCTCAGCGGTCAGGCCCGGCCCAAAAGCCATGGCGCACCCCTTCATGCGCGCCCTCGCTGTTTCCAGCATTTTCGCAAGCACAAACATGACGGTCGCTGAAGACATGTTCCCGTATGCTCGCAACACTTCCCGCGACGGCGCTAGCGCCTCGGAACCAAGGTTCAGCGTGCGCTGCACGGCGTCCAGCACCGATCTTCCACCGGGATGCACCGCCCAAAGGTCGATATCGTCGACCGTATCTCCGTGCAGAATTGCCTCGATGTTGCCGGCAAGCACTGAATGGATCTTCGCCGGAACCTGTCCGGACAGTACCATCTCGAAACCGTCCCCGCGCACATTCCACGTCATGAGATCCCGCGCATCCGGAGCCAGCAGCGCCTTGAACCGGTCAATGCGAATGCCTTCTTCCGATGACGTTACCAGGGCGGCGGAGCACCCGTCCCCCCACAGACAATAGGTAAGAAGCTTCTCGAGATCGGTCGTCTCCTTCAGGTGCAGCGTAGTCAGTTCGCAGTTGACGACGAGGACCTTGGCATCCGGTTCGGACCTGATCACGTGGTGGGCGAGCTTGAGGCCGCTGATCGCGGCATAGCAGCCCATGAAGCCCACCAGCGTGCGCTCGACCGACGCAGACAGCCCGGCGCGCTGCACGATCTCGAGGTCGAGGCCGGGCGCCGAAAAACCGGTACAACTTGCAACGATCAGGTGCGTGATTTCGTGGTTGGCCGAACCGATGTCGAGCTTGTCGATCGCCCGCATCGCAAGGTCGGCGGCAGCGGTCTCGTATATGTCCATCCGTGCCGACGTTCCAGGAAAAGCGCCACGGCGGAACATTCCCGCCTCGTCGATGACCGCACCGGATGCGTCGTCAGCGGGGGCGAGGCAGGAAAAACGGTGTTCGATGCCGGCCCGGTCCGCCATCTTGCGAAACAGAGTTTGCTTCCTCGGCTGTGTTTCGAGGTTCGCCGCAGCGAATTGAAGAAAATAGTCATGGACTTCGTAATCAGGCACCGCCGTGGCGATACGATTGATGAAAGCATGGGTCATTCGAGGCTCCATGGCCGCGCCGCGCGCAGCACTTCTTCCTAAACGCTGGAGCCCGACATTGGTTCAGGGGCTCGAACGTGTGGAGATTGCGGCCGAGCCTAATACCAACCGCAACGGCCGGTGTGGATCCCGGGCCGCGACCCGAACGACAAGCAAGAAACAGTCGGAACCGACCGTGATAAAGGATGTGCTGTGCCGTTCCGTCTCAGTCTAGCCGATTTTCCCGGAATTCGCCTTGCAGACCCTCACCCGACAGGGACGCTTCCTCCCGCAGCACGGCGTTCTGAAGCTCGGCATAGGCCGCATAGCCACGGTAAAGAGGCCTGAAGCGCAGGTCCGCGCCCAAGCGTCCGGCAAGGCCCCGCAGTTCCTGTTCAAGATCCGCGCGCGGTGTCACATGGAAGGACTTCAGCCACGCAAGCAGGAGCTTTTTGAACCAGGCGGGCAGCCTCTCCTGCTGGCCGAAATCGACCACGTGGATCCGGCCGCCCTCGCCAAGCCGTGCAGCTCCCGCGGAAAGGGCCCCGCGCCAGATGGGGATCATCGAGAGGGTGTAGGAATAAAACACGCGGTCGAAGGCCTGAACGCCGAGGGCGTCGATTGCCGCCGGATCGGCGGCATCGCCCTCGATCAGGTCGATCCGATTGCCGAGACCGGCTTTTGCGATGTTTCCGGCGGCGGTGTCCAGCATGTGCCGGGAGATATCGAGACCGTAGAACCGGGCTTGCGGATAGCGTTTGGCCGCGGCAATCAGGTTGCGGCCCGTGCCGCAGCCGAGCTCCAGCACCGTTCCGCCCGCAGGCGGCGCCAGCTGCTCGATCAGGTGATCCCGGCCGAGCAGGTAGTATTTGCGGGTCAGGTCGTAGACGTGGCGCTGGTGGCGATAGACGGCGTCCATCAACCGGGCTGTTTCGACGGCTTCGCTCATCGCGTCGGCCAAGCTCCCATTCAGCCTTTGAAGATGTAGAGATGGAAGCCGCCATAGATCGACGACCGGTCCTGCCCGCCGAGGTTCAGGCTTTCCTCTTCTTCGTAGGTCCAGCGGTCGAGGAGCCGGTCCGCGACACGGCCCGGCAGCAACGTCGGTTCGGCCGCGGTCCGGAAGATGACCCGGGCGCCCGGACGGGCGGTGCGGGTGACTTCCGTCCAGAGCGCATTGAGCTGATGATCGGTCATCCAGTCCTGCGCGTCGAGCAGCACATAGGCGTCCAGCGTGTCGCCGGCCAGGGTCTGCAGATGCTCGGTGAAGTTCCGGTTCAAGACCCGCACGCGGCCGGCGCGCTGGCGGATCTGCTCGAAATGCTGCCGCTTGAGGTAAGGCGGCAAGGGACCTGATTCCCCGTCGACCCGCCGGCGTCCGGCGCGTAGCCGCGGCCGAAGGCCTGCCAGGCGAAATAGTTGTCCCGGATCGAGAAATCGCAGGCGAGCTTTTCCAGCCGCTGGCGCAGAACCGCCGACATGTCGCCGTTCGCATTTGCCGAGACCAGCGCATCATATTGCGCCGGCGGGATGCCGAGACCGTAAAGGGACATCTTCTTGGAGGTCGCCCAGCGTACGAGGCGCTTGTCGAAAAGCGGCGCCAGGGCGGTATCGAAGAATGTGCGCTGCTCCTCCAGCGACTTGCTCTTGACCATGTGCCTGGGATCGATGCCGTAAAGCCGCGCCACCAGATGGCCGATGCCGATGAAATAGCCGAGCAGGCCGTGATGATAGAGGTCGCGCGAGAACAGGCTTATGCGCTTGCGGCCCCAGTTGGCCAGGTCCCGGCCTTCCCAATAGGCAAGGGTTTCCGCGTCCAGGTTGTCCTTCAGGAAGCGGTGATAAGCCGCCACGTTGGCCTTCTCGTCGGCCTCGCCGAAGAAGCGGTAAAAGGTCTCGTAGTTCGGAAAATATCGCGCCGCGGCGAGTTTGAGCCGGCCGAGAGCCACATGGGCCCGGTTCAGATCCACCGCGGTGATTTCCGCCGGATTGGCGGTGAGGTAGGACATGACGTTGCAGCCGCCGGAAGCGATCGTGATCATTCTGCTGTCGGGGGTCAGGCGCAGGGCCTTCATGTCCACATCGGGATCCTCCCAGATCTGCGGATAGACCAGACCCTTGAAGACGAATGTGAACAGCCGCTCGAGAATTCCATCCCGGGACGTAGCCTCAGAGCGGTGAACCGCGTTACCGAGACGTTTCTTCGAAGCCGTCAGCGTGCCGTGCGCCATCTTGTTCTCCCGATTGAGCCACGCAAATGAACTGCCTCCCGATACGGCAGGGACGCGACAGTTTGGTGACGTTTGGGGAGAAAGGCCGGTTTTCCGGAAGATTATCTCCGCCATGAGGCGGGAAAGAAAAGATGCCAACGGCCGTCAATCGCGACCGTTGGCAAAATCCTGAGCGATCAGCGGGTGATCACCACGAAGTCGGTGCCGAGGCCGGTGTTGCGTGCGAACTCCCGGTCGGTGACCGTCAGCGACGTTCCCGGTGTCAGCATCTTCGCAAGTTCGTCGGCGACCTTTGCGGAGATTTCGATCCGGTCGAGCACATCCTTGGGCGAACCGCCGCGCTGCCCTTCGGCCGACACCGCAATCCAGTCGACGGCGGCATCCCCCGGCCTGAAATCCAGCGCTGTGAAGACATGCGTGCCGATTTCCCGGTCGATATTCTTCACGGTGACCTGTGTGGCATAGATATCGCGGAATTTGCGGCGGATGCGCAGCATGGCATTCTGCGGCTTTTCATACCCGCCATCCGCCTGGATGCGCGCTTCCAGTGCATCGGTGAGATTGCCCGTCACGGGAAGGTCGGCACCTTCCTGAAAGAGGCTGATCGCGGCGCGGGTCTTGCGGCCCATGACGCCGTCCACCGGGCCGGCATCAAAGCCCATCCGGTTGAGAAGATCCTGAAGAACCTTGACGCGGTTCGGCGGCTCCTGCGGCGTGATGATCATGCGCAGCGGCTGGTCGAAATACGGGTTTTCGGGGAGGATCGCCGGAACGGAGGTCTCCAGCGAAGCTTCCGGAATTGCCCCGCGCAGGGCCGGGTCCGCCTCGATCGTCTTCTCTGAAAGGCTGGCAACGGCGGTTTCAGGCGCAAAGGGCTGGGGCAGAACGGTGTGAGACACACGGACGGGTTCGGCCGCTTGCCTAGTGATGACGACATGCATGCCGCGCTCGGTCGTGCTGTAAAGCGTCTGGGCAAAATTGCGCGGCAGGCGGATGCAGCCATGAGATGCCGGATAGCCCGGAAGCTTGCCCACATGCAGAGCAATACCGGACCACGTGAGCCGTTGCATGAACGGCATCGGGGCATCGTCGTAGAGGTTGGAGAAATGCTTGCGGCGTTTTTCCAGGATCGAGAAGACGCCGGTCGGCGTCGAATAACCGCGCATACCGGAAGAAATCGGCGAGGTCTCGATCAGGTCCGCACCGCGATAGACCTTGATCTGCTGGTCGTCGAGCGACACCAGCATATGCAGCGGCGCCTGTTTGGACGGGTTTTCGCTCGTGTCCGATGATGCATCGTGAGCAGCCGCGGGTGAAAGAGCGGCAACGGACAGGAATGCAGCGCCGGCGAGGCCTGCAAGCATGCCCATCCGTTTATTCCGGTTGTGAAACCTATGTAAATGCATCTCGGAGCTCCCCAACTCAAAAACCCTTAAAGCTCGACTTAACCTGTAATCGGGATCGGTGTAGATCAGGTTAGGAAACACGGTTACCCATTGGTTTCCTTTCTGATTTCCCTTTGTCTTCTCACGTAAGCCAGCTTCACGCTGTTATTCACGTCACAAAAACGCTGGTCGGTATCCGCGTCATTGTGGCGTGTACCGCGTTCAATCCACAGTGAAAAATACGTGAAACGGGCTGGTGCGCCGCTGGCGCGGCGAGATGCCTGGCCGGCGGGCTCACAGAGCCCGCGCCGGGTAGTTACGGCGAGCCGGCGATTCGCTTCAGCCCGTCCATGAAGACAACGGCCTCGCCGCGGGAAGGTTCCGCCAACTCACCGTCCCACATCACGCGCCGGCCACGAACCACGGTGCCGACCGGCCATCCGGTGACCTCCTTGCCGTGATAGGGTGTCCAGCCGCATTTCGAGGCAATCCACTCATTGCGGATGATTTCCTTGCGGCCAAGATCGACAATGGTGAAGTCGGCATCGTAGCCGGCTGCGATCCGTCCCTTGCGCGCCGTCTGGAACAGGCGGGCCGGGCCGGCACTGGTCATGTCCACAAAGCGGGCAAGACTGAGACGGCCTGCGTTCACATGGTCCAGCATGATCGGGACCAGTGTCTGCACGCCGGTCATCCCGGAGGGTGACGCCGGATAGGGCTTCTGCTTTTCCTCAAACAGATGTGGAGCGTGGTCGGAGCCGAAGATATCCAGGATACCCTGCTGCAGTCCCCACCAGAGACGCTCGGCGTGACGCGGTGCACGAACGGGCGGGTTCATCTGCACCAGTGTCCCGAGGCGCTCATAGGCCTCGTCGGTCAGTGTCAGGTGGTGCGGGGTGACCTCGATGGAGGCCACGTCCTTGTGGTCGACGAGGAAATCGATTTCTTCGGCCGTCGACAGGTGCAGAATGTGGATCTTGGCGCCGGTTTCCCGGGCAATGCCCACCAAGCGCTGTGTGCACTGCAGGGCAGCGACCTCGTCGCGCCAGACCGGATGCGAACGGGGATCCCCCTCGACCCGTTCGCCGAGCCGTTCGCGCAGGCGGAATTCGTCCTCGGAGTGGAAGGCCGCCCGCCGGCGGGTGGCCGACAGGATTTCCCGCACCCCCTGGTCGTCCTCCACCAGCAGGTCGCCGGTCGACGAGCCCATGAACACCTTGATGCCGGCAGCGGCCGGCAGGCGTTCCAGTTCGGGAATGTCCTTCACATTGTCGCGCGTGCCGCCGACCCAGAAGGCGAAATCGCAATGCATGCGGTGGTGGCCGCGTTTCACCTTGTCGGCAAGCGCTGCCTCGGATGTGGTCAGCGGATTGGTGTTGGGCATCTCGAAGACCGCGGTAACGCCGCCCATGACCGCTGCACGGGACCCCGATTCCAGATCTTCCTTGTGGTCGAGCCCGGGCTCGCGGAAATGCACCTGCGTGTCCATCACCCCCGGCAGAACGTGCAGGCCCGCGCAGTCGATCACCTCGCCGGCCTGCGACTTGTCGAAGACACCGATGCCGGCGATGCGCCCGTTGCGGACCGCGACGTCACGGACGCCTTCGCCATCCTGATTGACAACGGTTCCGCCCTTCAGGATCAGGTCATAGGTCTCGCTCATGAGGCTTCCTCCGGCAATTGTGCGTGTCGGTTTCTCCGGGCTTATACGCGCCCTCCGCAAAAAGGACCAGATGCCGATCGCCTGATCCATATCTTGCCCACATGGTGCAAAGCGCCTATGTGGCCATTAGATTAGAGCGGGATGAGTCCTGCCGCCTCCTATCAACGGGCCCTGATCCGGCCAGACCGAGGAGTGTTCCTTGCCGACCCCCTGCTACACCCACCTCACCGACCGCACCCTGATCCGGGTCGGCGGAGCGGATGCACATCATTTCCTGCAGAACCTGGTGACCTCGGACATCGAAAGCGCCGACCGTAACGGCGCGACCGCGTCCGCCCTGCTGACGCCCCAGGGCAAGATCCTGTTCGATTTTCTGATCTACAGGTCGGGCGAGGAATATCTTGTCGACTGCCCCGCCGCCGTGGCGGAGGATCTTTTGAAGCGCCTCACCTTCTACCGTCTGCGCTCGAAGGTGGACCTGGAGCGGCTGCCCGAGGAGACCGGCGTCTTTGCCGTGTGGGGAGGAGAGGCGGAGGCCGCCAGTGCGTTGCTGAGCGTGACCGACCCGCGCGCTCCCGCGCTTGGCCTGCGGATTGTCGGCCCCGTTGCCGCCCTTCCCGGCGAACTCGGCGCGGAGCAGGCGGGCATGGCGGCCTATGACGCGCACCGCATCCGCCAGGGCGTGCCCGAAGGGCTGAAGGATTTCGACTATTCCGACATCTTCCCCCATGATGCCGATCTCGACCAGCTTGGCGGCGTCTCCTTCTCCAAGGGCTGTTACGTAGGACAGGAAGTGGTGTCACGGGTCCAGCACCGCGGCACTGCCCGCAAGCGCTTCGTCCTGGTGGAAGGCTCCGATACCTTTTCCGGAAAAGGGTCCGATATCACCGCCGGCGGGAAGTCGGTCGGCACGCTTGGCTCCACCGCCCTTGTCGACGGCAAAATCATCGGCCTGGCCCTGGTTCGTCTTGACAAGGTTGCCCAAGCCAAGGACAACGGCAGCCCACTTCAATGCGGTGATGCGGAGCTTGCGGCCAGACTTCCCGACTGGGCGACATTTACCTGGACGGAGCCGAACACCGCGGACTGAAACCGCGCCATGACCTGAGGACCGATGCCCTCTGCCAGACCCGATCAGCCGCCGCGCGCATGGCAGCGCATGTTGTCCGGCCGGCGGCTCAACCTGCTGGATCCCTCGCCGCTCGATGTCGAGATTTCCGACATTGCCCACGGTCTTGCCCGGGTGGCCCGGTGGAACGGGCAGACATTCGGTAATCATGCCTTTTCGGTCGCCGAACACTCGCTGATCGTCGAAGAAATCGCCCTCAGGCTGAAGCCCGACCTGCCGCCGCATTGGCGCCTGGCGGTGCTGCTGCATGATGCGCCGGAATATGTGATCGGCGACATGATCTCGCCGTTCAAGGCGGTCATCGGCGAAGCCTACAAGGCTGTCGAGGCGCGCCTGCAGGGCGCCATTCACCTGCGGTTCGGCCTGCCCGCGGAAATCCCGCTGGCCGTGAAGAAGCTCGCCAAACGGGCCGATATCATCTGTGCCTATTTCGAAGCCGTCGAACTTGCCGGGTTCGATGACGAGGAAGCGGCCAGGCTCTTCGGCCGTCCACGCGGTTTTCCCCTCAACGGAGAGGGAAAGCTGCGCTACGGGCTTGAGCCGCAGCCGGTTGCCGTTGCGCAAAAAACGTTCATGAAACGCTTCAACGAGATCGAGGCGCTGCGCGAAGCTGGTAACAAAGCCAAGAGCCAGCGCGCAAACGGGTGACCTTGGCAGCGAATAGCCTTAGTTTATCGGCGGAAACGGATAATTGGTTCTGCCATGCTGCACGTATGCTCGCTGTCGAGATTGCCTGAAACGGTCACTGCCACCGGCGCGAAGTCGCTCGTCACCCTAATCAACGCCGAGATGGAGGTGCCGACCCCAGTGGGCATTGCGCCGGACAGGCATCTCAATCTGGCATTCAACGACATTGTCGATCCGGTGGGCGGCCTGATTGCGGTCAGCGAGCGGCATATCGACGATCTTATCGGGTTTATCCGCACATGGGACCGCGAGGCACCGCTGGTCATTCACTGCTGGGCCGGCATCAGCCGGTCGACCGCCGGCGCCTATGTGGCCGCCTGCACCCTCAATCCGGAAGCCGATGAATACCGGCTCGCCGCGATCCTGCGCAGGCAGTCGCCATCGGCGACGCCGAATGCGCGGATCGTTGCCATGGCGGACAGGCATCTTGGCCGGGACGGACGGATGATCGACGCGATCCGCGGCATCGGCCGGGGCGCGAACGCTTTTGAAGGCACACCATTTGTTATGCCACTCGACTAATCGGCCCATTTGTCGTCAGACCTGAACGAGCGGAGAAACGATGCCGCACCGGCAAGCGAATATCGAGATCGGGTTGAACGCCGTCATCGTTGCGGTGTCCGGCGGCATGCCGCAGATCGTCCACGTCGGAGATCCGGAAAACACCGGTCTCGACAGCCTGCCCTTCGGTCCGTTCGATCCGATCCGCCACCGCACCTTCGAAATCGGCCTGCGTGCCTGGGTGGAGAGCCAGACCGCCCTCAGGCTCGGCTACGTGGAACAACTCTATACCTTCGGGGACCGGGGCCGTCACCGGGTGTCGGGCGACGAGGGCCCGCATGTCGTCTCCGTCGTCTATCTGGCGTTGACGCGGCAGACGGCGGATTCGGAAAACACGCTCGCCCGGCACAACTCGGCCTGGCGGTCCTGGTACGATTATTTTCCCTGGGAGGACTGGCGCAGCGGACGGCCGGCCCTTCTGGACCGGGAAATCCTGCCTGCGCTCAACGCCTGGGCCAAGGAACCGCCAACGCCGGGCGAAGCGCCCAAGGCGCTTGGCCGGGGCGAGCGCATCTGCCTTGCCTTCGGCACGGGCGGCGGCAGCTGGGACGAGGAGCGGGCGCTGGAGCGTTACGAACTGCTCTACGAGGCCGGCCTTGTCCTCGAGGCCCAAAGAGACGGCCGCCCGGCCGCGCTTGCGCGCAAGAGCCTTCCGTTCCTCGGATCGGCGATGAACTTCGACCACAGGCGGGTGCTGGCGACGGCGATTTCCCGGCTCCGCGGCAAGCTGAAATACCGCCCGGTGATCTTCGAGCTGATGCCGGAAACCTTCACGCTGACCGAACTGCAGAATTCCGTCGAAGCGATTTCCGGGCGCCATCTGCACAAGCAGAACTTTCGCCGGCTGGTGGAAAATGCCGATCTCGTCGAGCCGACGGGGGCGACATCCACGGCCACCGGCGGGCGCCCGGCGGCTCTCTTCCGCTTCCGCCATCAACTCATGAGCGAACGCCCCGCCCCCGGCCTGCGACTCGGCGGGCGCTAGGGACCGCAAGCGTGCGGTTTCTTGCCCGATCATGGTTACAAGTACTTAGTGATATTAACCATGAACAGGACCTGAACACCCAAACATTCAGGTAATTGCTCGAATTCTTCGCTTATTAACGCTCTTTCAAGGTTAAGCGCACATCTTCAATTCCAGCATTGCCGTTAACCCGGCATTGACTCTGGAGCGATCCGCGTTCGACCGGACGCGGAACAAGTTGCTCCAGCACATTGAAAGCAATCGGCCTTCAGGCGTTTCGCCTTGAAAGCAGGTTGATCTGACCGTCCGGCGTATCGGGGCGATGTGTAACGAGTTGGAGCTGGCTGCGTATGATTGGCCTCAAAACCCGCAAAGACAAGCGGACTACATCTGCTGTGACACAAGACTACGGCCCCGTCCGAGCGCGCATGCGCCGGCTGAAACACGTGCTCGTTGCCTGTCCGCTGGTCTATCTGGGACTTGGCGGCACCATCGGGCAGCAGGATATCTTCGCTCTCATCAATGCGCGCGAAAACGAGACGCCGCGCTGGATGATGGCCCTTGAGCCGGCGAATTTCACTTCCAAGATCACGCCGCAGCTGGCACTCGGCGCAACGCCCGTCCCGAACTACGCAAGCGGACCGGTGCTGACCCTCACCTCCGCGGACGAAGGGTTTGAAGCAAGGCCGATCATCGGACTGGAGGACGTGGCCTATGGCGTCCGCCCGACCGAAGTGCCGGACCAGATCACGACAAACGCATCCGCCAAGGGCGACCGCCAGATGACCATGGCGCCGGACCGGCACATGGTGGACAGGGCCGCCGGCAGTCTCTACGCCATGTCGAGCCTGATCTCCACGGAGAAAAAGCACGAAGACCTGCCCCGCGTCGCCTTCGTCAAGGCGCACCCGTTCAGCGAAAGGGAAACCACGGCTCTTGCGAAAGCCAAGGAGGACGGGCTGCTGGAAGACGGCCCTCTCGACCTGCAGAAGGTGATGATGGCGCGCAACGCCGCCGCCGCCAGCTTCTCGCTGGCCTCCGCCTATGCTCCGGACAGTGTCCGGGATTCCAACGATCCGTTCAACGCGCTCTTCGGCGCCTCGAAATACGAGCAGGATCCTCCGCCCCCGGAAGATCCCGACAATCCGCACTGGTGGGCACAGAAGCCTCTGCCGCTTTCCGTCGGCAAGAAGAAAGAACAGCTCTGCCTGGCCGAAGCCATCTATTTCGAAGCCCGCGGTGAAAGCGAAGAAGGCCAGGTCGCCGTCGCGCAGGTGGTGCTGAACCGGGTGAAGAACCCGTCCTATCCCGATTCCATCTGCGGCGTCGTCTACCAGAACAGGCACAAGCGCAACCGCTGCCAGTTCTCCTTCGCCTGTGACGGCATCAAGGACCGGATCGCCAGCCCGGTGGCCTGGAAAACCGCGCAGCGCCTTGCCCTGGAAGTCCTCGACGGCAAGCAGTACCTGAAGATGGTCGACGCCTCGACCCACTACCACGCGACCTATGTCAGCCCGCGGTGGGCCAGATCGATGGCAAAACGCGGCCAGGTGGGCGAGCACATCTTCTACAAGACCTATGCCGGCGGCTGGAACTGATCCAGGCTTCCTGTCGCCGCGCTTGATCTCCCAGGATCTCGTCTGGGACGCGCGTCAGCGCGGCCCCGGGTCCGCTCCGCGAGACGCCTGATGGATTTGGGCAGGTCCCCGTTCCAACACGACCGCTCCGGAGACGGATAAGCCCCGGTTTTCCCTGCGAGCTCTCCCCTTCCCCCAATCGAACCGAACTGGCCGGAAAAGCGAACATGAGCTGTTTCGCACGCTGCCGGGAATCGCTATCAGTATGGAACGGTCTGTCAGACCGCATGAACGGTGCGACCCATCCCGGGGCACCGGAATGACCAAACAAAGGATCGTTTCATGATAATCCGCCTGGCCCTTGCGGCCGCACTTTCCGTTTCTGCCGCCTCCCCCGCCCTGGCTCATGTGGACCCGTCCGTGCATGGCTCCTTTGCGGCGGGCTTCACCCATCCGTTGTTCGGGACGGATCACGTCCTTGCGATGATTGCCGTGGGTCTGTGGGCCGCTCTTCTCGGCGGGCGCGCGCTCTGGGCCCTGCCGACCGCGTTCGTGGGTGCGATGATCGCCGGATTTGCACTGTCCCTGGCCGGTGCACCGCTGCCCTATGTCGAGCCCCTCATCCTTGCATCGGTGATTGTCTTCGGTGTCGCGGTCGCGCTGGCCCTGCGCTTGCCACTCGGGTTCTCGGCGGCCCTTGTCGCCGCTTTCGGCGTCTGTCACGGATATGCTCATGGCGGTGAAATCGGCTCGGCCGGCGAATTCGGCTACGCAGCGGGATTTGTCCTTGCAACGGCGCTGTTGCATGCCGCAGGGCTGCTGATCGGCCATGGCGCGCATATCGCCGCCCGCAACGATCCGGCCTGGGCGACACGGGTCATCCGCGGTCTTGGCGTGGTAACCGCTCTTGGCGGCCTTTACCTGACCGCAGGTTAGGTAAAGGCCGCCAAGGCAGCCATTGATCTGCAGGTCTTTGGCCTGGTCAGCCCGGATGCAGCGAAGTGAAGATCCTGGTTCGGAGAACCTGGGTCCATCGGTCGCTTAAACCTATAAGACGTCAAAGACCTGTGGCCCTCCGATCCCGGCTCGCGCTGCGCTTGGCCGGGATGACGACGGAAAACCAGAAAAATTATAGGCAACGCGCCGGATCAGGAGATCGCGATATCGAGCCCGAGATCCAGAACTGGCGCCGAATGGGTGATCCAGCCTGAGGAAATCAGGTCCACCCCGGCCTCGGCCACGGCCTTGACCGTGTCGAGTTCGATGCCGCCGGACGCCTCCAGCAGCACCCGGCCCGCGGCGATGCCGACCGCCTGCTTCAGCATTTCCGGCGGCATGTTGTCGAGCATGACGACATCGGGACCGGCGGTCAGTGCCTCTTCCAGCTGTTCCAGCGTATCGACTTCCACCTCGATCTTGACAAGGTGCCCGGCGAAGGCCCTGGCCGCATTGACGGCCAAGGCCACGCCACCGGCGACGGCAATATGATTGTCCTTGATCAGGATGGCGTCATCCAGCCCGAAACGGTGATTGGCACCGCCACCGCATCTGACCGCGTATTTCTCGAAAGCGCGCAAACCGGGCGTCGTCTTGCGGGTGCAGACTATATCCGCCTTCGTATGCGCGATCAGGTCGGCGAACCTGGACGTTGCCGTCGCGATGCCGGACAGGTGGCCGAGATAGTTCAGGGCGACGCGTTCGGCGGAAAGCAGGGCGCGCGCGGGGCCTTCGATCCGGGCAACCACGTCCCCCGCCGCAAGCCGGTCGCCATCCTGGCCAATCTGCTCGAAACGCAAGGCGGTGTCCGTCTGCCGGAAGGCGCTTTCGGCAAATCCGATCCCTGCCAGAACGCCGGGTTTGCGGGACGAGATGACGGCGGTTGCCTGAGCCTCCGCCGGAAGGGTCGCCTGGCTGGTTATGTCGCCGGCCCGGCCCCAGTCCTCCAGCAACGCCGCCTTGACCGCGTCATCGATCATCAGTTGCGGCAGGCAGGGCAGGTTCTTAGCGCTCATGTATCCCCCGGATCAGGCGGTTTCGAGGGCCTCGGCGGTAATCGCCTCGACCTCTTTCAGCGTGGTGTAGGACCTTTTGGCCATATCCGGGTTTTCCTCCGGAAAATCGTTGCGGAAGTGACCGCCACGGCTCTCCTGACGCTTCAGGGCCGAGGCCGCGATGATCTTGCCGGCCACCATCATGTTTCTGATGGACTGGCGCACGCAGACCTTTTCCGACCTGGCGATATCCGCCAGCGCTGCTTTGAGACTGTCCGCATCGCGCAGCACGCCGACATTCCTCGACATGGTCTCACGCAGCACGGTGATGGCTTCGCGCTCTTCCACGTTGCGCTGGGTCGGTAGGCCCGGCTCGTCGTCCATTTCGTTCCAGAAGGCACTGCGCGGGGTCGGCATCAGCCCCTGAATGTCCTCGGCGATACGCGCGGCGAAGACAACAGCTTCCAGCAGGGAATTGGACGCAAGCCGGTTGGCCCCGTGAGCGCCGGTGGAGGCCACTTCTCCCGCGGCCCAAAGGCCATCCAGCGATGTGCGTCCATTGGCATCGGTCAGCACGCCGCCCATGTGGTAGTGCTCGGCAGGCGCGACCGGGATCAGATCCGTTGCCGGGTCGATGCCCGCGGCGCTTGCGGCGGCATAAACGGTCGGGAAATCGTCCTTGAACCTGGCTCCGACCGCTTCCCGGCAATCCAGGAACGCACCGCGGCCAGCCGCGATTTCCCTGAAGATCGCCCTGGCGACGACGTCGCGCGGGGCAAGTTCCAGATCCGGATGGACGCGCGCCATGAAGCGTTCTCCGGCCCGGTTGACGAGAGTTGCTCCCTCGCCGCGCAAGGCTTCCGTTGCAAGCGGTGCCGGATCCCTGCCGACATCCAGTGCCGTCGGGTGGAACTGGACGAATTCGGCATCCGCGATCACGGCCCCGGCCCGCGCGGCCATGGCAAGACCGTGGCCGTTTGCCTCATGCGGGTTGGTGGTCATGGCGAAGAGATGGCCGATACCGCCGGAGGCCAGAACGACGGCCCTTGCCGGAAAGGCGAGGCGCTCGATGCCGCCACGACGGCGTGCCAGGACGCCGGTCACATACCGGCCCTCGCCGAGGAAGGTCTCGCCGATATAATCTTCAAGGATGCGGATGGAGGGGGTCTTGCGGACGGCGCCGATCAGCGCATCCATGATCGCCTTGCCGGCCATGTCGCCGCGCACGCGCACAACACGGCTCTGGGAATGGGCCGCTTCGCGGGAGAATTTCAGCCGCCCCTCCAGGTCGTGGTCGAACGGAACGCCATAGGACAGCAGGTCATGGACCCGCTGGCTGCCCTCGCGGGTCATCTGGTCGACGATCTTTTGCTCGCAGATCCCGCAACCGGCCGCGAGCGTGTCGTCCCGGTGCTTTTCGACCGAGTCCTGTTCGGAAATGGCCGCAGCGATGCCGCCCTGCGCCCAGGCCGAGGACGCCCCCTGCCCGATCGGCGCATTGGTGATCACCGTGACGGGTCGCGGACTGAGCTTCAGCGCGCAGAAGAGGCCCGCGAGACCTCCCCCCAGTATGACGACATCATCCACATCCTTGCCGAGATGGGCAGGTGCAAAATCGGCTACCGAGACGGCCATGGGATCGTTCCTGGAACAGTGTGGGCATCGCCCGAAGGACTTCCGTACGTGGCTGCGCCGGAAGAAAACGCAAGATCAGCAAAGGCTCAATCGGATGCGACCAAACGTCCAATAGCTGATCGGTGTTGCCGAGCATCCTGCGTCCAACTGAACGCAGGATGCTTCTTACGCGGTTTAGGGTGTGGCCGCTCAGATTTTCAAGTTGATCATCCGCTCCACGGCGACGCGGGCCTTTTCGGCGACCGCAGGGTCAACCACAACTTCTTCCTTCATCTCGAGCAATGCGTCGAGAATCTTGTCCAGCGTGATCCGCTTCATGTGCGGGCACAGGTTGCACGGGCGGATGTAATCGACCCCCGGCGTCTCGCTGGCGACGTTGTCGGCCATCGAGCACTCGGTGACCATCATCACCTTCTTGGGCCGCTCGGTCTTGACCCAGTTGATCATATGGGCGGTCGAGCCGGAGAAATCGGCTTCCGCCACGACCTCGGGCGGGCATTCCGGGTGCGCGATGATCTTCACGCCCGGCTCGATCTTGCGGTAGTCGCGAAGTTCCTGCCCGGTGAAGCGCTCATGGACCTCGCAGGCGCCGTCCCAGGTCAGGACCTCGACATCGGTCTTGTTGCCGACATTCGCCGCCAGGTATTTGTCCGGAATCAGGAACACCTTGTCGACGCCGAAGCTTTCGACCACCTGCAGAGCATTTGAAGAGGTGCAGCAGATGTCGCACTCGGCCTTCACTTCCGCAGATGTGTTCACATAGGTGATGATCGGCACGCCCGGATTGCGTTCGCGCAGGGCCCGCACGTCGGCTCCGGTGATCGATTCGGCCAGCGAACAGCCCGCCTTCATGTCCGGAATGAGGACTGTCTTTTCCGGGCTCAGGATCTTCGAAGTTTCGGCCATGAAGTGCACGCCGCACTGGACAATCACATCGGCGTCCGTCCGGGTTGCCTCGATGGCGAGCTGCAGGCTGTCGCCGACGATGTCCGCGACACCGTGATAGATGTCGGGTGTCATGTAGTTATGCGCCAGCACGACCGCGTTGCGCTTCTTCTTCAGCTCGTTGATCGCATGGATGGTCGGCGCCAGGGCCGGCCATTCGATGGCCGGGATGATGTGCTTGACCTTTTCGTAGATCGGCGCGGTCGCTTCCGCGATCTCCGGCGTATAGCGCAGATCCGGCCGATCCAGCTTGCCGAAGCGCTCCAAAGCAGTCAGACCGCGTTCGATCGGTGCGCCGACCGGGACAGTTGTCTGGGCAATGGTCATGACGACCTCCGTTTTTGTTTACGGACCGCAGAACGTTTGCATCGGGTCCGTGTAAACACTTATACTCAGTTTGAGCATATTAGAAACAAAAGAAAACGGGCACTGAGGCCCATACCTTTTGCTCTTTCAGAGCTTATATAATGGTCCCGGCCTCAAAAATCCATCACTTTCCTGATAATTTCGACATCATAAAATTTTCCTCTTTTCCCGCAGAAGGTTACCCGAAATTTCCCCTCCGGGTCCAGTCGGCCATCCGGAGCCGGATCGGGAATGACCGCCGTGATCGAAGGCTTTGTAGCAAATCACTGGCCTCAGTCGATGACAGGAGCAGGTGGAAAAGCATTCTCCATAGCATCCATTCCATTTCTTGATGCATCGATCAAAATTACGCGCTTTATCAAGCCGGCGCCGCGGATTATCTTATCGTCAATCTACGATGAGAGGATACCGATGACTGCTGCGGTCCCAGCCGGACGTGCCGGCCCGAACATTCCGCTGGTGATTGCCTGCGGCTGTCTGATTGCGCTGATTTCCTTCGGGCCACGCTCGGCGATGGGGCTGTTTTTCCAGCCCATGACCGAGGCGCGCGACTGGAACCGCGAAATCTTCGCGCTGGCGATTGCCATCCAGAATCTGATGTGGGGCATCGGCCAGCCGGTCGCCGGCATGATGGCCGACCGCTTCGGCACATGGAAGACCATGACGATCGGCGCCGTTCTCTACGCGGCCGGCCTGATCCTGATGATCGATGCCACAAGCGCGGTCGCCCTCCACGTCTCCGCCGGCGTGCTCATCGGTCTCGGCATCGCGTTTTCGTCGTTTTCCCTGGTCCTGGCCTCCTTCGGTCGCGCCGTGACGCCGGCACAGCGTTCGCTCGCCTTCGGCATCGGAACGGCGTCCGGTTCGCTCGGACAGTTCCTGTTCGCACCGCTTGGCGGGGCGCTGATCGCCAATATCGGCTGGCAGGACACGCTGATCGTCTTCACCGGGCTGATCGCCCTCGTGCCGTTTCTGGCCATCGCGCTCAAGGGGAAGTCGGAATACCCGAAGGGCGGCAATCCGGCGCACGATCAAAAGCTGATGTCCGCCATGGCGGAAGCTTTCGGCACCAGGGGCTTCATTCTGCTGACCCTCGGCTTCTTCGTCTGCGGGTTTCACGTCGCCTTCATCACCGTCCACCTGCCGCCCTATATCGCCGATCTCGGTCTGGATCCGGCCTGGGGAGCCACCGCGATTGCGCTGATCGGCCTGTGCAACGTCGTCGGCTCGCTCGCCTCCGGCTATATCGGCGGCCGCTATTCGAAGCCGATGTTCCTGTCGCTGATCTATATCGGACGGGCGATCGCGATCTTCGCCTTCATCATGCTGCCGGTCACGCCGGTTTCGGTGCTGGTCTTTTCCGGCGTCATGGGGCTGCTGTGGCTTTCCACCGTGCCGCCGACATCCGGGCTCGTCGCGGTCATGTTCGGCCCGCGCTACATGGCCACCCTGTTCGGCTTCGTGTTCCTCTCCCACCAGATCGGCGCCTTCCTCGGCGTCTGGCTGGGCGGCAGGCTCTATGACGAAACCGGCTCCTATGACGCCATCTGGTGGTGCGGCATTGCCCTCGGCATCTTCGCGGCAATCATCCACTGGCCGATCGAGGAAAAACCGGTGCCACGGCTGGCACAGCAGGCAGCGGAATAGTGGGACCGGAACAATCTAGGAATCGAGGTTCTCGGAAAATACAGAGAAGACCGTTGATAGCATCTCAATATTGATGCGATCCGCCATGAGCGCTTTAATATAAACTGCAAAGAACTCGTCGGCCGGCTCATTTAGTCGCGTGGCGTTCAGTTCGAGAAACACCAGGGCTGACTGGAACGCCACCCGTTTGTTCCCGTCAACCAGTGCATGAGCCTTTCCGATCCCATAGACATATTCGCTTGCAAGCAAGAATCGGCTGCCTGTTCCCCCATAGTGGTATCTATTCACGGGGCGTTCCAATGCGGCGGCAAGATCATCCGGGCGAATGAGTTCCACACGGTGGGAAGGATAGAGTTCCGCGACAACTTCTATGATTTCCGCAAGCTGATCGAAGGACAGCCACTCCGGCTCTCCCGGCAGTTTCATTCTCCCAACGACCTCATGGTCGCGGCAAACCGCCGATTGTTCTCCAGCACCATCTCACGAATACTCCGTCGCCCTGTTACGCTGTTTCTGCTACCCAATTTTTCTTGCTTCTGGTTGGGCTTAGACTCGTTTCGCGGTGACATCTTCCATTCCGATTTGTCGCGTTGTTTCTTCGACTTGGTGTTCATGCACGTTCCAGTCCAACGAATAGTTGTTTCGATCATACACCAACTTAGGGATTCACCATAGCCGAAGCGAGATTGCTCCTACCCGGCCACCTTGGAGAAATCCGCCACAACATGGGTCGCGTCGCGGATCTCGTCGAGGAGACGCAGGCGGTTCATGCGCAGCGCCGGGTCGTCCGCATTGACTAGTATCTCTTCGAAGAACCTGTCCACGGGCGCGCGCAGCCTGGAAAGGGCTTCCATGGCGCCCTCGAAATCCTCGGCCTCGACGGCCCTGGCGGCTTCGGCGCGGGCCGTGTCGATGGCGGCGGCGAGGTCGATTTCCGCCTGTTCCAGGAAGTGATCCGCATGCGGCCTGCCGGTGACCGGCTCGCCGTCCTTCTTCTCTTCCGCCTTCAGGATATTGACCGCGCGCTTGTAGCCGGCAAGCAGGTTCGCGCCGTCATCGGAGGAAATGAACGCGCCGAGCGCCTCGACGCGCCTGACCACCATGAGCAGGTCGTCCTGCCCATCCAGCGCGAAGACGGCATCGATCAGGTCGTGACGGGCGCCCTCGTCCTTCAGGTGCACCTTCAGGCGGTCGGCGAAGAAGGTGAGCAGGTCGGCAACGAGCGCTGTCGGATCTTCGGTTTTGACAGAGAGCCGGTTCGAGGCCGACAGGATGGCCTCTCCGAGCCCGAGCCTCAGATTGTTTTCCAGAACGATCCGGATCACGCCAAGCGCGGCGCGGCGCAGCGCGTAAGGGTCCTTGGAGCCGGTCGGTTTTTCATCGATGGCCCAGAAGCCGGCGAGCAGGTCCAGCTTTTCCGCCAGTGCAACGGCGATGGCGACCGGGTCCGACGGCACGCTGTCGGTGGGGCCCTGCGGTTTGTAGTGTTCCTCAATGGCCGCTGCCACCGAGGCGTCTTCGCCCTGGGCGAGCGCATAGTAGCGCCCCATCAGGCCCTGCAGCTCGGGAAACTCATAGACCATCTGCGAGACAAGATCCGCCTTGGCAAGTTCGGCGGCCCGCCTGGCTCTTGCGTCATCGGCGCCGACGAGCGGCGCCAGTTCGGCGGAAAGCGCGATCAGGCGCTGCACGCGCTCGCCGACGCTGCCCAGTTTTTCGTGGAACTTGACTTCGTCCAGCTTCGGCAGGTTGGCGGAGAGATCGGTCTTCAGGTCCGTATCCCAGAAGAAGCGCGCGTCCGAAAGCCGTGCCCTGATTACCTTCTCGTTGCCGGCGACGATCATCTTGCCGCCGTCCGCGGCGACGATGTTCGACACCAGCACGAATTGGTTGGCAAGCCGCCCGGTCGCCGGGTTCTTCAGGACGAAGCATTTCTGGTTGGCACGGATGGTCAGCCGGATGCACTCGTCCGGGATCGTCAGGAAGTCCTCGTCGAACGTGCCGGTCAGGACCACGGGCCATTCCACCAGGCCCGCAACCTCTTCCAGAAGGCCCGGATCCTCGACCAGGTCCAGCCCCAGCGCCAGCGCCCGGTCCTTGGCGTCGTTGAGGATCATGTCCTTTCGCCGGTCCGCGTCGAGCACGACCTTGTGCTTCTCCAGACCGGTGGCGTAGTCGTCGAACCGGCGCACGCCGAAGGCCTCATTGGCGAGGAACCGGTGGCCGCGGGTCGTCTTGCCGGCCTGGATGCCGTCAAATTCGAAGGGGACGACATCCGGTTCTTCCGTTTCCGGGCCGAAGGTCGCGACGATGGAATGGAGCGGGCGAACCCAGCGTGTGGAGGCAGATCCCCAGCGCATGGATTTCGGCCAAGGGAAATTGCGCAGGATGCCCGGCATGAAATCCGCGATGATGTCGATCGCGGCGCGGCCCGGCTTTTCGATCACCGCCACATAGAAGTCGCCCTTCTTGGGGTCGCTGTGAACACTTGCCTCCTCGATGGAAGACAGGCCCGCACCGCGCAAAAATCCTTCGACCGCCTTTTCCGGGGAACCGACGCGCGGGCCCTTGCGCTCCTCCCGGGTGGCAGCGGAGCCGGCCGGAATGCCGGCGACATGCAGCGCCAGGCGCCGCGGCGTGGCAAAGGCGCGTGCGCCCTCATAATGCAAACCGGCGTCCACCAAGGCATTGGTCACAAGCGATTTCAGATCTTCGGCCGCCTTGCGTTGCATACGGGCCGGAATTTCTTCGCTGAACAGCTCAAGAAGAAGATCGGGCATGGAAAATTTGGCCTTTGGTGTTGGTGGGACGCCACCGGAGAGGGATTGGGCGTCCGTTACCAAGACATTGGCGTCTTGTCACCCCTTTTCCATTTCCGACCCGCCATGGCTCACCCAACGGCCTTTTCGGCGGGTGCATGACGCTGGTTTCATTCTTCTTCAACAAATACATGCCAAGTTGAGCGCGAAACAGCAGCATGATCTCGCAGGAAAGATTACGTGACGAACCGGGTAGCAGCAGATAATCGTCACTTGACTCGCTCGATGGTTGCACTTCTCTCCGTAGTAATCGTCAGTTTTACCAGCCTTCAGATCTCCATCTACGCATTTCCCGACGCGATACCAGGCTATGGTCCCCGAAATTTCGAGATCTTTGCAAGCGTGCTGCTTTTCGTTGCCGTTTTCGGCCTCGGATACGGCATATGGGCGACCCGGCAGCTGCAGAAGGAGCTGAAGGTCAGGTCTTCGGCCCATTCGGAGGCGCTGGAACTTGCCCAGCATGATCCGCTCACCGGCCTGCCGAACCGGCGCCGACTTCTGGCCGCCTTTGGCGATCTGACGCGTGGGCTGGACCCCGATAGTTTCCGGGCGGTCATGATGCTCGACCTGGACGGCTTCAAGCCCATCAACGATGTCTACGGCCATGCGTTCGGCGACAATCTCCTGCGCAGCTTCGCCGACCGGCTCAGCGAAACCGTGGGCAAGGAAGGCATCGTGGCGCGCCTGGGCGGCGATGAATTCGCCATCGTCTCACCCATCTTCCGGGACAAATCCGAAGCCTCGGGGTTTGCCCGGCGCCTCCTGACGCGGATCGGCGACCGGTTCGAAATCGGCGGCCGGCAGATTTCGGTGGGTACCGGCATCGGCATCGCTCTTCATCCGCAGGACGGCTACGCAATCACCGAACTTCTGCGCCGGGCCGACATCGCCCTTTACCGGGCCAAGTCCTCCGGACGTTCGACCTACCGTTTCTTCGAAGTGGACATGGACGCCTCGATCCTGCACCGGACCCTGCTGGAGCAGCGGCTGCGCCTGGCGATCGCGGATGGGGCGGTCCTGGTGCACTTCCAGCCCATCCTGGACATGGACACCAGCCGCATTGCCGGGTTCGAGGCTCTGGCGCGCTGGTCCGACAGTGATTTCGGCGATGTACAGCCCGAAGAGTTCATACCGATCGCGGAAGATTGCGGCATCATCCATGAGTTGACCCGTCACCTCCTGGCACAAGCCTGCGAAGCGGCAAAATCCTGGCCGGAAGAGCTCTATCTCTCCTTCAACCTGTCTCCCGTGCAGCTGCAGGACCTGTCCCTTCCCGACCAGATCGTTGCTATCCTGGAAGAATGCGGCCTTCCCGCAAAGAGACTGTCGCTGGAAATCACCGAAACCTCGCTGGTCAAGAACCCGGAAACAGCCAGGCGCATTCTGACGGACCTGACCGAAGCGGGCATCTTCATTGCGCTCGACGATTTCGGAGCCGGTCATTCCAGCCTGAGCTACCTGCGGGATTTTCCAATCAGGAAAGTGAAGATCGACAAGTCGTTCACCGAGCGCATGCTGGTCGACAAGCAATGTGCCGCGATCGTCGAGGCCATCCTGGTCCTGTCAAAGGGCCTCGACATCGACGCGGTGGCAGAAGGTGTGGAACAGAACGACGTCCACAAGGCCCTGAGCTCCGCCGGTTGCCATTACGGCCAGGGCTTCCTTTATGCCGCTGCAGTGTCCGCGGACGAGGCCATCGGGCTTATTGCCTCGCAAAAGGACGGCTGCCTGCCTTTCGGCGAAAAAACGGACGCGGCCTGACATTCTCTCGGTCAGTGTGGATGGCACTGCCGTCCCGGCCTGACTTACCAGCCGCCACCACCGCCGCCGCCACCGCCGCCGCCTGAGAAGCCTCCCGAAGATCCGGAGCTGGACGATTTGGGGGCCGGCAGGGAAGAGCGGAACGAGCCGGCCATGGAGCTTGCCGTGGCGCCCACACTGTCGGAGATATGGCGCGCATCAAAGGCCCTGCCGGAATACCAGTCAGGATGATAGCTGGCCGCCGCGGCGGCGCCGGCTGCGGTTGCGAGCCAGCCTTCGAAGGCCTTTGCCCAGGGCCGCTCCACCCCCAAAGCCACCGCATAGGGCAGAAGCGCCTCGAAATGCTTCGTACTCATGTCGGGCGCCGCCATGTTGAGGCGTTCCTTTTCCGCGACCGACAGGTAGAGCCGCAGCCCCTCGATTTCATCCATCACCTTGCGCCCGAGCGCCGTCGGGGCACCGATCAGGAAGAAGAACAGGATGTTCATCGCGACCAGAACGACGGCAATCACCGGCAGGGCCGGAACCGTGTCGACGCCACCGGAAACCTGAAAAGCGCCAAAGCCTACTGCCGCGATCGCAACAGCGAAGAAGCAGAAGATCACAGCCATGCGCGTTTGCAGGCTGGCGAAACGGAAGGCGATCTTGCCGAGCGATACCGAGAGAACCGAGGCAAAGACCGAAAACACCAGGAACAGGAAGACAAAGCCTTCCTGATCGGGAGACATCCGGCCGAAGATGAAAAGCGCGGCAATGGTAATGATGCTGAGAGCGACGCCGGGAATGAGATAGGCACGGTTCGTCCTGAAGAACACGTTGCGGCTTTCCTTCTCGATGGCGCCGCGGAACTTCGATCCGAGGGTCTGGACGGAGGTGCCGTTCTTCTTGCTGAGCGTCAGCGCGTTGTTGCGGCCGTTCAGATATTTTTCAACGGCGGCCTCACCATTTGGCAGCCCGAAGCCCGGGATCCGGTCGTCCTGCCCGTCCCGCTGCAGCACCAGGGTAACCTCGCCGTCATCGTCCTGCAGGCGAAGGCGTTTCTTGACCGCAAGATTGAGACAGGCTGCCGACAGCGCCACCCAGCCGCCGTCGCCGAAGCCATGGCCCGTGATGTATCTTGCCAGCGCGGGAGAGACACCCTCCGGTGCCTTGAACCTCGGGAAGACAACGCCCCCGTCCGGGTCCCTGCCGACTTTCCACCAGACGAGCAGGTAATAGAAGAGCGCCAGCGCAATCCCGGCGCCTCCGATCAGCTCCGAAAGATAATCGCTCAGGAAGTAGCGCAGTTGCTGGCCTTCAGAGGGTGGCGCGACAGCGCCTTTCGGCAGGTTGACGACAACCGTCAGCCCCTCATGCGGCCGCAAGGTTCTGGTGGTGGTGAAGATCACCTCGCGTCCGCCCTCGGCGGTGCGCGCCTGAAAATCGGTGCCGGATTGGCCATAGCCGCCGGTAAAGGCGGTCCAGTCCTTGGCCGTCACGCCCTCGGACAGAACCACGCGCGCCACGGCTTCATCGATCGGGAAGGCCCATTCGTTTCCGGTGACGTTCCAGTAGATCTCGTCGTGGTTGTCGAAAAACCGCACCTGGCGGTCCGTCTCGTACGTGATCGTATAGGTGTAGTCACCGGGACGCAGAAAGACCCCCTCCTCGCCGACATAGATCCGCACCCCGCCGGAATTGCGCCGCGTGAAGTGCGGTGCCGGCCTGCCGTCCTGCTGGACCGAAACCAGGTCGAAACCGACATCGTAGAGCCGGCCGTCCGGCCCTTCCGCGGTAAGCGGAATGTCGCGGAAGATCCCCCGCTTGATCTGATCTCCTTCCGCCCGGACCGTGATGGTCTCCGTGACGGTCAGCGTTCCGTCCGCCGCGACCTCGATATCGGACTGGAAGCGATGGATGCGTTCGTCGGCCTGCGCGGCAAGGCCTGTCAGAAGCAGCGCAAGCGCGGCAAGGCAGCCTGCAAGGAGGCGGTGCAGTGTCATCGGCCCTCTCCTCAGAACTGAACCTTGGGAACGGTCCGGTCCGCCTCGTCCTCGATCTCGAAATACTCGGCCTTTTCGAACTTGAACTGATTGGCGATCAGGTTGGAAGGGAAACTCTCGACGGCCACGTTCAGCCCCCGCACGGCGCCATTATAGTAGCGGCGGGCCATCTGAATGGCGTCTTCGATTTCGTCAAGGGACTGGTGGAGATCGGCAAAGTTCTGGCTGGCCTTCAGATCCGGATAGTCTTCGGCGACGGCAAAGAGCCGGCCGAGCGCCTGAGAGAGCTGACCTTCCACCCTGGCCCGGCCGGCGACATCGTCCTTCGGCATCGCCGCGGCGCGTGTGCGCATCTGCGTGACGGCGTCCAACGTGTCCTTTTCGTGGGAGGTGTAGCCCTTGACCGTCTCCACCAGATTGGGGATCAGGTTGGCCCGGCGCTTGAGCTGCACATCGATGCCGCTCCAGCCTTCCTCTACCATCTGCCGCTTCTTGACCAGGGCGTTGTAAAGGATGATCGCAAACAGGGTGAGCGCAATCAGCAGCGCCAGAATGAACCAGGTGAACATGAATACCTCCGCATTAGCCGAACCGGAGGCTACCTGTTGCCGCGCGGCTTGTCATCCGGTTACGCGGTCTGGACAAGTCGCGGAAAACAAACTGTAATCTGGAACACACTTTTGCCGGTGCCGGTGAACCCGGGGGCAGACTATTCGGCTGCCTGATTGTGATAGCCGACGCCGCCGGCCTGTGTTTCCAGGAAGGCCGCGCCGCAGGCCTTGGCGAGTTCGCGAACCCGCAGAATGTAGCTCTGGCGTTCGGTCACGGAGATCACACCGCGGGCATCCAGCAGGTTGAAGGCGTGGCTGGCCTTGATGCACTGGTCGTAGGCCGGCAGCACCACCTGATGCACGTCCGCACCGGCTTCCTCGCGGGCCCTGGCGCCTGCCTCCAGCAGCGCGCGGCATTCCGTTTCCGCGTCCTTGAAATGGCGGAACAGCATTTCCGTGTCGGCATGCTCGAAATTGTGCCGGGAGTATTCCTGTTCGGCCTGCAGGAAGACATCGCCATAGGTGACTTTGTCGTCGCCTTCCATGCCGTTGTAGTTAAGGTCATAGACGTTATCGACGCCCTGGATATACATGGCGAGACGCTCAAGGCCGTAGGTCAGTTCGCCGGAGACCGGGGAACACTCAAAGCCGGCAACCTGCTGGAAATAGGTGAACTGCGAGACTTCCATGCCGTCGCACCAGCATTCCCAGCCGAGCCCCCAGGCGCCCAGGGTCGGGCTTTCCCAGTCGTCCTCGACGAAACGGATGTCATGCAGTTTCGGATCGAGGCCGATCGCATAGAGCGAGTTGAGATAAAGGTCCTGCAGGTCGGACGGGGACGGCTTCAGGATTACCTGGAACTGATAATAGTGCTGCAGCCGGTTCGGGTTCTCGCCGTAGCGGCCGTCTGTGGGACGGCGGGAGGGCTGCACATAGGCGGCTTTCCACGGGCGCGGGCCCAGGGAACGCAGCGTGGTGGCCGGGTGAAACGTTCCTGCACCGACTTCCATGTCGTAAGGCTGCAGAACCACGCAGCCCTGGTCGGCCCAGTAGCGCTGCAGGGTCAGGATCAGGCCTTGAAAGGAATTTTCCGGCCGCATATGCGCCGGGACGTTTTCGGTCGACATGGATGAATTCCGCAAATTGGCTGGCCAGGCGGACAGGATCCGCCATTCCCGGCGACAGGTGCCACGATGCGCCGGGAAGGTCAAGCTGGCTGTCGCAGCCCGGCCCTTGCTCCGTCGTTCGCTGCCGGCTGTCGAAACGGGATTGACGATGTGGCGGCAGGCCGGTAGCTAGTTGGTCCGGTTTCAGATGCCTGCCGCCCGCGGACACTCCGTCCTGGTGAAGTTCTGACTTTGACGACCTTTCCGTCCCAAGCATTTCGTGCCGGGGGCAATGCGGGCCCCTCCCCCTATTCGAAATGACAGATCTGGAGACCGGAATGTCGTCGGACACTTCCCGCGCGAACGCGTATATCAGCGGGGCGCTTCTGCCCACGCTGTTCAAAACCGCCCTGCCCATCATTTTTGTCATGAGCATGAACGGCCTGCTCACTGTCGTGGATGCCATTTTCCTCGGTACTTTTGTCGGGCCCGATGCCTTGAGCGCGGTCACCCTGATGTTTCCGGCCTATATGCTGCTGGCCGCACTTGCCGTGCTGGTATCAAGCGGCATGTCTAGCATCCTTGCCCGGCACCTCGGCGGCGGCCGGGCAAGTGACGCCGGGGCCGTCTTTGCCGGAGCCCACGGACTGGCCCTTTGCCTCAGCGCTCTCGCCATGGTCCTTTTCTGGATCTTCGGCCGGCAGGTGACGCTTGCAGCCGCCGAAGGAGCGGTATCGGTCGCGGAGATGGCCTACACCTACCTTTCGATCACAGTGACGTTTTCACCGCTGCTTTTCGTGCTGTCGATCAATGCGGACGCGCTGCGCAACGAAGGGCGGGTCACGCTGATGGCGGCGCTCAGCCTGTTCGTGTCGCTGGCCAACATCGCCTGCAACTACGTGCTGATCGTCATCCTCGATCTGGGCGTGGCCGGAAGCGCGTACGGGACGGTTCTGGCTCAAACACTAGCCTTCACCGCTCTGCTGGCCTTCCGGCTGACTGGCAAGACGCTGCTGCGCCCGAACGCTCTGACCCCGTTCAGCCTGACCTCGAACTGGCCTTCAATTCTGTCTTTGGGAACGCCGCAGAGCCTGAGTTTCATCGGAATTGCGCTTGGCTCCGCCGCGACCTTTACGATGCTGCAACGCATTGGAGCCGACGGTTATGAGACCACCGTTGCCGCGTTCGGGATCATAACGCGGATCATGACGTTCGCGTATCTCCCGCTCCTGGGTCTCGCCCAGGCCCTGCAATCCATGATCGGCAACAATTTCGGTGCCCTGCTCTATCAGCGTTCGGACAACACCGTTCGCCTCGGCCTGGCTGTCGCGTTCGTCTATTGCGCGGGCGTGCAGGCCGTCCTGTCTGTCTTCGCGCGGCCGATCGGCCTCCTGTTTGTTGACGACACCGCAGTGGCTGGGGAAGTTGCGCGTATCCTGCCGTCGATCATTGCCATGTATTTCATGGCCGGACCGCTTTTTATCGTGGCAACCTATTTCCAGTCCATCGGAGACGCCAAACGCGCGGTATTGCTGAGCCTCGCGAAACCGTATGTGTTCTTCATTCCGCTGGTCATCACATTGCCGGCGTTCGTCGGGGAACGCGGCATCTGGCTTGCAAGCCCGTCCGGGGAAACGCTGCTGCTTGTGCTGACGCTGGCCGTGCTGGCCATCACTGCGCGCAGCAGCCCGGCCCGCTGGGGCCTCTTCCGTGCGGCCGCAGCCGGTTAAGATGGGTACGAATACAGGCGGGCAGGTGCATCCTGCCCGCTCCGTCATGCGAATGAAGTAGCAAGTTCGACCGATCAGGCCTGCGGCTTGTATTTGCCGGATACAGGATCCTGGACCAGTTTGGCGCCGCGTCCGTTCGGGTCGGCCTTTGCGGCCGCCTTGGAGATCTGGTTTTCGACCTCCGCCATCTTGCGTTTGACCCGTTGCATGATCCAGTAGCCGCCAACGGCCAGAGCGGCCACACCAATCAATTCCGTCATCCCGTTCCCCTTTATCGTCCGTCCCGCGTCCCCGATGCGGTCCGATTAAAGGCCATAGCGCATCCAGAGCGCCCTGTTTTCCACTGCAGACATCAGGTCCTCGCCCAGACCCTCCGTGAGCCGCTGGCCGGATAGATTAACACCGGTACCGGCCTTGCGACCAAACAGGCCGCGCGGTGCCGAGATCAGCCGGGGCTCGGCCTTGTCGCCGTAACGCTCCTTCAGAACGGCCCTCAAATCCCCGACCGCATCCGCCAGTCCAAGCTGGATGCCCGTGCGACCGGTCCAGAACTTGCCCGAGAAAAGATCCGGATCGTCGGCCAGGACGTCTGCACGGCGAGACTTGACCAGATCGATGAAGGTCTCGTGGA
Source organism: Roseibium salinum (assembly GCF_026240905.1). Taxonomy (NCBI): domain Bacteria; kingdom Pseudomonadati; phylum Pseudomonadota; class Alphaproteobacteria; order Hyphomicrobiales; family Stappiaceae; genus Roseibium; species Roseibium salinum. Next base: position 2,372,112 of record NZ_JAPEVI010000003.1, read on the forward strand.
TTTCCTGCTGCAGGCCCTTCAGATACTCGATGTCTTCCGGCACTTCCGGCTGGAACGGATCGAGGATGACCTTTTTCTCGCCGGCCGTATAGACACGGCGTTCGACGCCGATCTTTCCGATCATGTCCGTAAAGCCGAAACCGGCGGCGACGACGCCGATCGAACCGACGATCGACGACGGGTCGACAAAGATTTCGTCACCGGCAACCGCAATCATGTAGCCGCCGCTGGCCGCGACATCTTCCACGAAAACCAGCACGTCCTTCTCGTTTTCCTTTGCCAGGTCCCGGATCCGCTTGAAGATCAACCGCGACTGGACGGGCGAGCCGCCCGGCGAGTTGACGATCAGGGCGACGGCCGGCGCCTGTTTCATCGAGAAGGCCTTCTCCAGAGGTTGTGAAACAGTCGCGAGGGAAAGCATCGACCGAAGCGGCCCGGAGGTGCCGATCGCACCTTGCAGGCGGACGACCGGAACCACCGGTTTGTCGCTACGAAACGGTCTGGGAAGAAAACGGCGGAAAGTTGAAAGCACGCGGTGGCAGCCCTGACAATGATCTTAAACTTCACCGCATATATGTATCAGGCGGGCGTTTGCAAAGATACCGCAGAGAGGAAAGGCACCTGAATGCAGGATCGTCTCTCCAGCGAGTCCCATATACCAGATCTAACTGCCGAAGGCACTGATCCGCTTTTTGGGTCCTGGGGCGGGTTTCGTCTTTTCGCTTTCCGGCCCGTCTGCAACCGGTTGCTGCTTCGAAGACGACCCTGAGGAGAAAGGCCAGTGCAACCGGACGCCGGCCTGGTTGTCCTTGCGCCAGACGATGTCGGCGGCGATCGGCAGATCGAGACCGGGGATGGAAACGTCGATTTCGGCCGGCAGACGGTTCAGCCTGTCGCCTTCCAGCCGGCAGCCGGACTTGCTTGCGTCCACGATCCGGCACTTCATCGTAACCGGATTTGTCCGGCCGCAGACGATCGCGGTTATCCAGACGGGCCTGCGGGTTTCACGGCGGTGTTCGCCTATGGGTTGGGCGCTGTTTTCAAACGAGATTTGCGCTTGGTTGTCGCCATACGCGACAACCGTGCCGCGCACCAGCCGGTCAACGCCCTGCAGCCTGAGCCCGACATCCTCCTTGAGCAGGTCAACCTTGTCGGATGTGATCCAACAGCCCTTTTCGGTCAGATCATGCGCAATTGCTTCAAAGCATGACATATCGGCGAGATCGACAACGAACGCTGTAACACTGGTCGATCGATCTGGCACCATGGCAAGATTGCTCAAATTATCCCCCATACGCATTGGAGTCACTTTGCAACCAGAAGTCTAAACACCAAGTTAACGTTAGGTTAGCAAAGAAGGCAGGGCCGCAGCTTGCCATGTCAGAAGCCGCAGGCCCTCATCCGTGCAAGATGCAAAAACAGCAGCAAGAGTGAAGCGCTTTGACATAGGGATCAGTTGGTCGGCCGCTTCCGCTTGACGCCAAATCCGGATGAATCCGCCTTGCCCTTGTTTCTGGCTCCAACCTTTCCGGCCAGATCCGGCGGACGATAGCGCTTTTGTTCGATCTCCTTGCCGTTCGAAAACTGCCAGATCAGTTTCACGCCGGCATGTTCCGGCGAGCGCCAGACAATCCGTCCGACGACGGGCAAGTCCAGGCCGGGGATCTGCAGTTGAATCTCTTCGGGCAAATCCTGAAGCTTGGGGCTGGCGAGGCGGCAGCCCGAGTGGCTCGCGTCGATGATCTTGCAGCTGACGCCTGCCTGGGACTTGCGGCCGCTGACCCAGGCGGGAATGGAAACCTTGCGGCGGCGCTCCGCGCGCTTTTCAACTGCAGGCGATTCCTCGAAATCGAAGGACACGACAATTTCCGCGTCGAGGAGCTCGGCAATCCGAGCCTTGATCATCTGCTCAAAGCCGGCGACGCGCAAACCGATGATCTTTCCGACTTCCCTGTGATTGCTTGTCTGCACACGGCAACCGCTCTTGTCGAACCCGGACGCCGAGACCTCCTCGCAGGCAAGGGTATCGAAGTCCAGGACCAGAATTTGCAGAACCGCTTGGTCTGGAATGTTCATTTCCGGCCCGGACAATTCACCCTCGTCAATCAACGCGTTCAGGCTGTTCCGCTCCACAAGCACAACGCAGTGCATCACCGATGATAGAAAGACACAGTTCTTTTAATAATGAATAAACCGGCGGCTGAACCTCGGCAGTTATTCGGATACTGAACAGCTTTTGCTGGCTCTACTCTGTCAGTTCTCGAACCGACAATGGTTTCCGGGAACTTAAGGTCGAGAAGAAGTGTTCTTCGCCCAATAAAGCAACCTTTGGTTGCTTTCCTTACGCATTAGTGTTGAGGCGTTGCCGGATCGCCAGGAAGTCACGCCATGAGAGCCGCTTTTCCAGCGGGCTGCGCAGAAGATAGGCCGGATGATACGTGGCGACGGCCGCGATCTCGCCGCCATTGGCCGGATAGGTCATCCAGCGGCCGCGCATCTTCCGGATACCATCCTGAACGCCCAGCAACGTCTTGGCAGAAGCGGCGCCGAGGAAGACGAGCACGTCGGGCTTCACCAGTTCGACCTGCCTCCTGATGAAGGGCTTGCAGATCTCGGTTTCCTGAGGGGTCGGCGTTCTGTTGCCCGGCGGACGCCAGGGCACCACATTGGCAATGTAGACCGATGACCGGTCGAGGCCGATCGCCTCCAGCATCCGGTCGAGGAGTTGGCCCGAGCGGCCCACGAATGGCTTGCCCTGAAGGTCCTCGTCCCGTCCCGGCGCTTCGCCCACAAACATGAGCCTCGCCTGCGGATTGCCATCGGCAAAGACCAGTCTTTTGGCGGTCAGCTTCAGATTGCAGCCGTCAAAGGCTTCCAGGCACTGGCGCAAATCCTCCAGCGTTGCGGCCGAAGAGGCCAGGTCACGCGCCGCCTCGATGATTTCCCGGTCGGGCAGCACTCCGGGCTGGCCAAAGGCACCGGTCTGCGCCGTGGCAGGCGCCATTGCGGGCTGCCTGGCCTGCGGGCCGGCCTCGGGCGCGGGCATCCGGCTCGCGGGCGCTGGAGCTGGAGCTGGAGCATCCGGCTGTCGGGGCGGCCGCCCTTGCGGCGCCTGGACGGCCGGCGCAGGGCTCTGGGCACGCTCGGCAGCCTGCCGGCTGGTCAACTCGAACCAGTCCGCCGGCTCATCGCCCAAAAAGCAATCGACGCCGGAGGCGGTGTAGAAGTCCAGCAGAGCTTCAATCTGGCGCAGGTCGTGCGGTGTCTGTTCCAAGGGTCGTGCCTCCGGTGGCGGAGTTTAGCCGGATGGACGGTGAGCACAAGAACCATGGGCAGGCTCACAGGGCATCGGACCGGTTTTCCAATCGCTATGCACATGTCTTTGGGACGACATCTCCATACATCACTTTTACGTAAACGTAATGCCTGCCCTTGACGGTTCTGTTGCGCTTTGGTCTATCTGTGCCGCAATTGACGAGAAAGGTCGCCCGATTTCGCATATGACGACGAAAATGTCGTGTCTCGCAGTGCAAAATGAGGCAAACAGGGCGATAGGAGCGTGGGCCCTTCGGCCAGAGGGAGAAAAATATGAGCGAACAAGAAGCGCTTGGCGAACGCGAGAGCATGGAAGTGGACGTGGTGATCGTGGGCGCAGGCCCCGCGGGACTTGCCGCCGCCATCCGGCTGAAGCAGATCGCCAACGAAAAAGGCGAGGAACTGAGCGTCGTGGTCCTGGAAAAGGGATCGGAAGTCGGCGCCCACATCCTGTCCGGCGCCGTCATCGATCCGATCGCTCTCGATCAGCTGCTTCCCGAATGGCGCGAGGAAGACACGCCGCTCAAGACCGCTGTAACGGATGACCATTTCCTGGTTCTGGGCCCGGCGGGCTCCATGCGCCTTCCGAACATATTCATGCCGAAGCTGATGAACAACCACGGCAATTATATTGTCTCGCTCGGCAATGTCTGCCGCTGGCTGGCCGAAAAGGCCGAAGCGCTCGGCGTTGAAATCTACCCCGGCTTCGCGGCGGCCGAAGTGCTTTACGACGACGAGGGCAAGGTCGTCGGCGTTGCGACCGGCGACATGGGCATCAGCCGCGACGGCACGCCGAACGCGATGTTCACCCGCGGCATGGAACTGCGCGGCAAATACACGCTGATCGGCGAAGGCGTGCGCGGATCGCTGGCAAAGCAGCTGATCCAGCGGTTCGAGCTCGACAAGGACAGCGACGTGCCGAAATTCGGCATCGGCCTCAAGGAGCTCTGGGAGGTCGATCCGGCAAAGCACAAGCCGGGCCTGGTGCAGCACTCCTTCGGCTGGCCGCTGGATGGCAAGACCGGCGGCGGCTCCTTCCTCTATCACCTGGAGGACAATCAGGTCGCGGTCGGGTTCGTGGTTCACCTCAACTACGAAAATCCGTGGCTGTCGCCTTTCGACGAGTTCCAGCGCTTCAAGACCCATCCCGCCATCCGCGACACGTTCGAAGGCGGCAAGCGGATTTCCTACGGCGCGCGCGCGATTACCGAGGGCGGCTATCAGTCCGTTCCGAAGCTCACCTTCCCGGGCGGCGCCCTGATCGGCTGCTCCGCCGGCTTCGTCAACGTGCCGCGCATCAAGGGCTCTCACAACGCCATGTTCTCCGGCATGCTGGCCGCCGAAGAGGTCATGGCCGCCATTGGCCGCGGGGAAGCGCATACCGAGCTGACGAATTTCGACACCGCCTGGCGCGAGAGCCCGATCGGCAAGGACCTCAAGAAGGTCCGCAATGCAAAGCCGCTGTGGTCCAAGTACGGCACCTGGCTCGGCATTGCTCTCGGCGGCCTCGACATGTGGACCAACGAGCTGTTCGGCTTCTCCTTCTTCGGCACTCTGAAGCACGGCAAGCGGGATTCCGAAACCCTGAAGCCGGCAAAGGACTGCAAGAAGATCGCATATCCGAAACCCGATGGCGTCCTCACCTTCGACAAGCTGTCGTCCGTCTTCCTCTCCAATACCAACCATGCGGAAGACCAGCCGATACACCTGAAGGTCGAGGACCCGGTCCTTCAGAAGACCTCCGAACATGACGTCTTTGCCGGTCCCTCCAACCGCTACTGCCCGGCCGGCGTCTATGAATGGGTGGAAGAAGGCGCCGATGCGCCGCGGTTCCAGATCAACGCGCAGAATTGCGTCCACTGCAAGACCTGCGACATCAAGGATCCCAACCGCAATATCAACTGGACCGTTCCGGAAGGCGGCGGCGGGCCGAATTACCCGAATATGTGACCCGATCACCGCAAGGAAGATGTGTGAGCTGCGTTAACAGCTCACACATCTTGATCTGCCCCAGAAAAAACGGCACCGGCAGGTAACCTGCCGGTGCCGCAGTCTTGTGGCCGATGGGTCGTAGCAGGCCGGCAAAGATCGGGGGAGCCAGCCTGTTGCGGTAGTCCGTTGCACATGGCGAGCCAAGCGGACGAGCCGCAGACTGCCGCGCAATGATCCTCCGCGCCACAAGGGGTCTGCCTGCTTATGCAGGCAATTGTCTATGGGGGTCGGGGTCCGTCTGGAGCCGACGCGCACGTATATCCCGGAGTTCGATCCGGATTGTTATTGGATCCCGGCCTGGCAAACCCTTGTTAACCATAACCGCGATGCCGCCGATCTATGCGGCCCTGACCCCTAGGTCAATAAAATTGTGTGCCGATAAAAAAATCTATAACCCCGGAAGAGATTTACACCAGGCGGTCAGGTTTCGGCCTGCAGGCCACGATCCGACCGAAGATTGAACCGGAGCGGCGCAGGCCGGGAAAGTTGAACGCAGTATACCGCGACCGTATACTCAACGGACAAAATCCCATTTCTTGCAATTTTTCAACTACTTAACAGACGAATCTTCACCGCTGCAGCCTCATAGATTTTTCCTATATCTTAATAAATAAAGCAAATAGGTCGGTATAATTTTCGGGCGTTTTAGGGCTATCCGTACAACAGAAACTCACAAACGCAACCATAAGTCGCCCTTCCAAGATACGCCGTCACATCAAGAGCCAATCAAGTAATTGTTTTCTAAGGCTTTTCACTTTATCCACACACCTGAACATCCCAAACCCGGTTGCAATTGCAGATTCATCTTGGTTAATTTATCTCTAATTTCAATGGGGCTGATTTGGATGAGATCCTCCTGAATACTGGCGGAGTCTTCATAGCATTCGCGCGCTCGGCGCGATATTCCCGAAAATATCAGGAATTCCGGCCGCAATACTGCGGTTGGGGTGCCTTGTGGACTTGGAAGTACACGGGGGCCATGGCCGGACAGCGGCGGTTTCGGTTACGAGCCTGGTGACTTTCGCAATTCTGTTCAGAGTGGCTTCTTGCTGCTCTGAACCCCATCGACCACAAGGTTTGCACCGGGAAGGCCACTTCCCGGTGCATTTTTTTAAGCTCGTATTTTAAGCTTCAGCCTAAGCGACCCGGAGGTCGCGGTCAGGCCGCGTTCTGCCGGCCGCCGCTGCCGTTCTGGCGCCGCCGCCGCTGGCGTCTGGCCTGCTCGCGGTTGTCGTTGTCGCTGGAAGACGCACGATGTTGAACCATCTTCCTGCCGCCACCGCGATTGTTGCCGCCGCCGCCGCGCTTTTCCCGGCTGGCAGCCGAAAGAGGCGGGGTTTCACCGCTTGCCACGGCGATTTCGATGCCGATCAGCTTTTCAATCTGCCGGAACAGACCGATCTCTTCCGGTGAGCAGAGTGCGACCGCGTCGCCTTCGGCCCCGGCACGGGCCGTCCGGCCGATCCGGTGCACATAGGCTTCGGCGACTTCCGGCAATTCGAAGTTATAAACGTGGCTCACACCAGGGATATCGATGCCGCGCGCCGCGACATCGGTTGCCACGAGCACGTTGATCTTGCCTTCGCGCAGGTCACGGATTGCCCGTTCACGCTGGTTCTGGCTCTTGTTGCCGTGGATCGAACTTGCCGCTATGCCGCTCTGCGCCAGTTTGCGCATGAGCTTCTCAGCACCATGCTTGGTGCGGCAGAAAACCAGCGAGAGGTCCTTCGGGTTCGACCGCAACAGGTTGACCATGAAGTCGGTCTTGCTGTTCTTGTCCATGAAATGGACGCACTGGGTGACCTTGTCCGCAGTCTTGCCGGTCGGCGAAACTTCCACACGCTCGGGATTGGACAGATAGGACCGTGCCAGTTCGTTGATCTGTTTCGGCATCGTGGCGGAAAACAGCAGCGTCTGCCGCTCCTTGGCCACCAGCCCGGCGATCCGGCGCAAGGCGTGGATGAAGCCGAGATCCAGCATCTGGTCGGCCTCATCGAGGACGAGATAGGATGCCGAACGCAGGTCCACAGCCTGCCGGTCGACCAGGTCGAGCAGGCGGCCCGGGGTCGCAACCAGAATATCGGTGCCCTTGGAAAGGCGTTTGATCTGGCCGGCAATCGACACGCCGCCGACAACGGACGTGACGCGAAGAGGCGTCTTCTTCAGGAAGGACGTCAGGTTCTTGGCGATCTGGTTCACCAGTTCGCGCGTCGGTGCCAGGATCAGCGCCCGCGTGCCCCTGGGCCGGGGTCTTTGATCTTCATCCAGCAAACGGTCGATCAGCGGCAGGCCGAAAGCCGCCGTTTTACCCGTCCCGGTTTGCGCCAACCCCATAAGGTCGCGCCCTTCCAGGATCAACGGGATGGCTTGTTTCTGGATCGGTGTAGGAGTGTCATAGCCGTTTTCGGCAACGGCGGTCAGAAGGCCTTCGGATAGTCCCAGGCTTTGAAAGTCAGTCAATATAAATTCCTTGGTTCAAGCGCGGCAAACGCGCTCGTATATCCGCAAGGAGGCTTCCGAGCGGATCGTGTTGGATTGCGGCAGCCGGTTTGTTTCGAAACCAGGCTCTGTGCCGCCAGACCCGCGCGTGAAATGGGAATGGTCGGGCCCCTCATTGGGCCCCGTAAGTCTGCAATCTAAAAGGAAGCTGCCGTGAAAGCGTTCACTTTCAATTCTTTAGGCGCGCTGTGTGCTCACGCGGCACCGACTGCAGACTGCTATATCGTCGGCCTTGGTCCGAATGTCAAGCGGTCCTTGTGGACCATCCGCATTTGGGCAGGTGCCCGTCGCCTCATTGCGGCACCAGCCGGATGAGGCGTCCCGGGTCGTCATCGGTCAGAACATAGATGAAGCCGTCCGGTCCCTGGCGCACGTCCCGGATACGTTCACCCAGTCCCGTCAGGAGTTTTTCCTCGCCGACGACGTCACGGCCGTCGAGATCAAGCTTCGCCAGATGCTGCCCCACCAGCGCGCCGACCAGAAGATCGCCCTGCCAGTCCGGATAGGTGTCGGAGGTCACGAAGGCCATGCCGGACGGGGCGATGGACGGATCCCAGTAATGGATCGGCTGCTCCATCCCCGGCTTGGACGTGCCCTCGCCGATCTGGCCGCCGGAATAGTGGCGGCCGTAGGAAATAACCGGCCAGCCGTAGTTCTTGCCGGCTTCCGGAATGTTGACTTCATCTCCCCCTTTGGCGCCATGCTCGACGGTCCACAGTTTGCCCGTGTCCGGATGGATGGCCGCGCTTTGCGGATTTCTGTGGCCTGTCGACCAGATCTCCGGCTGGTGACCGGGCTGGCCGATGAAGGGATTGCCCGGTGCCGGCTCTCCCTCGGCAGTCAGGTGCAGGACCGAACCGGCGTGGTCCGCGGGGTCCTGCGCACGCTCGCTCTCCCCCGCTCGCCGACTGTCATGAACAGTGTGCCGTCCGGTGCGAAGGCCAGGCGGGAGCCGAAATGACGGCCGCCATAGGATTTATTGTTGGCCGCAAAAATGGTTTCGCCGTTCTCGAGCCGGAGCCCCCCGTCACCCTCGGCGAGGGTCGCCTTGAAGAGCGACGTACCGGCCCCTTCCGGCGAGCCCTGCGAGAAGGTCAAGTAGACCGTTCTGTCGTTTTCGAAGTCCGGGCTGAGCACCACATCCAGGAGACCGCCCTGCCCTTGCGCAAAGACGTCAGGCGTTCCCTCGACCACGCTCTGCTCGCCGTCTTGCGAGACGTGCTTCAACGCCCCGTCCCGTTCGGTAACCAGATACCCGCCGTCCGGCAGGAAGGCGACGCTCCAGGGATAGGACAAGTCGCTCGCGACCGTCTCAAGGTCGATGGAAGACTGCCCGGCCGCCGTCCCGGAAAATCCGAAGGCCGACACGGAAGCGGCGAATAAGGAAACGAATAGCGTCTTGAAAGTCATGATGGCTCCATACCGGGACGTCGGGCACTGCTGCCATTCTACCTAGGAGCCTTGAGCGGACAGTACAGAAGAACTTGCGCAAAAAATGCGTCAGCCGTGCCGTCCGGCCCGATCCCGCGTTTCAAGCCGAAGCGAAATCGCGCGTTTTTCGTAAGTCACGTTCCAGTCGATCAGCGTGCGCCACACGTGTTCGGCCTGATCGCCCTCAAGGCCAAGCTCTTCGGCACGTGCCCTGATCAGTGCCACCATCGTTTCGATGCGCTCGTGGTCGAAGGCTTCATCCGGGTGCTGTTTCAGCTGCGCCATGCGGCGCACATAGCCCTGGCGGCGGGCGAAGATCTTGAGGAGTTCTTCGTCGATGGCGTCAATGGCGGTGCGGATGTCGGCCTTGCTCACGCACTCCTCTGGCGGCTTCACATCGCTCATCAGTCACTGTCCCGGGTTTTCCGAAATTCGATCGCAGACCGGTTCTACCGGTCCGCACCGATCGATTGAATGCGCGATTTGACCCAGCCGGCAAGGAAATCAGTCGGCCGACCAGGTCTGCGCCTCGACACAGGCCAGGGCCGACATGTTGACCACCCCGCGCGAGGTGACGGACGGCGTCAGGATATGCGCAGGTCTGGCCGCACCCAGCAGAATCGGGCCGACATGGAGCGCCTGGGTCGCCACTTTCAGAAGATTGTGGGCGATATTGGCCGCGTCCAGGTTGGGGAAGAGCAGCAGGTTGGCCTCGCCGGTCAGCTTGCTGGTCGGCATCACACGTTCGCGCAAGGCGACGCTCAAGGCCGAGTCGCCGTGCATTTCGCCATCTGCTTCCAGATCCGGATAGCGCTTCCAGATCAGCTCCAGAGCCTCACGCATCTTGCGTGAGGAGGCGGTGTCGCGGGAGCCGAAATTCGACAGGGACAGCAAGGCGATCTTCGGCTCGATGCCGAAGCGGCGGATTTCATCCGCTGCCAGATGCGCCATTTCCGAGATTTCCTCCGCCGTCGGATCTTCCGTGACAAAGGTGTCGGACAGGAAGACCGCCCCTTGCTGGCTGTTGATCAGCAGCGACATTGCCGACAGATCGCGGACATTTTCCCTGACGCCGATCACCTGCTTGATATCGCGCAGATGGCGGATGAAGCGGCCTTCCAGACCGCAAATGACGGCATCCGCATCGCCGCGCCGCACGGCGAGTGCGGAAATCACCGTCGAATTGGTGCGCACCACGGTTCGCGCGGCATTGGGCGGCATGCCCTTGCGGCCGACACACTCGAAATATTCGTCGACATATTCGCGGTAGCGCGGATCTTCCAGCGGATTGATGAATTCGAAGTCCACATCCGGACGGATCCTGAGGCCGAAGCGCTCGCAGCGCGTCTTGAGAACGTCCGGGCGCCCGACGAGGATCGGCTTGGCGATCTTGTCCTCCAGCAGCACCTGCGCCGCCCTGAGCACGCGCTCGTCCTCGCCTTCGGCATAGATGATCCGCTTGGGATCCTTGCTGGCGTTCTGGATGATCGGCTTCATGATCAGGCCGGAGCGGAACACGAAGCGGTTCAGCCGATCCATGTAGGCGTCGAAATCCTCGATCGGCCGGGTCGCAACGCCAGTGGCCATCGCCGCCCTGGCGACGGCCGGAGCGATACGCAGGATGAGACGCTGGTCGAAGGGCGACGGGATCAGGTAATTCGGCCCGAACGTCTCCGTCCTGCCGCCATAGGCCCGGGCCGCCACGTCGGACGGCTCCTCGCGCGCAAGGCCTGCAATCGCCTCGACCGCCGCACGCTTCATCTCCTCGTTGATGGTGGTCGCGCCCACATCCAGCGCGCCGCGGAAGATGTAGGGGAAGCACAGGACGTTGTTGACCTGGTTCGGATAGTCGGAGCGGCCGGTACACATGACCACGTCATCACGCACGGCCTTGGCCGCTTCCGGCATGATTTCCGGGTTCGGGTTGGCCAGCGCGAGGATCAGCGGTCCCTTGCCCATCTTTTCGACCATGTGCGGCTTCAGTACGCCGGCGGCCGACAGGCCGAGGAAGACGTCGGCGCCGTCGATCACCTCGTCCAGCGTCCGCTTGTCGGTCTTTTGCGCGAAGGCCGCCTTCCATTCATCCATGAGCGTTTCACGGCCCTCATAGACGACGCCTTCGATGTCGGTGACCCAGATGTTCTCCCGCCTGGCGCCGAGGGAGACCAGCATGTTCAGGCAGGCGAGCGCGGCCGCGCCGGCGCCGGAGGCGACGATCCTGGCGTCTTCGATCTTCTTGCCGGCGAGATCCAGGCCGTTGCGGACCGCGGCACCGACGATGATCGCCGTGCCGTGCTGGTCGTCATGGAAGACCGGGATGTTCATTTTCTCCCGGAGCTTCCTTTCGATCATGAAGCATTCCGGTGCCTTGATGTCTTCCAGATTGATGCCGCCGAAGGTCGGCTCGAGAACCGACACGGCGTGAACGAACTGATCGACATCATATTCGGCAACTTCGATGTCGAAGACATCGATGCCGGCGAATTTCTTGAAGAGGACGGCCTTGCCCTCCATCACGGGTTTGGATGCAAGGGGACCGATATTGCCCAGGCCGAGAACAGCCGTGCCGTTGGATATCACCGCGACCAGGTTGCCGCGTGAGGTGTAGTTGGCGGCCTTTGCCGGGTCCTCGGCGATTGCAAGACAGGGAGCCGCCACACCGGGCGAATAGGCAAGCGCCAGGTCGCGCTGGTTGCCGAGCGGTTTGGTCGCCTGGATCTCCAGTTTCCCGGGCCGCGGTTGTTCATGATAGAACAGGGCTGCTTCAGTCAGATCGCTTTCGGTATTCTTGCTGTCGCTCATGACGGTCGCTGTCCCCTGCCTTGCTTCCCTGGATGTTTTCCCGATCCGCACTGCTTCGGCCGGAGCCTTTGAGAAACATGCGGATTTCTGAGTTATCTCGACGACTTATACTAATGGCTGATGCTCTTACCCGGCGCGATGTAAAATGAGAACCCGCATTAATGCAAACAGTACGATGCTGTTGAGGATATGCCACAGGAAATGCGTGCCGATTTCCCATTGCCCGCAGAGCGGCTCATCCATTATCCGGAAACTCAGTGAAATCGCGAAGACGACGCCCGTCTGAAGAACCTGCATTCCGAGCTTGGCGTCGCGCCGGCAAAACAGCGCGCCCACCACGAAAATCGCCAGCAGGGCCGGAACGTAGCCTGCCGAGGACCCGATCAGCGGCGCGATGAGCCCTGCTGCCGGCGGGGATGCGGCAAAGAAGCCGATCACGACGGCGAGCGCGGCCCACCAGGGCATTGCAAGGAAACGCTTCAGCGCGAAGAACAGATAGACGTGGATGAAGAGCGCGATCGGAATGACGTCCGCGAGCATCGCCCACCTGGTCGCGAAGGTGTGGAACAGGAAGGAGCCCAGCCCGGTGGCAAAGACGATGCCGATCAGAAGAAGTCCGGCAGTATCATCCGGTGTTTTCCTGCGCCACATCAGATAGGCCAGCAAGGCCGCAACCAGGAAGGTGGCGTTGGTGACGGCATTGAGCGGCTCGGACCAGAACTCCGGTGCTATCCGCTCGCAGTAATAGTCTATCCTATCAGTCAGCGCCATGAGCCCGTTTTCCCTTACCGGTGCCTTCAGGCCGCCGAATGCTGCGCGGATGTCACCGCCTGGGCAATGACCTTCCCCAGACGCGCGATACCTGTCTCGATCCTGTCCGGATCGGCGCAGGAGAAGCTGAGGCGCATCGTGTTCGCCCCCCTGCCGTCCGGATGGAAGGCGCTTCCCGGAACAAAGGCGACCCGCGCCATCTCGACCGACCTCGCCAGCAGCGCGGCGCCGTCCATCCCGTCAGGCAGCTCGACCCAGATGAACATGCCGCCGCCCGGCTTCGTCCAGCGCGTGCCTTGCGGCATATGCCTCTCCAGGGCCGCCAGCATGGCATCCCGGCGCGCCTTGTAGACCGCATTGGTGCTGGCGGTGTGGGTTTCGTAGACGCTCTCGGCGACGCGCGCCATGGCTTCCTGATTGAGGACGGGCGTGTTGAGATCACTCGCCTGTTTGATCAGCACCAGTCTGGAGATCACTTCGCTGGCCGCGCAGATCCAGCCGAGCCTCAGCCCTGGCGACAGGGACTTGGAAAAGCTGCCGCAATAAAGCGTCCGCGCGCTCTCGATGCCGCCGGACGCGTCGCAATCAAGCGCCAGCAAGGAGGGGACGGGGTCGCCGTCGTAGCGCAGGCTTTGATAGGGCGCATCCTCGACCACCGCACATGACAATTCCCCGGCCAGCGACAGAACCTGCAGCCGCTCCTCCAGATCAAGGGTCAGGCCCGTCGGATTGGCAAAATCCGGCGACAGATAGGCGAACTTTACACTGCCGCCGGCCTCGGCCGCCCGGGCCGTATATTCAGAGGCCGCGAAGTTTGTCCCTGCCCCGAGCCTGTCGAAAGCGGGTTCATAGGCATTGAAGGCCTGAAGGGCGCCGAGATAAGTCGGCGATTGGACGAGGGCCGTGTCCCCGGCGGACAGAAACAGCTTGCCGATATAATCCAGTGCCTGCTGGGAGCCGGACGTGACCAGGATGTTTTCCGGTCCGCAAGCGACACCCAGATCCTGCATGTGCGCGACGATCCAGCGCCGCAGCCGCAGGCTGCCTTCACTGACGCCATATTGCAGGGCCTTGCCGGCCTCCTCGCCGCCCAGGATATCCGCATAGGCCTTCTGGAAGGCCTCCGCCGGGAACAGCGTGGCGTCAGGAATGCCGCCGGCAAAGGAAATCACGTCCGGCTGGTCCAGCAGCTTCAGAAGTTCACGGATTTCCGAAGCGCGCATCCTACCGGCGCGCTTGGCATACAGGCTGTCCCAGGCGGTCATGAGAGGCTCTTGGCATTCGGGTTCAGGTTATTTAAGTCAATAATACTGACCTAACTGTATTGCAAGTGTCTCGAACTTGTTATTTTTTGTAATTTTGTTTCGCGCGTTTTGTCGCAAGCGCGTGTCAATCGGGCTCTGGAACCTCAGCTCACAATCGCCTATCTGTTGAGGACAGAGGAGATATCCATGTCCCGCCTTGATGAATCCCGCCCCTTCGTCCCGCTGAACATCGCCGTTCTGACGGTTTCCGACACCAGGACGCCGGCCGAAGACAGGTCCGGCAACACGCTTGCCGACCGGATCGAAAAGGCCGGACATATACTCGCGGACCGGAAGATCGTCACGGATGACATTCCGGCGATCCAGGAGATCGCAAGAGCCTGGATCGCGGACAAAGGCGTGGATGTCATCATCTCCACCGGCGGCACCGGCTTTACCGGCAGGGACGTCACGCCGGAAGCGATGGAGCCCCTGTTCGAAAAGCGGATGGATGGGTTTTCCGAAGTATTCCACCGCATTTCCTACGACAAGATCGGCACTTCGACGATCCAGTCCCGGGCAACCGGTGGTGTGGCGGGAGCAACCTATATCTTCGTGCTTCCGGGATCGCCCGGCGCCTGCAAGGACGCCTGGGACGGCATCCTGAAGTGGCAGCTCGACTACCGGCATATGCCGTGCAATTTCGTCGAGATCATGCCGCGGCTCGACGAGCACCTCAAACGCGGCAAGCTGCGGGAAGCCTGAAGCGATGACTTTTATCGTCCGTGCCAGCGCTCCGGAAGACAGCGACGCGGTCTCCGGCCTGCTCCTGAAGAGCTACTCCGAACTGCTCCGCACGGCTTATGAGGCGCAGGTCCTGGAAAAAGCCCTGCCGCTGATCACCACCGCGCGCCCCGACCTTCTGAGCTGCGGCAGCTACTATGTGGCCGAAACCGGCGACGGGCGAATTGTCGGAGCCGGCGGCTGGACCAGACATTCTCCCACCGGACGCAATGAAACCGCCACCAACGGCAATATCCGTCATTTCGCCACCGACCCGGATTTTGCCCGCAAGGGCATTGGCCGGACACTGATGGCGCAATGTATCGAAGAGGCCTCGAAGGCCGGCCTTGCTGAGCTCAACTGCTACTCGACTCTCAACGGCGAGAGCTTTTATGCCGCCTGCGGGTTTGAGTCGGTGGAAGACTTCCCGATCGAGCTGCCGGGCGGGGTCGTATTTCCCTCGGTCCGGATGGTGAGAAAGCTTTAGGGTATGGCCCCAGCCGGCTACCCGTGAAGCTTGACCGCCAGCCTTGCCGGAAGGCGCAGGGTGCCGACGCAAAAGCGGGCGAGCGACTGGCGCAGGCGGGATACGCGTCCCTCGCGCTCCGGTGCACCGCTGGAAACCGCCGCCGCCCGCAAGAAGACTATCCTGCTCCGGCCGATGCGCTTGGCGATGTCGAGGTCTTCCAGTTCCGGCAACGGCCGGTGGCCGCCGACGACCTGGTAGAACTGACGGGAGATCAGGAGCCCCTGATTGCCGTAGGGCATGCCGAGGAGCTGGGACCGGAGGGCGGCGACGGATTCGCTCACCCTGGCGCTCAGGCCGAAGGCCTCATGACGCATCCGGAAGCTGGCCGCTGTCCGGGGACCGTTTGGCGCTCTCATCGCCCGCTCGATAAAGGCCTGGGCTTCATGATGCCAGCCCGCTTCCAGCAGCGAGTCGGGCTGCAGGAACAGCAGCCATTCGCCCCGCCTTGCCAGCGACGCCCCATGGGCAAGCCTTACGCTTCGCGGCGCATCCATGCTCACCCATTCGCAGCCGGCCGCGTCTGCGACCTGTTCGGTGTGGTCTGAAGATCCTCCATCCACGACGATCACTTCGCGGACCACGCCTTCGGCCGCAGCCGGCACCAGGGCCGCCAACGCGTGCACCAGGCCGGTTTCTGAGTTTCTTGTCGGAATAATGACACTGATCATGTTCCGGAGTTTTACATGAAATAATTCGGAAGTGCGAGCCAGGGGGCTTGTTAAAGCGCGGGGATGAGCTAGTGTTCCTGTTATGTTCTATTCCTCATCTCGCGACAGGCTCTCATGAGTGGCGCAACACGATCTCCCGGCGCAGTTCCGGACATCCAGGACCTCGAGCAGGCCCCTCGCCGCCTGGCCGAGGACCGCAGGCGCGGCCGCGGCGCGGCTCTCAACAAGAGCGGCCGGTTCGAGCCGCTTGGCCGTGAAAGCTTCGATGACGGCTGGGACAGCCTGGAAGACCTGCCGCCACTCAAGACGACGGTACAGGAGGAGCGCGCGCGCACGATCATCACGCGCAACGAGTCGCCCGACATTTCCTTCGACCGCTCGATAAACCCTTACAGAGGCTGCGAGCACGGCTGCATCTATTGCTTTGCACGGCCGAGCCACGCCTATATGGGGCTGTCCCCGGGCCTCGATTTCGAAACGCGGCTGTTCGCCAAGCCGAATGCCGCCGAACTCCTGGAGCGGGAACTTTCCAGGCCGGGCTATGTCCCGCGCGCGATTGCCATCGGCACCAACACCGATCCCTATCAACCGCTGGAGCGCCGCTACACATTGATGCGGGAGATCCTGGAGGTGCTGGAAAACTGCGCCCATCCCGTGGCGATCGTGACCAAGTCCGCGCTGATCACCCGGGACATCGACATCCTGTCGCGCATGGCCGAGCGCAACCTCGTCAAGGTCGCCTTGTCGATCACCACTCTCGACACCAAACTATGCCGGGCAATGGAGCCCCGGGCCTCCGCGCCGCACAAGCGCCTCGGCGCGGTCCGAGCCCTGTCGGCGGCCGGCATCCCGACGTCCGTCATGATGGCGCCGGTCATTCCCGCCCTGACGGACAGCGAGATCGAGAGACTGCTGGAAACCGCGGCCGAGCACGGGGCGACGGAGGCCGCCTACATCCTGCTGCGGTTGCCGCTGGAAGTTTCCGAACTTTTCCGCGACTGGCTGCTGCGCGAACGCCCGGGGCAATACCGCCATGTGATGAACCTGATCCGCGCGATGCGCGGCGGCAAGGATTATGACGCCAAATGGGGAGAACGGATGCGCGGCCGGGGACCTTACGCCGACCAGATCTCCAAACGGTTTTCCCTTGCAGCCAAACGGTTCGGTCTCAACCTGCGCCGCAAAAAACTGAACACGGACGACTTCATCCAGCCGCAAAAAGGTGGTGTGCAACTGTCCCTTTTTTGAAGATCCTGCTTGCGGAAACGGGCCGTCAACGGCAGGGTGCGGCCCATGGCCGACAGTCTTTCCCTCTTCGACCTTGCCTTTCCCGATAGCCCTGACCCTGCGCTGGAACGCGACCACGCGGCCGGTTTCAAGGGCCTCTTGTGCGGTGTGGACGAGGCCGGGCGGGGCCCCTGGGCCGGTCCCGTGGTCGCGGCGGCGGTGATCCTGGATTACGACCGCATCCCCGAAGGACTGAACGACTCCAAGCTGCTCACGCAAGAAAGACGCGAAGACCTCTATGAGAAAATTCTGCTCAGCGGCCACGTCTCCGTCGCCAGCGCCTCTCCCGCCACGATCGACAGGCTGAACATTCGCGGCGCGACGCTTGCGTCCATGGTCCGGGCGGTCAACGGGCTGGTCAGGATCCCGGACTATGTGCTGGTCGACGGGCGGGATGTTCCTGCGGGTCTGAAGCAGCCGGGCCAGGCGCTCGTCAAGGGAGACGGCCGATGCCTGTGCGTCGCCGCCGCCTCGATCGTCGCCAAGGTCACGCGGGACCGGATGATGGTGGCACTGGAAAAGCTTGTCCCCGGCTACGGATCTCGCGCAGCACAAGGGCTACGGCGTGCCGCAGCACCAGACGGCGCTCGACAGGCTGGGACCGTCCCAGTATCACCGCATGTCGTTCAGGCCGGTGAGGCTGGCTGCGGGAGTCCCGGATTAGGCGGCCGCCTATAACCCGTCGCTTCTGAGCAATCCGAGACAGGCTCCGCCCTGCACCTCGCGCCCTGCCCTCTCCCGGGTTTCTCCTGCCAACAAAAAAGCGGCCCTGAAAGGCCGCTTTTCGAAAAGTTATTGTGAGAACCGGGTCAGTTCAGCCGTTCTTTCACTTGAGCAATGCTCTTGGAAAGAATGTCGTCGGCGACCTTGTCCTTGACCTTGGCAGAGAGGATCTGTTCTGCCGCGGCAACCGCGACGTCGGCAGCCTTGGCGCGGACTTCGGCGATCGCCTGGGTTTCGGCCTGGGCGATCTTTTCTTCCGCGGCCTTCGAACGCCGGGCCATCATCTCTTCCAGCGCCTGGTTGGTTTCCAGCGTCAGGCGTTCGGCTTCCGTGTTTGCTTCGGCGATGATGGCCTCGGCCTCAGCTTCGGCCGCGTGGCGCTTGCGCTGGTATTCCGACAGGAGCGCTTGGGCTTCTTCACGCATCCGGCGTGCTTCTTCCAGATCCTTGCGGATGGAATCGGCACGGCTGTCCAGAGCACTGCCGATCTTGCCCGGGACCTTGACGTAGGCGATCAGGGCAAAGAACAGGATGAGACCGATCAGGGCCCAAAAAGTAGCGTCCATGATGATCTCCTCAGTTCATAGCCGTCTTGAGCGCCTTGGTCAGATCGGTCTTGGTCGGAGCCTTGCCAATCAGCTTCTCGACGAGCGCTGAGGTGGTTTCTCCGGCAATGTCGCCAATCTGGGACAGGGCCTCGTTCTTGATCCCGGTAATATGCGCTTCTGCGGCTTTCAGCTTCTCGCTCAGCTCGGCTTCCGCCTTTTCGCGGCGAGCTTCCTGATCGGCCTTCAGCTTGGCTCGCGTGTCATGGGCGATGCCATGCGCCTTGTTTCGGGCTTCGGCCAGAGCCTGTTCATAGGCCGCGATCGCTGCGTCGGTTTCTTCCTTGAGGCGGTTGGCCTCGGAAAGATCACCGGCGATGCGGTCCTTGCGGTCTTCCAGGATACCGGCAATCCGGGGCACAGCCACGTTCTTCATGATCCAGTAGAAGAAGCCGAAGGTAATGGCCAGCCACAGGATCTGTGAAGAATAGGTGGTCGCGTCGAAGGGCGGAAACCCAGCGCCGTGTTCTTCCGACGGAATATGAAGTTCCGTGTTCGTGTTTTCGGCGTTGCTTGCCATGTCCTATCTCCAAAATCCGGTTGGGCGGCGGTGCCGCCGCCCCCGGAGTCGCGTCAGATATCTCTGGGAATGAGAGACTTAGACGGCGAAGAGCAGGAGAAGAGCGATAAGCAGGGAGAAGATGCCCAGAGCTTCGGTAACGGCGAAGCCGAACACCAGACGGCCGAACTGACCGTCAGCAGCTGTCGGGTTGCGCAGAGCGCCGTTCAGGTAGTTACCGAAGATGGTGCCGAGTGCGATAGCTGCGCCACCCATGCCGAGGCATGCGATACCAGCGCCGATGTATTTTGCTGCTTCTGCTTCCATGACACGTGCTCCTAATAGTGTTTTGCAGATTTCAGATTTTTCCAAGCAGCAGCTTCAGGCCGCCGCAAGAAGGGGATTGCCTAGTGTGACGGGTGAAGAGCGTCGTTGAGATACATGCAGGTCAGGACCGTGAATACGTAGGCCTGCAGGAAGGCGACGAGGAACTCCAGCGCGGTCAGCGCGACCGTCATACCGAGCGGAAGAATTGCACCGGCTGCGCCGAGAGCGCCTGCGGCACCCATGCTGACGACAAACCCGGCGAAAACCTTCAAGGTGATGTGACCGGCCAGCATGTTCGCGAACAGACGAACGGAAAGGCTGATCGGACGGGACAGGAAGGACACGACCTCGATCGGCGCAACGATCAGCAGCAGAAGCGGCGGAACGCCGGCCGGCGCGAAGAGGTGAAAGAACTTCAGGCCATGGCGCATCAAGCCGTAGATGGTCACCGTGAGGATGACCAGCATGGCGAGCGCGAAGGTGACGATGATGTGGCTGGTGACCGTAAAGAAATACGGGAACATGCCGATAAGGTTGGCCACAAGGACGAACATGAACAGCGAGAATACCAGCGGGAAGAAGCGCATGCCTTCCGTTCCCGCGGAACTTCGCAGCATTCCCGCGACGAACTCGTAAGCCATCTCGGACAACGACTGCACCCGGTTCGGCACCAGGCCGCGGCCGCTGGTGGAGAAGATCAGGAAGGCGGATGCCGCTGCTACGGTCAGGACCATGAACAGCGAAGAGTTGGTGAATGAGAAATCCATACCCCCGACTTCAATCGGAAAGAGTTTCTGGATTTGGAACTGATGGATCGGATCGTTCGCCACCGGTCAGCCTTCTTCGCTCAGAACATTTCAGGGCGCGTATAGCACGCGAAAACTCATTTTTTTCCGTCGTCTTGCGTATCGTCACGCTTGATCCGCGTGCCGGGCTGGGAAATCTCGCCCGCTGCTCTCAAGACGTTCAGAACGCCCGCCAAGAACCCGATAAGCAAGAAGACGATCAGCCCGAAAGGCGATGTCCCCAGCCATTGGTCGCAGAGCCAGCCAATACCGCCGCCGGCCACGATCCCCGCAATGAACTCCGAAGAGTGTTTCACCGCCTGGGCGTAGCCGGACGTATCGCTTTTGCGGGAAGCACGTTCGGCATCTTCCGCCGCGCGCTGCCCCTCCAGCATCCGGTTTAGCCGGTCCCGCCGTTCCGACAGATCCGCCTCGGAGGTCTCCTCAGGTGGACCGTCTTTCCCGTCGTTTTGCGAAGAGCCACTCATGTTGTCCCCGCACCCCGTCCAGACCTACGACCCAGCCCTTGGTCACCCCCTTAAGCCGCGCGCACCATAGTCGGGGGCCCAAGCCCTGTCAAGAACGCTTAGAAACGTGCTATTTTCTTGATTTAAAAGGATATTTTTCGCACGAACGGTTTTTGTCTGACCTTAGTCTTACACGAAAACCGCCCGGGAGCGGCTTTCCGCACAGGCTCAGCCGGCTTCCCGGAATCGCTCCGCGGTCTCAAGATCGACCGAAACCAGCTGGGAAACGCCCCGCTCGGCCATGGTGACGCCGAAGAGCCGGTTCATGCGGGCCATGGTGATCGGGTTATGGGTAATCACCACAAATCGCGTTTCGGTGGTCCTGGACATTTCGTCGAGAAGGTCGCAATAGCGCTCCACATTGGCATCGTCGAGCGGCGCGTCCACCTCATCGAGCACACAGATCGGCGCCGGATTGGTGAGGAAAACGGCGAAGATCAGCGACATCGCCGTCAGCGCCTGCTCGCCGCCGGACAGCAGCGTCATGGTCTGCGGCTTTTTGCCCGGGGGCCGGGCGATGATTTCAAGGCCGGCATCCAGGGGATCGTCGGAATCGACCAGCTGCAGTTCCGCGGTCCCGCCGCCGAAAAGATGTGCAAACAGCCGCTGGAAATGGCCATTGACCACTTCGAAGGACGCCAGCAGGCGCTCGCGCGCCTCCTTGTTGAGATTGGAGATGCCGGTACGCAGGCGGCGAATCGCCTCGATCAGGTCGTCCCGCTCCGACGTCAGGGTGGTTTTCTGTTCGTCGATTTCCTTGAGCTCTTCCTCGGCGCGCAGGTTCACCCCGCCAAGGCGCTCCCGTTCCGCCTTCAGCCGTTCCAGCTTGCGCTCCGTCGCGTCAGGATCCGGCAGCGGCGCGCCGTCCTTGAGGCCGGCAAGTTCGGGGAGCGCCGCAACCGAGACTTCCAGGTCTTCGTCGACCCGGCGCTCCAGTGCGCTCTTGCGTTCGCGGGCCGCCTCCAGACGTTCCTCGGCGCGGATCTTCTGTTCGCGCGCGCCTGCCATGGCTTCCATCGCCGCCTTGGCGGCCCGGTCCACTTCCGCAAGATCCAGTTCCGCCTGCTGAAGCTGATCGTCCCGGGCCTTCTTCTCCTCTTCGGCTTTGGCAATCGCGGAAAAGAGCTCCCGGCGCTTGATCTCGATCTCTTCCGGGGCCTCGACCAGTTCCACGCGCTCTTCCTCGGCCTCCTCCCGGCGTTCCTTCAGCACGGCAATCTGCTGGGCCGCATTGGCCGCACGGGTTTTCCAGCCGTCATATTCGCGCGCGATCGCCTCCAGGCGCCGGTCGCGCATCTGCTGCTCGCGCGCCAGTCCCTCGGAGACCGCGCGCGCTTCGGCCAATGCTCCACGCGCCGTGCCGACCTTGGCCTGCAGTTCCTCGATCTGGTCCCGGTAGCCGCTGCTGTCGGGGGCGTCCCGAAGGCGCTCCTCGGCCTCGATCACCTGCTCGCGTGCCATCTCGGCCTCTTCGCCGAAGCGCCCGGCGCGGTCTTCCGCCGCCGCCTTCTTGGCCGCAAGCTGGGAGATGGCACGTTCCGCGGCCGCAAGAGATTCGCGCGCGGCCGCGGCCTGCCGCTGGCCATCGCGGACCTTGCCGCGGGCGTTCTGCTCGAATTCGGCGGTCTGGCGGACGCGCCCGGCGGCCTCTTCCAGCGTCCGCTGCCGGTCTTCCAGGTTCCGGCGGGCCGTCTCGATCTCGTCGGCGAGCTCGGCGAGCCGGTTTTTCTGGGCAAGCCGCTGTGCGGCGGGCGTCGGCGCATTGGCGGCGATCACGAAGCCGTCCCAGCGCCAGAGATCCCCTTCCTTGGACACCAGTCTTTGTCCCGGCTTGAGCGCGGCGCGCAAGGCGGCGCCCTGCCCCTGGTCGACAATACCGATCTGCCGCAGGCGGCGGGCAAGTTCCGGCGGGGCTTCGACGACGACCGCAAGCGGGCGGGCGCCAGCGGGCAGAGCCGGGTCGTCCTCGCCGGGCAAGGCACTGCCCCATTTGACCGCCGCCGCCTCATCCAGCGACGCGTCGAGGTCTTCACCCAGCGCGGCGCCGAGAGCCGTTTCGAACCCCTGTTCGACGCGGAGCTGTTCGACGACCGGCGTATGGTCGTGGTCCGAATGGACGTTGAGCACCTGCCCCAGAGTGCGCGCTTCGGTTTCAAGCCCCTGCAGCATCTGCTGGGCATCGCTCAAGGGGGCGCGGGCCGCCTGCTCCTGCTCGCGGGCCTGCCTTGTGGCGGCTTCCGCCCCTTCAACCGCAGCTTCGGCCTCGGCAAGGGCTTCTTCGGCAAGCTCCAGCGCCTCACGGTTTTCCGCGACGCCGTCGTCTTCGGCCATCTGTGCGTCGAGGTCCGCCAGCGCCTGCCGGGCTTCCTGTGCCTGGGTAACCAGCCTGTCGGCGCGCTGGCGGCTGTCGGCAACCGCGCGCTCCAACTGGCTGCGCTCGGCGCTCGCACGCGCTTCGGCCGCGGTGAGCTCCGAAAGCCGGGTTTCCAGGGTGCGGACCGTCTCCTCGGCCTCGGCCACTTTCTCGCGTGCGCTTTCGGTGCGCTCCTGCACCATTTCGTTTTCTTCCAGAAGCTCCGCGCGCTCTTCCGACAGGCGCTCAAGGACCTCGTCATTTTCAGAAATCATGACCTGTTCGCGCCGGATGTCCTCGGCCAGCTGCACCAGCCGCCGTTCCAGGTCCTGCAGGCGCTCCTTGACGCGCCGTTCTTCCGCGTCCAGCTCGTTGCGGGCAATGACCAGGCGCTGCAGGGCGGCGCCGGCCCTGGCGGCCTCGTCGCGAAGCGAGGGCAGTTTGTGCGCGGCAATGGCCTGCACGCGGGCGCTTTCCGCCTGAAGGCTGGTGGCCTCGTTCACCTGCTTCTGGGCATCGGCAAAATGGGCCTCGGCCGAGGCAAGCGCATCGCGGGATCTCGCACCAGCGGATATAGAGGATCGAGGCTTCCGCCGCGCGTATTTCGGAGGACAGGTTCCGGTAGCGCGAAGCCTGCCGGGACTGGCGCCGCAGGTTGTCGAGTTGGCTGTCGATCTGGACCAGCACGTCCTCGAGACGCTCCAGGTTCTGCTCCGCCGCCCGAAGCCGGATCTCCGCCTCGTGGCGGCGGGAGTGAAGGCCGGAAATGCCGGCCGCCTCTTCCAGGATCTGGCGGCGCGAGGTCGGCTTGGCGGCGATCAGCTCGCCGATCTGCCCCTGGCGGACCATGGCCGGCGAGCGGGCGCCGGTGGAGGCATCGGCAAAGAGGAGCTGCACGTCGCGCGCGCGCACATCCTTGGAGTTGATCTTGTAATTGGAGCCCTGCTCGCGCTCGATGCGTCGGCTGACTTCCAGCGAGTCGGCATCGTTGAAGGCAGACGGAGCGGTGCGGTTCGGGTTTTCGAGATAGAGCGTGACTTCGGCCGTGTTGCGGGCCGGCCGGTTGAGACTTCCGGAAAAGATCACGTCGTCCATGCCGGACGCGCGCATGTTCTTGTAGGAGTTCTCCCCCATCACCCAGCGCAGGGCTTCGACGAGATTGGACTTGCCGCAGCCGTTCGGCCCGACAACGCCGGTCAGGCCGTTGCCGATAATGAACTCCATCGGCTCGACGAAGGATTTGAAGCCGACGATGCGGAGTTTGGAAAACTTCATTGGCGCCCGCCTCCGCCGGAGCCGGCCGCCAATGAAACAAGCATCAGATCAGGCGAAGCCTTTCCGGCCGGCAGCAATGCCGCCAGCTTAAAGCTTTTCCTCGATGATCTTGCCCATCTCTTCAATCGAAAGCGCCCCCGAGTGCTTTTCGCCGTTGATGAAGAATGTCGGCGTGGAGGTCACCCCGAACTCGTTCGCACCGCGATCCTTCACCGCATTCACTGCGTCAAGCAATTCCTGGTTTGTCAAGCATTGCTCAAAGGACTCTTGTGTAAATCCGATCTGCTTGGAAAAGTCGAGCATGGATTGATAGGGATTGTCGGTAAACGCCCAGGCGCGCTGGTTTTCGAACATCGTGTCCACAACTTCGAAATATTTGTCCTGCGGCGCGCAGCGAGCCAGCATGAACCCGCCGGCGGCAACCGGATCCAGCGGAAATTCGCGGAAGATGAAGCGGACCTTACCGGTGTCGATATAGTTCTTCTTCAGTTCCGGATAGGTGCGCTTGTGGAAATTCGCGCAGTGACTGCAGGTCATGGACGCATATTCGACAATCGTCACCGGTGCGTCTTCCTCGCCCAGGACCTTTTCGTCCAGCGGGCCCGCTTTCAGCAGTTCGTCCGCATCGACCGATTGTGCAAACGCTGGAACAGCCCCGGAAAAGCCGAACGCGGCCGTCGCCAGGGCAGTGGTTTTGAGAAACTGTCTACGGGTCTGAGTCACGAAAAGCGTCCTGTCACGAATTCAAGGGTATTGCACCGGCGGTGCGTTCCTTCATGTGCCCCTTCAGGCACGAAACGTCAACAAGGCTTCTCAAATGTGGCAGGAGCGAGGACGCGGAAAAGCTTCGTTTCACAGTGTTGTTATCGCCGCAAGCAGGATCAGGCCGGCTCGCCGGCGCCGCGCGCGATCACCTGGGCACCGAGTTTCTTGAGGGCCTGGCGCAGACGGTCGTTCTCGACACCTTCCAGACGCTCTTCCAGCCTCTGCTCCTCCGACCGGGTCAGGGCGCGCAGCGACTTGCTGGGCTCGGGCTGTTTCACCAGCACGGGTCTTTGCAGGATCTTGATGCGTCCGATCGCCGCCCAGCCGTAGAATGTATTGATGCGTTCGATGACCTGGGCGCTGTCGTGGGACAGCAGCAGCGCGGTGGCGCCGTCAGTGTGAACGACCAGGGTCGCCGGCTGAGGCGGCCTGTCCGGATCGGTCAGTTCGGGCTGGCGCGGCCAGATCAGGCGATCGGGCTGGACCCGCGTACCGTAGCGCTCGCCGACGATATCGGCCCAGGAGGCAATGATATCCACGGAGGCGAAGCCGCGTTTCTTGCAGGCAGGCGTCATCGCCTTGCCGACAAGATCGGCAATTGCCCTGGCCCCATTGGGCCTGCGCGCAGGATTTGCCTTTGCCGCGGTTATAGCCTGCCTCCTCTACCCACCGATTGCCGTCAGGTCCGGCGCGGACCTTTCTCATGGATTGAACATTTTGTCCCAATAGAATACGACAAAATCACGACGAATACTTTCTCCAGGCCAAACAGCACCGCCTTTCCACCCAAGTTGTCCCCAGGCTATCCAGCGTCTTGCGCTTTAGAACCGCCGCGCTTATTCAACTGGCCCCATGAACTCTGCTTCCGCCGCCCAAGCGCTTCTGGACTGGTACGACCGGCATGCCCGCAAGCTGCCCTGGCGCGTCAGTCCCGAGAACCGGAAAGTCGGCGAAGTGCCCGATCCCTACCGTATCTGGCTGTCGGAAATCATGCTGCAGCAGACGACCGTGGCCGCGGTGAAGGACTATTTCGAAAAATTCACGCGCGCCTGGCCGACGATAGAAGATCTTGCCGAAGCGCTGGAAGAAGACGTCATGAAGGCCTGGGCGGGGCTTGGTTATTACTCGCGGGCCCGGAACCTGAAAAAATGCGCCGATGCGGTGGCGGCGGACCATCAGGGACGGTTTCCGGACCGGGAAGAAGACCTTCTGAAGCTCCCCGGCATCGGCCCTTACACGGCGGCTGCGATCGCTGCCATTGCCTTCGACCGCCATGCCGCGGTTGTCGACGGCAATGTGGAGCGGGTTCTCACCCGTTTTGCCCGGATCGAAACGCCGCTTCCCGATGCCAAGCCTGAAATCAGGGCGCTGATGGCGGAGTTGACTCCGCAGGAGCGGCCCGGCGACTTCGCGCAAGGCGTGATGGATCTCGGCGCCACCATCTGCACACCGAAGCGCCCGGCCTGCGTGCTTTGCCCCTGGCGGCCGTCGTGCAAGGTCCAGGGGTCACCGTTGGCGGAGACACTGCCCCGCAAGGCGGCGAAGAAGGAGAAGCCGACGCGGTTCGGCGCTGCTTTCGTCGCGGTCGACAGGCAGACCGGTGCGGTGCTCCTGCGCCGCCGGCCGCCCAAGGGGCTGCTTGGCGGCATGACGGAGGTGCCGGGGACGGCCTGGTCGGCTGAGTTCGACCAGTCGGAGGCAATCGGCAGCGCCCCCTTCCCGGCCGACTGGCGCCGGCGGACCGGCGAGGTGAAGCACACGTTCACCCACTTCCATCTGAGGCTTTCCGTCTTCCGCGCCGACCTTGACGGCGCAAGCGTTCCGCAGCTCGGCGCCGCCTGGTGGTCCGCGCCCGATAGTCTTGGAAGCGAGGCGTTGCCGACAGTCATGCGCAAGGCGCTGTCGGCCGCGCTGGATTGAAGCGCGCGCACCCGAAAGAGTGTCCGTGGAACTTCCCGGCGCAGGCGCCGTTTCCCGTCTCAAGAAAACAGTTGCAGTTTTTCTGAAACGGATGTTGAAGAGCGCGTTCAATCCTCGGATCCCCACATCGATGTTCACCTATACCCATGATGCACTCTTCTCCAGAGCGGACTGCGATGAAATCATTCGCCTGAGCCGGGCGGAAACGCCGGATCTCGGGCGGCCTTGTAGGCGGCAAGCAGCAAAGTGAAATCCGCCGTGCGAAGATCACATGGCTGGATGACGAAGGCTCCGCCGGCTGGGTGCTGGAACGGATCATCGGCGCCGTCGCGAAAGCCAACCGGGAGGTCCTCGATTTCGATATCACCGAGTTCAAGGAAAGGCTTCAGGTCGCGATCTATGACGAGAGCGAGGAAGGTCATTACGACTGGCATTCGGATGTCGGCGAGGGGCCGATTGCCCAGTATCGCAAGGCGACGATCGTCACCCAGCTGTCGCGTCCGGAAGATTATGAAGGCGGCGCGCTGGAGATCAGCCTCGGGCCGCGGATCCTGACCGCGTCCCGCGAACAAGGCAGCGCCACGCTGTTCGCAAGCTTCATGCTGCACAGGGTGGTCCCCGTCACGAAGGGAACCCGCTATTCGCTCACCTGCTGGAGCCACGGGCCCCGGTTCAGGTAAACCGGTCCGTGAAAAGGCGCAGCCGTCCGGCGGCGCCTGCCGACGTTGCTGTTTGCCCGCGCGAACTATGGCCCGCGCAAACCGGAGGCATATCAAAAAGCACTTTAAAGTCTTAAATCTGATCGGCTTTTCTGGTTTGATGCGAAATCGGACGAAAGCAACCCTGCGCAAGTTCGCTCTGGACTTCAATATTAGAATTGTTCTAAACTATCAAAATCACAGGATTCTTAGGAGGCACTGCCATGAAGGGTAATGACAAAGTCATCAAGCGGCTGAACGAAGCGCTCTTTCTGGAACTCGGCGCGATCAACCAGTATTGGCTTCACTACCGCCTCCTCAAGGATTGGGGGTATACCCGGCTCGCGAAAAAGGAACGCGAGGAGTCCATCGAGGAAATGCATCATGCGGACAAGCTGACCGACCGCATCATTTTCCTGGAAGGTCATCCCAACATGCAGAAGGTCGCTCCGCTGCGCATCGGGCAGAACATCAAGGAAGTTCTGGAATCGGACCTTGCCGGGGAATATGACGCCCGCGCCTCCTATACCAAATCCCGCGATGTCTGCCGGGACGAAGGCGACTATGTTTCCATGCAGCTTTTCGAAGAGCTGTTGGCGGATGAGGAAGGCCATATCGACTTCCTGGAAACCCAGCTGGACCTTCTGGAAAAGATCGGTGTCGAGCGCTACGGCATGCTGAACTCCGCGCCGGCGGACGAAGCGGACTGACGTTTCCCGCATTCAAATCGCAAGGCGCGGCCCCGGGGCCGCGTTCAAGCCGACGGCCCTTCAGGTCGTCGTCACAGAGGGTTCGGGGCGGAGATTTTTGCGTGGGCAAAAGCCAAGGCTTCTGGCTCTCCGATCCCGGCTCGCGCTGCGCTTGGTCGGGATGACGATGAGAGAGGCTTGGTTTGCCAGAACGCGGAGCGCGGCCCGGAGCCGCGCTTTTTTTGTTTCCGAAGACTGGCTGTCCGCCGACCCTCCGTGAGCCTACTGGAAGGCCGTCTCGGTAAAGCTTCGCAGCTTGCGTGAATGCAGGCGCTCTGCGGTCATGTCCCGCATTTTCTCCATTGCCCTGATGCCGATCTGCAGATGCTGGGCGACCTGGCGTTTGTAGAAATCCGTCGCCATGCCCGGCAGCTTCAGTTCGCCGTGAAGCGGCTTGTCCGAAATGCACAAGAGGGTGCCGTAAGGCACGCGGAAGCGGAAACCGTTGGCGGCAATGGTGGCCGATTCCATATCGAGGGCGATCGCTCTCGACTGGGAGAAGCGTTTGACCAGCTCCGGCTGGTTCCAGAGTTCCCAGTTTCTGTTGTCGAGCGAGACGACGGTGCCCGTGCGCATCACCTGCTTCAGGTCATAGCCGTCAAAGCCGGTGATCTCGGCGACCGCCTGCTCCAGCGCCACCTGCACTTCCGCCAGCGGCGGGATCGGCACCCAGATCGGCAGGTCCTGATTGAGCACGTTGTCTTCGCGCACATAGCCGTGGGCGAGCACGTAGTCCCCGAGCGTCTGGCTGTTCCTGAGGCCTGCGCAATGGCCCAGCATCAGCCAGACATGCGGGCGCAGGACGGCGATGTGGTCCGTGATGGTCTTGGCGTTGGACGGGCCGACGCCGATATTGACCATGGTGATGCCGCTGCCGTCCCGCCGTTTCAGGTGATAGGCCGGCATTTGCGGCAGCTTGGGCAGAACCGTGCCGCTGGACGGTTCG
Source organism: Roseibium salinum (assembly GCF_026240905.1). Taxonomy (NCBI): domain Bacteria; kingdom Pseudomonadati; phylum Pseudomonadota; class Alphaproteobacteria; order Hyphomicrobiales; family Stappiaceae; genus Roseibium; species Roseibium salinum. Next base: position 2,401,605 of record NZ_JAPEVI010000003.1, read on the forward strand.
CTGTGACCGGGTTCGGTGATCAGATTGCCCGGCGCCACGAAAGCCTCGTAGCCGCCTTCCTTGTCCGCCATCAGGTCCATGGCCATGCGGCAGAATTCGTCGATGTAGAACTGGTAGTTGGTGAAAAGAATGTAGTTCTGGAAATGCTCCGCAGCCGTCGCCGTGTAGTGTTGCAGCCGGTGCAGGGAATAATCGACCCTGGGCGCGGTGAACGAGGCCAGCGGCATGACACCGTCCGCCGGCTCATAGGTCCCGTTGGCGATGGAATCGTCCATCACGGTCAGGTCCGGCAGGTCGAATATATCGGCGAGCGGACGGTCCAGATTTGCCGCCGCCGCCCCGCCTTCGACATGCGTGCCGTCGTAAAAGGCGAAATGCAGCGGGATCGGCATGTCGCTGTCACCGACGAGTATCGGCACGTCATGGTTCTTCATGAGCAGCGACAGTTGGGTCTTGAGGTAATTCTGGAACAGATCCGGACGGGTGATGGTGGAGGAGTGCGTGCCCGGGCGGGAGACGAAGCCGTAGGACAGACGGCTGTCGAGACGGCTGTGGCTGTCGGTCACGATCTGCACCTGCGGGTAATACGCACGGATCCGCCCGTCGATCGGCTTGCCATCCAGAAGGTCCAGGAAATATGAGCGCAGGAACGCCGTGTTCGCTTCGAATATTTCGATCAGCCGGTCGACCGCCTTCCCCGGATCGGTAAAGACTTCCAGCGGATGGGAAGGGGCGAACCGGGTCCTGCGGACCGGCGGCCTCACGTTCCTGCTACTGGTGTTGGACATACACTGTCTCCTTATTTTTGTTATGGCCTCACACTCCCGCCAAGTCCCTTCCGGGTCAATAGATCCGGCGGCAGATTTTGAATTTTTTTTCGCAATGAGAAAAACTTTGCACTCGGGAGCAACAGGCCGGGAAATGGCCTTTTCCGCAGGGCCGGTCCCCGATAAAGTCCTCGGGAATTTTGCGTAGAACCTCCCCGTTCGCCAGCGGATGTTCCAGCGTCACATGAACCACAGGCTTGTCTCCAGGAGTTCCTCATGAACCATACCCTGCCAACTCTCGCGGCCGCCGCTTCGATCCTGTTCAGCGCAGGACTTTCCGCCCTTGCCGACACGCTGCCTGACCTCGGCGGGCGGGAAGTGGTGATCGCCTCGGAAAACACCTATCCGCCGTTGCAGTTCGTTGATCCCAAATCCGGAGAGGCGATCGGCTGGGAATATGACGCGATCGCGGAAATCGCCAAGCGCCTCAACATGAAGGTGACCTTCGAGAACGTAAGCTGGGATGCGATGATCCCGGCCATTTCAGCCGGTGAATACGACGTTGCCATGAACGGCATCACGATCCGCGCGGATCGGGCGGAGCAAGTGGCGTTCTCCGATCCCTACATGCGTTCGGAAATGTTCATGCTGGTGCGCGCCGACGAAGAGCGCTTCACAGATCCCGAGAGCTTTGCCGCCAACCCCGACTTTCTCGCCGGCGCCCAGCCGGGCACGACGCCCTTCTATGTCACGGTCTATGACGTTCTCGATGGCGATGAAGCCAATCCGCGCATCAAGCTGTTCGAGACGTTCGGGGCAGCCGTCCAGGCGCTGAAGGTCGGGGATGTCGATCTGGTCCTGACCGACAGCACGGGCGGACAGGGCTATGTCACCACCAACCCGGACACGTTCAAGCTGATCGGCGAGCCGATGGGGTCGGAGGATTTCGGCTTCATCTTCCCGAAAGGCTCCGATCTGGTCGAACCCTTCAATGCGGCGATTGCCAGCATGCGCGCCGACGGCACGCTGGATGCGCTCAACAAGAAGTGGTTCTTCGACTACAAGATTGCCCAGTAAGCGCAATCATCCGGATGGCCGGCGGCCGGGCGTTCAGTCCGCTGCCGGCCATTTGCGCATGTAGCCCTGTCCATCCACTCCAGCCAAGTCAGATCCATGTTCCGCAAACGAACCCAGACCGGCACGTCTCAGAAGGATTTTCCCTATTGGCTGCTGGCGGCCGGCGGGATCGCCGTCTTCATGCTTTTCCAGATCGCCACCGACGACATTTATTCGCAGGTCATGGCGACCGTTTCCCGCGGGATCGGCCTGACCGTTTTCGTGACGCTGACCGCCTTTTTTCTGGCCTCCGTTCTGGGTCTGCTGCTTGCCCTCGCCTCGCTGTCCGGATCGGTCGTCCTTCGGCAGGCCGCCCGGTTCTATGTCGAGATCGTCCGCGGGCTGCCGGTCCTGGTGCTGCTTCTCTATATTGCCTTCGTCGCAACGCCGCTGATCGTCGCCGGCGTCAACGCCGTGATCGAACCGCTCGGCATCGACGCAATGCGCAGCCGTGATTTCCCCTTGCTCTGGCGCGCCATCGTTGCGCTGATGATCGGCTATTCTGCCTTTATCGCGGAAGTTTTCCGGGCCGGCATTCAGGCGGTCGACAGCGGCCAGATCGAGGCAGCCAAGGCGCTTGGCATGAACCGCTGGCAGCGGTTCCGGCTGATCATCTTTCCCCAGGCGCTCAAGACGATCCTGCCGCCGCTCGGCAACGACTTCGTCGCCATGATCAAGGACAGCTCTCTCGTCTCCGTTCTGGGCGTTGCCGATATCACCCAGCTCGGCAAGGTCTATGCGGCCGGCTCGTTCCGCTATTTCGAAACCTATAATGTCGTCGCGTTGATCTACCTGATGATGACGATCACTCTGTCTCTCGCCCTGCGCAGATTTGAGCGGACAAGAGAGGTGCCCCGGCGCTAACCTGACACCCTTGGACGACCTCCCGCGAAGGCAGAAACTGCGGAAGAGTAGCGGCGTGGGTTGCAGATGGAGACCCTGAATGCGTTCCTTTGAAGAGATCGAAGCACTGGCCGCGCGGAAAAAGGGCGGAACGGATGCGCTGGCCGCGCTGCTGGCCCAGCATAATTCGCCGAAGCCCACCGAAGAGCTCGAGGCGACCGGTGACGACCGCTGGCTCGCCATGTTCACGAAATGCGTATTCCAGGCCGGTTTCAGCTGGAAGGTCATCGATCAGAAATGGCCGGGATTTGAAGAGGTCTTCGAAGGGTTCGACGTCGCCCGCCTCGCCTTTCTGCCGGACGAGGATTTCGAGGCGTTCCTGAACGACAAGCGCATCGTCCGCAATGCGATGAAGATCAAGTCCGTCCAGGCCAACGCGATCTTTCTGAAGGACCTTGCCGCCGAACACGGCAGCGCGGCGAAATTCTTCGCACGCCATCCCGCAACCGATCAGATCGGGCTGATGGACGTGCTGAAACGGCGGGGCAGCCGGCTCGGCGGCAATACCGGGCAGATCGCCCTGCGCTTCATGGGCAAGGAGAGTTTTATCCTGTCCGGCGACGTGGTTAACGCCCTGATCCGCGATAACGTCATCGACGGCACCAGCATGTCGAAAAAAATCTGCGGGCAATCCAGGCTGCATTTAACGATTGGAAAGCAACTACAGGTCGTCCCCTCAACGAAATCAGCAGAATTCTGGCCTTTTCGGTCGGCACAAGTCATTAACTTCTCATTCAGCTTTTACGATGGTAAACAAAGCATTGATTCATAGAGAATTTTTGTTTTCATCGCTTAACTGCTGATTTACCAAAACCGGTAACCATGACACTCGAAATTGCGTGAGGTAATGCGTCGCAATGAGTGTAGTGCGTACCGGGGTGTCCTTAGCGGCACCCCACACAACCGAAAATACGGAAGCGTCTGCTTCCTGGCTGAACACGATCCTGAAGGGCGACTGCGTGGCCGCCCTTGAGAAACTGCCGTCCCGTTCGGTCGACCTGGTCTTTGCGGATCCGCCCTATAATCTTCAGCTGGGCGGAGACCTGCACCGGCCTGATCAGTCGAAGGTGGATGCCTGCGACGATCACTGGGACCAGTTCGAGAGTTTCGAGGCCTATGACGGCTTTACCCGGGCCTGGCTCCTGGCCGTGCGCCGGGTGATGAAGCCGGACGGCTCGCTTTATGTCATCGGCTCCTATCACAATATCTTCCGCGTTGGCGCGATCCTGCAGGATCTCGGCTTCTGGATCATGAACGATATTGTCTGGCTGAAATCCAATCCGATGCCGAATTTCCGCGGCAAACGGTTCACCAATGCCCACGAGACGATGATCTGGGCGGTGAAATCCAAGGATGCCAAGCCGACTTTCAATTACGACGCGCTGAAGACCTTCAACGAGGATCTGCAGATGCGTTCAGACTGGCATCTGCCGATCTGCACGGGTACCGAGCGGCTGAAGGACAAGGCCGGCCTGAAGGTGCACCCGACCCAGAAGCCGGAATCCCTGCTCTACCGGGTCCTGACCGCTTCCTCCAGGCCGGGCGACGTGGTGCTCGACCCGTTCTTCGGCACGGGCACGACCGGAGCGGTGGCCAGGAAGCTCGGCCGGCACTATGTCGGCGTGGAACGCGAGCAGGACTATATCGATGCCGCCACCGCCCGTATCGCGGCGATCGAACCGGGCGATGCGGCATCCCTTGAAATGCAGCAGAGCAAACGCTCCCAGAAGCGCATTCCCTTCGGGTCGCTTCTGGAAAGCGGTCTTCTGCAGCCGGGAACGGAACTGACCTGCCCGAAGGGCCGGCATCTGGCCATCGTCCGCGCGGACGGCTCGCTGAAATCCGGCGACCATACCGGCTCAATCCACAAGGTGGGCGCGCTGGTCCAGGGCCAGGAAGCCTGCAACGGCTGGACCTTCTGGCACATCCAGGACGGCCGCAAGAAAGCGCCGATCGACGAGTTGCGCAAGGAAATCAGATCGCGCCTGCAGGCATAAGCAGGTTTTAAAGCAGAAGCGACCTTCGCGATCCCCGCGATAGATCCACTTCAGCCCCGTCTCCCAGAAAAGGAGGCGGGGTTTTTTCTTGGGTGTCCGGCTACTTGCCCAGGTTTCAGATTGCCGCCAGATCCGGCATTCACTCCATTCCACGGGCCCTAAGTCGCGGTGATCTCTCCGGACGCCTCAACGGCAACGGTCATCAACTCTGTTGGGCAATCCCAGGACCAACATTGCCGGTCTGACGCGCCAGCAGCAAGATCGGGAGCCTAGATCCGCGCCTTCGCAGGGATGACAACTGACGCATTAAAATTCCTCTGTACTCTCCCCGACTTGATTGCGGCCCCTCAAACCGCTCTCATGGATACGCTCACGGCAAGGGCTGTAGACCTTAAGACAGGTTGAAGTCCTTGGCCGGTAAGGCCATCTTGGGCGAACGACAAGAAGAGATCGGGAGGAGCTCATCTCCTGTCGGCGCCCCAAGCAGACGCGGCGTCAACCGGAGATGTCATATCGCGAAAATGCAGGATCATATCCAAACAGTCTTGCGGACCGTACAGTCGGGATCGGCGCCTGCCCATTCCCGCATCGCCGCGTCCTGGCGGCGGTCGCTCGACAAGCACGGGCTTGATCCGGGCGCCCACAGTGCCCCGCACCGTGTCGATGAAACCCAGCTTCGCCAGCGCCGCGAGGAAATCGGCTCGTTTCTGCAGATCGCCGCGCCCAAGCTGGACCAGCTTTTCGGCCTTGTCGGCCAGTCCGGCTGCACCGTCATCCTGACCGATGCCGACGGCGTCGTTCTGGATCAGCGCTGCACGGCCGCCGATGACGGCGTTTTTCAGGAATGGGGGCTTTGCCAGGGCGCCGACTGGAGCGAAGCGGCCGTGGGCACCAACGGCATCGGCACCTGTCTTGCCGAGGAGCGCACCGTCATCATCCACGGACGGGAACATTTCCTGGCACGCAATTCCAACATGAGCTGCATGGATGCGCCGATCTATGGCCCCGACGGCAGGATCGCCGGCGCCCTGGACGTCTCGTCCGCGCGCTCCGACCAGACCGAGGCTTTCAACCGGCTGATCGCGGCCATGGTGGCTCAAACGGCAAGGCAGATCGAGGTCGACACGTTCCGCGCCGCGTTTCCCAATGCCCGGATCGTCTACGCGGACTCGGGCGGCACGGAACCTGCGGTGCTGCTTGCCGTCGATGCCGACGACATCGTGGTCGGCGCAACACGGGCCGCACGCAAGGCCTTCGATCTCGGCCCGACCGGCGCGATCAAGCCTCTTCCGGCCGCGGACCTGCTGGGCAGGGACGACGGACACAGCGGCTTTGAAAAAGCCGAAAGGACTGCGGTGATCCGCGCCCTGACCCGGGCCGGAGGCAATGTCTCCGAAGCCGCCCGGGCGCTTGGTGTCGGGCGTGCAACGCTCTACCGCCGGATGAAGCGCCTGGGGATCGGCGAAAACCCCACCTGAAGTGTCTCACAACTGAGACAGGTTCGCCCTGGAACCGTTCGCCCCCGTCTGGTTCGCACGCGCTCCATTCTGCACATTCCTCCCATCCCCTGGTGGAGGACCAGGACAAGTGGAGGAACCATCATGAATGAAATGCCCAGTTTCGCGAAAGAGACCGCTTCGCCCTTCAAGAGCCGCTATGACAACTTCATCGGCGGGAAATTCGTGCCGCCGGTGAACGGCCGCTATTTCAACAACATCACGCCGATCTCCGGCAAGACCGTCTGCGAGGTCGCCCGTTCGGACGCCGCCGATGTGGAACTGGCCCTGGATGCCGCCCACGCCGCCAGGGAGGCCTGGGGCCGGACGGCAGCGGCCGAGCGTGCCAACATCCTGCTCAAGATCGCCGACGTCATGGAAGACAACCTTGATCTGCTGGCACAGGCGGAGACATGGGACAACGGCAAGCCGATCCGCGAAACCACCGCGGCCGACATACCGCTGTCCATCGACCACTTCCGCTATTTCGCCGGCGTGCTCCGCGGCCAGGAAGGCACGATGTCCGAAATCGATGCCGACACGGTTGCCTACCACTTCCATGAGCCGCTCGGCGTGGTCGGCCAGATCATTCCCTGGAACTTCTCGGTGCTGATGGCCGCCTGGAAGCTCGCTCCGGCGCTGGCCGCCGGCAACTGCGTCATCCTGAAACCGGCCGAGCAGACGCCGGCCGCGATCCTCGTGCTGGCCGAACTGATCGGCGACCTGCTGCCCGCGGGCGTTCTGAACATCGTCAACGGCTATGGCGCCGAGGTCGGTGCACCGCTTGCCAAATCACCGCGCATTGCCAAGATCGCCTTTACCGGCTCCACGCAGACCGGCCGCATGATCATGCAGTACGCGACGGAAAACCTGATCCCGGTGACGCTGGAACTGGGCGGCAAATCCCCGAACATCTTCTTCTCCGACGTCATGCGGGAAGACGACGCGTTCCTGGACAAGGCCATCGAAGGCTTCGTGCTGTTCGCCTTCAACCAGGGCGAAGTCTGCACCTGCCCGAGCCGTGCGCTGATCCAGGAAGACATCTACGAGGCCTTCATCGAGCGGGCGATCGCCCGGGTCAAGGCCATCAAGCAGGGCGACCCGCGCTTGCCAGACACAATGGTCGGCGCCCAGGCCAGCCGCGAGCAGCAGGACAAGATCCTGTCCTATCTTTCCATCGGGGTGGAAGAAGGCGCCCAGGTACTGTGCGGCGGAGCGGAAGCAAGGCTTGAGGGCGAACTCTCGGGCGGCTTCTACATCCAGCCGACCATCCTGAAAGGCCACAACAAGATGCGGGTGTTCCAGGAGGAAATCTTCGGCCCTGTCGTCTCCGTCACCACCTTCAAGGATGAAGCGGAAGCGCTCGCGATCGCCAACGACACCATGTACGGCCTCGGCGCCGGCGTCTGGACCCGCGACGCCAACCGCTGCTACCGCTTCGGCCGCGCCATCGAGGCCGGACGCGTGTGGGTGAACAACTACCACGCCTACCCGGCCCATGCGGCCTTCGGCGGCTACAAGCAGTCGGGCATCGGCCGCGAAACCCACAAGATGATGCTCGATCACTATCAGCAGACCAAGAACATGCTGGTCAGCTACAACCCGAACAAGCTGGGTTTCTTCTAGAAACCGGGAATTCCACCGAATGCAGACAAGAGGGGCGGCCTGAATTCAGGCTGCCCCTTTTCGTTGTATCCGAGTGCGTCGCGCAACGCTCGGGGTTCGCCTACTCGGCCGCCTCGGAATCGAGCTCATGAGCGCGCATCAGCTTCAGCTTGTGCCCTACCTGAACAATCGCCTCAAGTGCGGGGATCAGTTCCTGGCCGAGTTCGGTCAGTTCATATTCGACGGAAGGTGGGGATGTCGGGCGGACGTGACGCGAAAGGACGCCGCGCTCTTCCAGTTCCGACAGGCGCGCGGACAGGACCTTGGAGGAAACCGGCGGAATGTCGGCCTTGAGTTCACTGAAGCGGCGTCGCCCGGCCCGCAGGCTCCAGATTACGTTGGGCGCCCAGGCTCCGGCGATCACCTGCATGCATTCCGTCAGCATGCAAGGCTCGGGCGGCTTGGGGCTCAGGTTCCTGCGCATCTTGAGCGGCATCTTGAGGTCTCGCTTGTGAAATCAGGTTACTCGCCGGTAACTCGATAATGAGGTTACCGTTAGTTACCTACTTGTCAATGGTGACTATTAGAAACACCTTCCTGCCATCGACACCAACGATGGAGCCAACCGATGAAACTCTTCTACAAACCCGGCGCCTGTTCCATGGCGGCGCACATTCTGCTGAATGAAACCGGTACGTCCTTTCAACTGGAGAAGGTGGATACCGGAGCCGGGATCACCGAAACGGGTGCGCAATACTCCCTTACCAATCCGCGCGGCTACGTCCCGGCCCTGCAACTTCAAACCGGCGAAGTGCTGACGGAAAACGTCGCGATCCTCTCCTGGCTGGCGGAGCGGAATCCTGATCTTGCCGGTCCGGAAGATGGCGGCCTCGCGCGCTTCCGGCAGCTGGAAATCCTCAGCTTCCTTACCGCGGAGTTGCACAAGGCGTTCGGCCCGTACTTCTCCGGCGTGGACGCCTCAGAGGCGGAAAAAGCCGACAATCTCCGCAAACTCAAGACCAGGATCAGCCAGTTCGACGCGCTTCTGGCGAAAGGCGGCGACTATCTCCTCGGGAGTGCCTTTACCGTCGCGGATGCCTACGCGTTCGTTATCCTGAACTGGACGGGTTTCATAGGCGTTTCGCTGGCCGACTGGCCGCGCACCGAGGTCTATGTCGCCCGTATCAGGGCCCGGCCATCCGCCCAAAAGGCCCTCGCGGCGGAGGGACTGGCGGCATGAGCGACGCTCTGAATGCACTCCAAGGCGTCCTCTCGGACTATTTCGACGCGCTTCATCATTGCGACACCGCCCTTCTGCAGGAAGTGTTTCACCCAAGGGCTGTTTATGCGACGGCCGACGAGACGCCGCCGCTGCACCGGACGATGGAGGATTACGTGCCGGTTGTCGCTGCCCGCCAGTCGCCGGCCTCGCGCGGCGAACAACGCAAAGACGCGATCGATGAAATCCAGCTTGCCGGCGAGAACACCGCCTTTGCCAGGGTCCGCTGCAGCATCGGCGACAAGGATTTCGTCGACTTCCTGACTTTCGTGCGCGAAGACGGCCGCTGGCAGATCATGTCGAAGGTTTTTCACATCAAACCCAGCCGGAGCGCATGAGCATGCCCTACGTCAACATCCAAGTGACCCGCGAGGGCGTCACGCCGGCCCAAAAGGCCCGTCTCATCAAGGGGGCGACCGACTTGCTGGCCGACGTGCTCGGCAAGAACCCATCGACCACCTTTGTGGTCATCGAGGAGGTCGAGTTTGAGAACTGGGGCATCGGCGGACTGCCGGTGCAGGAATACCGGGCACGGCCAGGATCGGAATAGAGCCGGGCGACGGAGGGAGCCGTAAAGATGCCCGGCTCCATCCGTCGCACGTCCAATCGGAGGTTGCACCGGATCCATTTCAGTGATCTGTCTGGCACAAAATATTCACGCACGACAGGGCGGTGTCATGTCTCGCATTCTCTACCGGGCCATATTGGGTGAGGAATTTGACCGGCTGCCGCCGCAGATCCGCGATATGCACCGCTTCGCCGCACGTGCCAAGGGCACGGCCGGCGTCTCTCAGGGCCGATCCTGGGCGGCACGATTGATCTGCCGCCTGACCAGACTGCCGCGGCCCGCGAGCAACGTTCCCGTTGAAACGAGTTTCGAACCACTTGAAACCGGCGAACGGTGGACGCGGCGTTTCGACGGCCAACCGTTTCAGACCGACATGTTGCCCGGCACGCGCGAGAGCTTTCCCTGCATGCTGGAACGGCTCGGGCCGTTTCTCTTCAAGATGCGGGTAACGGCAACCGCAGAGGGGATCGACCTCACGCCGGAACAGGTCCTCCTGGGCCCGCTCAGGATACCGCCGGCGCTCGCGCCCAGGCCATTGGGGCGCGAGCGTGTGGTTGATGGCCACTATCATTTTTCCGTCGAGGTGCGCTTCCCGCTCATCGGGAAGGTATTCGGATATCAAGGCACGCTTCAGCCGAGCGAGTTCGTCGCGGAGGCTGAGCCCGCCGCGGATCCATCCTCACTCGAAGCCCACCAGCGCCTTGCGCCTGCGGCCGACTGAAACCGACAGCCTGTCATTGGCCTGAAGATCGCCGATCGCGATGCGCCGTCGGACATCCTCGACGATGTGATTGTTGAGACGCACGCCGCCGCCTTCCACAAGCCGCCTTGCCTCGCCGTTGGAGGTGGCAAAGCCGACAGCCACCACAAGTTCCAGCAGCCCCAGACCGTCCGCCAGGATCTTCAACGGCAATGTGTGTGTCGGCTCCAGGATGTCGCTGTCTCCGGCAAAGAGCGCATCGCCCTGCTGCAGCGCCGCGCGTGCTTCTTCCGGCCCGTGGACGATCGACGTCACCTGGGTCGCCAGGATCTTCTTGGCCTCGTTCAGTTCCGCTCCTTCCAGGGCGGCGAGCCGTTCGATCTCGCTCATGGGGATTTCCGTGAAGAGCCGCAGGAACCTTGCGACATCCGCGTCCGCCGTATTGCGCCAGAACTGCCAGAAGCCGAAAGGCGACAAGTGTTCGGGATGCAGCCAGACAGCACCGGCCGCCGTCTTGCCCATCTTCGCACCGCTTGCGGTGGTGATCAGCGGCACGGTGAGACCGTGGAGCTTGCGCCCGTCCCGGCGGCCGAGTTCCACGCCATTGACGATGTTGCCCCACTGGTCGGAGCCGCCGACCTGCAGAACGCAGTCGTGGCGCTTGGCGAGTTCCAGGAAATCCACCGCCTGCAGCATCATGTAGCAGAATTCCAGCACCGTCAGCGGCAGCTGCGCCTCCAGGCGCGACTTGACGCTGTCGAAGGTCATCATGCGGTTCACGGTGAACTGGGAGCCGTAGTCACGCAGGAATTCCAGGAAGCGGAATTCGTTCAGCCATTCCGCATTGTCGACCAGCAGCGCGCCCTCCGGCCCGTCCATATCGACAAGGCGCTCCACCGAACGCCGGATGGTGGCGATATTGGCGGCAATCTGCCGCTCTTCAAGCATCGGCCGGGCATCCTTGCGGAAGCTCGGATCGCCGATCCGGCTGGTTCCGCCGCCAAGCACGATGATCGGCCGATGGCCGAGTTTCTGCAGCCAGCGCATGGTCATCAGCGGCATCAGATGGCCGACATGCAGACTTGCCGCCGTGGCATCGAACCCGGCATAGGCGGTGAGCGGACCGTCGGACAGGGTCTTGTCGAGCGCTTCGATATCCGTGCACTGGTGCACGAGCCCGCGCTCCAGAAGCACGGCAAGCGCCTCGGATCTGAGTTTAGACGCCGGCTTCCCGGCTTCGATCATGTGTCTGGTCATTTTCGCTTTCCTGGTTTTCCCGCCAGGAAGCCCGGGTTCCTCAGAAACCAAAAAGCCGCCTGACGCGGCGGCTTTTGAGGGTTCTATGAGGTTGACAAGATCCTACGCAGCCGCCGGTATATCGGTGACGTAATAAAAATACACGAAGGATGCGCTCGTCTTGGTCATGCCATTTTTAATGCGCGACGGCCCGGCGGAAGTCAAGCTTCTTGTTCATCTTCGTGTCGACGCAATTTCCGGTGAGGCCGGAGGACATGACATGAACCAGAGATTCTTGCTCTCATCGGCGAAGGCAAGTGAGACCCGGAGAGGCAAGTGGCAACACATCACCTCTTGAGGTCATCCCCGATCGAGTCGGGGATGACCGCCGGGGGAAGGATCTGGGATCCATTCGCTGAACAGTGCCCTCAGAACGCTGAGTTACCTTCCTTTTCTCAATTGCCCGCAGCGAACGGCTGAAAGATCAAATCAGGACAGACCAAGGTCGTGTTCGCCGCGGTCGAGGATCAGCGGTACGATCAGGTCTTCCTCGTCGTCCAGGTGCCGCATCAGGCCGGTGACCAGCGTGCTGCTGGTTGCCGCATAGTCGTCGGACGCGCGGCGAATCTTGTCCCGGTTGCCTTCGCGCAACCGGCCGAGCAGCTTGTTGGCGCTGCCGATGACGGTCTCGATGCGGTGATGGATCAGCTCGTGGTCGTTTTCCAGAAGTTCAAAGCCAGCCACGAGACGCTTCTCCGCCGCCATGAAAACAGGAAAATAGTGTTCGTCCTCAATCATGTGATGGTGGTGCAGCTCGGAGAGAAACTGCTGCAGGCGCGGTGCGAAGGTTCCGCCGAACTGCTTCACCGGCATCTTCCCCTCGCGGAATTTGACCAGCAGATCATCAAGGCTGCGCCCAAGCTGGCGGAAACCGTTGTGACGCGCCAGCCAGAACTCCGTCAGCGGGCCGAGGTTGCGGCTGGAGGCCCACCGCTCACGAGGATATTCCTTCAGAAGATACAGCCATTCTTCCGGCAGGCCGTCTCTTTTATCGAGGTGGTTCGAATTGGTCATGGCTTGCCTGTGTCGGGTCCGCGTTGTGTCTTCGGTCTATATACGCATTCCTCCGTTACAGTTCCGAAAACAGTGCGTTCACCAATATCGAACAGGGGTCCTTCGAACTTCAAGGCTGTCGATCAGGGCAGCAACTTGGTCAGGATCTTCCAGAGGGCTTCCGCATCCTCCGCGTCCAGACGGGTGGCGAATTCCGTTTCGATGGCCTGGCGGTACACCGGCCACATGGATTTCAGCAGCGACTCTCCCTCCGGAAGCAGGCGGACGACCACGCCCCTGCGGTCGTCCGGCGCCTTCAGTTTCTCCACGTAGCCGGCCGCGGCCAGCCGGTCGATCAGGCGGGAGACGTTGTACTGGGCAAGCAGCGTGCGCTTCTCGATATCCACCGGGCGCAGGGTCCGGTTCTCCGCGCGGCGCAGTTCCAGCAGCACGTCATACCAGCCGAGCGGCGGAAAGCCTTCGGCCTTCAGCCTCGCCTCCACCCGCGACAGCACGGCACCGCTGGCGCGCTGCAGCCGAGCCCAGGCGTCGACCATTGTCGGGTCCGATGGTTCGCAGGACTTTTCGCTCATATTCGAGGCATAGGATCTTTATGCAGTTGCATCAATATTGAATTTATATGCAAATGCATATATTTTTAATGCAGATGCATGTAAACGGAGATCCTCATGTCCTTACCTCTCACCCTGATCAGTCACACGCTCTGCCCTTACGTGCAGCGCGCCGCGATCGTTCTCGACGAAAAGAACGTTCCCTTCGAGCGGATCCATGTCGACCTCGGCAACAAGCCGGACTGGTTCCGCGCCGCCTCGCCTCTCGGCAAGGTGCCGCTGTTGAAGGTCGGCGAAGACAGGTATCTGTTCGAGTCGGCTCCGATCGTGGAATACCTGGACGAAACCCAGCCGGGAAAGCTGCATCCTCAGGATCCCACTGAGCGGGCCAAGCACCGGGCCTATGTCGAATTCGCCTCGCAGATCCTGAACGGCATCGGCGCGCTCTACAACGCCAGGGACAATACCGGCTTTCAGGCCGCCACCGAGGCGCTGCGCACGAAGTTCAGCCATCTGGAGGAGCATGTCGACATGGACGGGCCCTTCTTCGCCGGGGCTTCGTTCTCCCTCGTCGATGCGGCCTTCGGTCCGGTTTTCCGCTATTTCGACGTCTTAGAGGGGTTTACGGATCTCGGGGTTTTCGACGGGCTGGACCGTGTCCGGCGCTGGCGGCAACAGCTTTCGCAGCGCCCGTCCGTCATCGGGGCCGTAACTGAGGACTATCCGGGCCTGTTGCGGGAGTTTCTGCGCAGGCGGGAGAGCTGGATGTCTCACCTGCTCGACCTTGCCGAGCGCGGGGAGAGGATTGTGGCGATGCAGTAGAAGCAATTCTGCATATGTCCGGGAGCAGGATCAGTGGCAAATCACATGCTACGTCATCCCTGCTTATCGGAGCGCCGGGCTTGCGTTATGTGGTGACTTCTGGGTTCAGGCACCGAGACACCCCGGCCCAGCGCAGAGCCGGGGCCTACTCGCTAGTCCGCTTGCCGCAGCGTGTAACGACGCTGCAGGCGGACCTCCTGCTTCAATTTGTAAGCGCTCTGGAAATGAGTAGGCCCCGGGCCTCACTGTCGTTCGCCCGAGGTGACTCGGAGAGGAGGCTGGACGTAGCGGAGCGGAGATCCGGGATCGGAGGACCGAGGTCTGTCGAACACAACGCGAGGGCTCGTGGCTCTCCGATCCCGGCTCGCGCTACGCTTGGCCGGGAGGACGATGGAAAGAGAGTGCTTTTACCGGCAAACCCCGAAAGTCGTGTCCAACTTTCGGGGGGTCGTTCAAGCCGAGATTTTCTTCTCGATCGTTGGTCGCCGGTCCGACTATTCCGCCGCGGCCGGGGTCACCTCGGCCGGTTCGGGCTCGGTCCATTTCAGGACCGGCTTGCGGGCGGCGGTGGTTTCGTCGAGGCGGCGGCGCGGGGCGAGATAGGGGGCGCCGGAGAAGCGTTCCGTTTCGCCGCGCTTGGCGCTCATGACCAGATCGCGCATCGTGGCGACGAAAAGATCGAGCGAAGCCCGGCTTTCGGACTCCGTCGGCTCGATCAGCATCGCGCCGTGAACGACCAGCGGGAAATACATGGTCATCGGGTGGTAGCCCTCGTCGATCATCGCCTTGGCGAAATCGAGTGTGGTGACGCCGGTGTCCTTCAGGAAGCTGTCGTCGAACAGCACCTCGTGCATGCAGGGACGCTTGCCGAAAGGCAGGCTCATCAGGTCCTGCAGGCCGACGCGGATATAGTTGGCATTCAGCACCGCGTCTTCCGAGGCCTGTTTCAGCCCGTCCGAGCCGTGGCTCATCATGTAGGAGAGCGCGCGCACATACATGCCCATCTGGCCGTGGAAGGCGGTCATACGGCCGAAGGGCTTTTCATCCTTCGTCGTGGCGGCTTCCGTCTCGACCAGTTCCAGACCCTTCTGCCTCTTGCGGATGAAGGGCAGCGGCGCGAAGGGCGCGAGGCGCTCCGACAGGACCACCGGGCCGGAGCCCGGACCGCCGCCGCCATGCGGCGTCGAAAAGGTCTTGTGCAGGTTGATGTGCATGGCATCGACGCCGAGATCGCCGGGACGGGCCTTGCCGACAATGGCGTTGAAGTTGGCGCCGTCGCAGTAGAAATAGGCGTCCACCGAATGGATCAGATCGGCGATCTGCTTCACGTCCCGCTCGAACAGCCCGCAGGTGTTCGGGTTGGTGAGCATGATGCCGGCGATGTTGCCGCTGTGCTCTGCAATGGTGGTCTTCAGGGCGCCGAGATCGACCGTGCCGTCGTCCTTGGCATCGATGGAGACGACCTTGTAGCCGAGCAGCGCGGCGGTGGCCGGGTTGGTGCCGTGAGCGCTTTCGGGAACCAGCACGATCTTCGGATCGCGGCCGGCCGCCGTATGGGCCGCCTTGATCGCCATCATGCCGCACAGTTCGCCATGGGCGCCCGCTTTCGGACTCATGGCAACGGCTGACATGTCGGTGGAGACCATCAGCCAGTGCGCCAGTTCGTCGATCAGCTCCAGGGCACCTGGAACGGAAGAGACCGGCTGCAGCGGATGAATGTCGCCGAAGCCCGGCAGGCGGGCCATCTTCTCGTTCAGCCGCGGATTGTGCTTCATGGTGCACGAGCCGAGCGGATAGAGACCGCTGTCGATCGCATAGTTGTTGCGCGACAGGCGCACGTAGTGGCGCATGGCTTCCGGTTCGGCAAGGCCCGGCAGACCGATTTCGGACCGGCGCTGATGGCTGCCGAGCTCGAATTCGGCACCTTCGTCTTCATCGAGATCGACGCCGGTGGTTTCCAGCGAGCCGAATTCGAAGATCAGCGGCTCTTCCATGTCGAGCCCGCGGTTGCCGGTGAAGGTCTTGGGGTGGAAGGCTCCGTCGGATTCGCCCGGTTTGGTGGGACGGCCCTGGGTGTTCATGCTCATGCCAGCACCTCCTTCAGTGCGTCCGCAAAGGCGGCGCGGTCTTCGTCCGTGTTGACTTCGGTCGAGGCTACGACCAGCAGATTGGCCAGGTCCTTGTTGCCCGGTTCCAGGCGCGAGACCGGCAGGCCGGCGAGAATACCGCGCTGGCTGAGCTGCTCGACCACATCCTCCGCCACTTTCGGCAGGGCGATGGTGAATTCGTTGAAATAGGCCTTGTTCAGGACTTCCACGCCCGGAACGTCCGCGAGGCGTTTCTTCAGCTTCACCGCATTGGCGTGGTTGATGCGGGCGAGCTTGGTCAGACCCGCCTGCCCCAGAAGCGACATGTGGATGGTGAACGCCAGGCAGCAGAGGCCGGAATTGGTGCAGATGTTGGACGTCGCCTTGTCGCGGCGGATATGCTGCTCGCGGGTCGACAGCGTCAGCACGAAGCCGCGCTTGCCTTCCGCGTCGACGGTCTCGCCGCAGAGCCGGCCCGGCATCTGGCGGACATATTTCTGACGCGTGGCAAACAGGCCCACGTAAGGGCCGCCGAAGTTGAGGCCGTTGCCGATGGACTGGCCTTCGCCGACGACGATGTCCGCGCCTTGCGTTCCCGGCGGCTCGATGAGGCCGAGCGATACCACCTCGGTGAAGACAGCAATCAGCAGCGCATTGTGCTCGTGGGCCTTTTCGGCAATCGGCTTCAGGTCGATCAGCTGGCCGTAGAAGGACGGCGACTGGACCACGACGCAGGAGGTCTCGTCATCGATCTGGGCAAGAATGTCCTCGGTGCCCGTCGGGTCGGCCGGCAGGCTGACGACCTTGTCGCCGGCCATGTTGGAGAGACCCTCGACGACTTCCCGGTATTGCGGATGGAGCCCGCCGGAAAGCACCGCCTTGTTGCGCTTGGTCACCCGGTGCGCCATCAGCACCGCCTCGCCGGTGCCGGTGGAGCCGTCATACATGGAGGCGTTGGCGACATCCATGGCGGTGAGACGGGCGACCTGGGTCTGGAACTCGAACAGGTATTGCAGCGTGCCCTGCGTGATTTCCGGCTGGTAAGGCGTATAGGAGGTCAGAAACTCGGACCGCTGGATCAGATGATCGACCGTAGCCGGAACGTGGTGCTTGTAGGCACCGGCACCGACGAAGAACGGCACGGAGCCCGCAGAGGTGTTCTTCGCGGCCATGTGCGAGAGCTTGCGCTCCACTTCCAGTTCGCTGGCACGTTTCGGTAGGTCCAAAAGGCGCTCCAGGCGGACATTCTCGGGAATGTCCGCGAAGAGCTCGTCAATCGATTTGACGCCGATCCGCGCAAGCATGTCGCTGCGGTCGGTATCGTTCAAAGGCAGGTAGCGCATATGGGCTGCTCCCAAGGTTAGGTTTGTTCCCGCGAACGGCGTGCCGATTGCCCGGCAGTCGTCCCGGCCGGGCGCAGTGCCGAGCCGGGACCCACTCGTTCGCGGAGCGGTTAATCGTTTCCAAGAGCCAGTGGCCGTTTCCAGAGTCTCGGTGCCAATGTCTCAATGCCGGCGTCTCACCCGCCGTCACGGCGGCAAGACGGTCGGCGGGCAGGCGCCGGATTTGCGATCGCACGCGGTGCGGTGGGACACTGGCGGTTGCCCGTCCTTCAGACGTCTGCGTGGCGCGATGGCGCGACGCGGCGGAGAGGTGCGGGCTCCACCACAATCTCGCATTTCACCGAGTTGGCGATGAAACAGATGCCATGCGCCTCTTCGTGCAGATTGCTCAGCCGGGCCGGATCCGGCTCGTCCCCGCCGGCCAGCGTGACTTCCGGCCGAAGCACCACCTTCGTGATCGCCATTCTGCCCCTGGCCACACGGTTCAATTCACCCCGCGCCCGGTCGCGATAGCCGGACACGTTCAGATTTGCCCGGCGCGCCAGATGCAGAAAGGACATCATGTGGCAGGAGGAGATGGCGGCAACGAGGGCCTCTTCCGGATCGACAGCTGCCTCGACCGAATACGGCAGGGGCACAACACTCGGCGAGGCGCTTGCGGGGACTTCCAGTCCGCCGTCAAAGCGCCAGACATGCGCGCGGGAATAGGCATTGGCGGCAAAGTCGCCGGCGCAGGTCCAATCCACCTCGGCTGAGTGATAATGCCCCGCCATCGCTCAGAGCGTCTCCACGTAGGCCTTGTAGGCGGCTTCGTCCATCAGCTCGCTGAGCTGGTCCGCATTGCCGACCTTCAGTTTCAGGAACCAGGCGGCGCCTTCCGGATCTTCATTGACCTTGGCCGGTTCGTCGGCAAGCACGTTGTTGGCAGCAACGACT
This sequence comes from Roseibium salinum, assembly GCF_026240905.1. NCBI lineage: Bacteria > Pseudomonadati > Pseudomonadota > Alphaproteobacteria > Hyphomicrobiales > Stappiaceae > Roseibium > Roseibium salinum. Next base: position 2,420,085 of record NZ_JAPEVI010000003.1, read on the forward strand.
TCGCCGTCAATCGGCGCATAGACTTCGCTGGCCGCTTTCACGGATTCCACGACGGCGGCTTCATCGCCCTGGGAGAGCTGTTTGCCTGCCTCCGGCAGCTCGACATAAACGACATCGCCGAGCTGTTCCTGGGCATAGGCCGTGATGCCGACGGTGGCGACATCGCCGTCCACGGAAATCCACTCGTGGTCTTTGGAGTAATAGGTTGTCATTGTTCGGTGTCCAGTTGAAATCAGGATTTTGGTTTGCGGTAATAGCGGTTCGGCACGAAGGGCATGTCCGCGACGGTGGCCGGCAGACGGCGGCCACGCACGATCAGTTCCAGCCGGGTGCCGGTGGCAGCGTGGTTCGCGGGCACATAGCCCATGGCGATCGGCGCGCCGACGGTGGGGGCGAAGCCGCCGGAGGTGACGGTTCCGACCACCGGTCCGTCCGGCAGCGCAATCTCGGCGCCCTCGCGCGCCGGCGCCTTGCCGTCCAGTGCAAGACCTACGCGGATGCGGCCCGGCCCGTCCTTCAGCTCCGATTGAATACGTTCGGCGCCCGGAAAGCCGCCTTCTTCGCGGCGGCGCTTCTGCATGCAGAAGGTGATGGCCCCTTCCACCGGAGAGGTGGTTTCGTCGATATCGTGGCCATAGAGACAGAGCCCGGCCTCCAGGCGCAGACTGTCGCGGGCGCCCAGGCCAACCGGTTCAACGCGATTGTCGGCAAGAAGCGCCCGGGCGATCGCCTCCGCCGCCCCGGCCGGCACCGACATCTCCACCCCGTCCTCGCCGGTATAGCCGGCGCGGGCAATGTGGCAGGCGATGCCGTCGAATTCCATCGGCGCAGCCGACATGAAGGCGAGCTCCGCGGCCTCGGGCGCGTGGGCGGCAACGGCCGCCACGGCCTCAGGCCCCTGCACTGCGATCAACGCACGGTCCTCGAGCACTTGAAGCTCGACATTCTCGGGAAGATTGGCGCGGAAATGGGCGTAGTCGACCTCCTTGCGAGCGGCATTGACGACAAGCATCAGCTTGCCGTCGTCTTCCTCGGAAACCGGGCGCGTGACCATGAGATCATCGATGATGCCGCCTTCCTCGTTGAGAAGCACGGTGTAGCGCTGGCGGCCCCGGCCGAGCTCGACGAAATTGGAGGGCGTCAGGGCTTCCAGGGCGCGGGCGGTGGTCTCGTGGTCCGGCCCGGTCAGCAGCGCCTGCCCCATATGGGAGACGTCGAACAGTCCTGCCTTCGTGCGGGTGTGCTGGTGTTCGGCCATGATGCCGGACTTGTACTGCACCGGCATGGAATAGCCCGCGAAAGGCACCATGCGTGCGCCCAGTTCCGTGTGAAGGTCGTGAAGAGGCGTTTGTTTCAGATCACTGTCTGCAACGTTATCCGCCATAAAGGGTCCTCGCGTTGGGGTTGCGCAGTCCCGGACTATCCCTTGCGGGCCTCGTCCGTCTGCACCCCCTCTGTCCGAGTACCTGAGAGATTTCCCGAAGGCGCCTTGCGGCTCCCGGCGGTTACTCCTTCGGTGAGCAGTCCGCGAGATCCGTTCGCGCGGAGCACTGCTTTCCAGAGCGTTTTCGAGTGTGCGGTCCTTTTGCCTGAGAGTTTCCGGGGCGGTTGCTCCTTCGGCGCCGGGATCCTTTCACCCGGCCTCTCCCGCACAAGCTTCAGCGTGTTGCCACGCCAACCAGGGGACGACCCTGATTTAGGGCGCGATTGTGCGAGGCAGACATGATCTTGTCAACATGCGACATTCTGATGCCGGATATTTGCCGGTGCACAAGTTTTTCCGGCAGCTCTTCCGTGAGGGGGCGTCAGCGGCCGCCCTCGTCAAAACCGAAGACGACCTTCACGCTCTCGTTTGCCGGTACGGTTAAGTTCCCTTCGATCAGGGTCCATTTTTCACTCGGAGCCCCGGCGCCGAGCGTCACCGGGACCTTCAGGACCTCGGAGGAAAGCGGCTTCGCGCCGCTGCCGCCGGGTACGATCGCGATGCGCAGCGGCAGAATCACTTCCCCGCCCTGCCATGCCGGTCCCGGCGTGACATTGCCGGAGAACCCGGCTTTCATTTGCCTTTGGCCGTCGGCGCCCTGCGTACAGGTATTTGCCCAGTCCTCGATGGTTGCCTGGTAAAGCAGGCCTTCCGCCTGGTCTTCCTTGCCCCGGGCGTATTTCATGATCAGAAAGGTGTTTGTCTTCAGCTGCATCGGCGGACAGGAAACCGGAGGCGCAAAGGTTTCAGGAGAGATTTCGATCGGCTCCTGGCCGCCGGAGATGATCTTTCCTGCAACACTGTCCGAACCCGCGCCGCATCCGCTCAAAGCCGCCGCGCAGATACCAAGGGTGAACATCGTTTTCAGTCTGGATTTGGCTACGGCTTGAAATGCACTGATCATCTTCTACCCATTTGAACGCAACGCAATCTGGCTGCGCTTCATAGCAGCTACGTATTTGCTTGGCGAGACTTGTAGAGCCATGTCCAGCCAATATGACTGAATCGGTGCGCAGATCGACGCGGCTCCCTTGACAGAGCGGACCTGCAAGCCCTTATTGCGCGCATAAAGGTTTGTCGAAAGTGCATCATGTCAGAGACCGCGACAGCAAAACCAGCCCTCTCCATCCACCTGTGCGCCCCACGCGGCTTCTGCGCCGGAGTGGACCGGGCGATCCAGATCGTGGAACTTGCGCTGGAGAAATACGGTAGCCCCGTCTATGTGCGCCACGAAATCGTGCATAACAAATTCGTGGTGGACGGCCTGAAGGCCAAGGGCGCCGTATTCGTCGAGGAACTGGAAGAGATTCCGGCCGAGCACACCGACAGACCGGTGGTGTTCTCGGCCCATGGCGTGCCGAAAGCGGTTCCGCAGGACGCGCAGACGCGCAAGATGTTCTATCTGGACGCCACCTGCCCGCTGGTTTCGAAGGTCCACAAGGAAGCGGTCATCCATTTCCGGCGCGACCGGGAAATCCTCCTGATCGGCCACGCGGGCCATCCGGAAGTGATCGGCACCATGGGCCAGTTGCCGGAAGGCACGGTGACGCTGATCGAAACCGAAGAAGACGCCCGCGCCTATACGCCGAAAACCGGCCGGACGCTCGCCTATATCACCCAGACCACGCTCTCGGTCGATGATACGGCCGGGATCGTCGCCGTCCTGCAGGAGCGGTTTCCGGAAATCGTCGCCCCGCACAAGGAAGACATCTGCTATGCGACGACGAACCGCCAGGAAGCGGTCAAGCATGTGGCGCCCAGGGTGGAGGCGATGATCGTGGTCGGCGCCCCCAACTCCTCGAATTCGCAGCGCCTTCGGGAAGTCGCCGAGCGTGCGGGCTGCAGGACCGCGGTGCTCATACAGCGCGCCAGCGACATCGACTGGCAGGATTTCGAGGGGATCCGCTCCCTGGGGCTGACGGCCGGTGCCTCGGCGCCCGAGACCCTGGTAGAGGAAATCATCGACGCCTTCGCCGACCGGTTCGATGTGACCGTCGAAACCGTCCGCACAGCGGAAGAAACGATTTCCTTCAACCTGCCGCGCGAGCTCCGGGACATGCTTTCCCAGGCTCAGGCCGCCAGCGGATAAGAATATGGCTGTTTATACCGAAGTCACCGATGAGGAACTCAACAGCTTCATCGGCAACTACGATGTCGGGCGCCTGCTCTCCTTCAAGGGCATCGCCGAAGGGGTCGAGAACAGCAATTTCCTGCTTCACACGGACAAGGCCTCCTACATCCTGACGCTCTACGAAAAGCGTGTGAACCCGGACGACCTGCCCTATTTCCTCAATCTCCTGCAGCATCTTGCGCGCAAGGGGCTCTCCTGCCCCACGCCCGTTCCCTCACGGGACGGCAAGCTGCTCGGTACGCTGGCGGGACGCCCCGCCGCGCTCGTGACCTTCCTGGAAGGCATGTGGGTCAAGCGCCCGCGGGTCGACCATTGCAGCGAGCTGGGCAAGGCCATGGCGGAGCTGCACCTGGACGGCATGGACTATGAGGGCTACCGCAAGAATGCGCTGGACGTCACCGGCTGGCGGCCGCTGTTCGAGCAGTGCGGCGCGCGCACCGACAGCGTCCATGCGGGACTGGGCGCGGAGATTTCCCGGGAACTCGATTATCTGGAAGCCAACTGGCCGGCGGACCTGCCGAAGGGCGTGATCCATGCGGATCTTTTCCCGGACAACGTGTTTTTTCTCGGCGACGAACTCTCCGGCCTGATCGACTTCTATTTCGCCTGCAACGACGCCCTGGCCTATGACATCGCCATCTGCCTCAATGCCTGGTGCTTCGAGCACGACGGCTCGTTCAACGTCACGAAGGCGCGGGCGCTGCTGAAGGGATATGCATCCGTCCGGCCGCTCGAAACGGACGAATATGAGGCGCTGCCGATCCTCTGCCGGGGCGCGGCGCTGCGGTTTCTGCTGACAAGGCTCTATGACTGGCTGAGCGTTCCGCAAGGCGCGCTGGTGACCCCGAAGGACCCGCTGGAGTATCTGAAAAAACTCCGCTTCCACCAGACGGTCGGCAACGCACAAGCATACGGGCTGGAACGATGAGCAGCGTCAGGCGCGTGGCGATCTACACCGACGGGGCCTGTTCGGGAAATCCCGGGCCGGGCGGATGGGGTGCACTCCTGCGCTTTGGCGAACACGAGAAAGAGCTGTGCGGCGGCGAAGCCGTCACCACGAACAACCGCATGGAACTGACCGCCGCCATAGAGGGCCTCAACGCCCTCACCCGCCCCTGCGCGATCGATCTTTATACCGACAGCACCTATGTCCGCAGCGGCATCCACGAGTGGCTGGACGGCTGGAAACGCAAGAACTGGCGGACCGCGGCCAACAAGCCCGTGAAGAACGCGGATCTCTGGCAGGCTCTCGACGCGGCAAGGCAACGCCACGACGTAACCTGGCACTGGGTCAAGGGCCACGCGGGCCATCCGGAAAATGAACGTGCGGATGCGCTGGCGCGGGGCGGCATGGCCCCGTATAAGAATGGCGCATAGCCGCGAAACCGAACCTCGCCGCGGTCAAATGATTCAATATTGTCGAGAAATGCTCTAGCAGGGGATTTCACGTGAGAGTTTCCTGGTGGTCAGCCACTGCATCGACTCGCCTTGCCGAGCGGGAAAACGCTGGCCCGGTGCTTATCATGGCGAGATCCAACCTCCGGCGGATACAACGCCCGGGTTCTGAGCGACGTCCGGGACCGGCTCGAGAAGCGTGGCTGCAGCACCGAGATCAGGCTCACCCGCCATGCCGGCGAAATCGGTGAGGTCTGCTGCGATCCGGATCTGCGGGTGGGAACCTTCGTGGTGGCGGGAGGCGACGGCTCGATCAACGAGGCGCTGACCGGCTTTCAGACCCATCCCGACCCGCCGCCGCTTGCCGTCATTCCGTTCGGCACGGCCAATGTCCTAGCCCTGGAACTTTCCCTGCCCCGCAATGCCGCCGCGATTGCGGACATGATCCTCCAACGGAAGACAAGCGCGCTCCATTACGGCCTTTGCAACGGCCGCCCCTTCGTGCTGATGGTGTCCAGCGGTTTCGATGCGGAGGTCGTTCATGCGGTGCCGCTTCACCTGAAGCGCCGGCTCGGTAAACTCGCCTATGTGATCACGGCGATCCGCACCGGCGTGAAGCGCAAGAGTACGGATCTCACGATCACGCTGGACGGAGAACAACTCACCGGCAAATTCGCCGTTGCCAGCAACGCCCGGCACTATGGCGGCCCCTTCGTCATCTGTCCGGGCGGGGCGACCCACCCCGGACTGCACATGCTGGTCTTGGAGAGGGACGACCCCTTGTCGTCGTTCGGTTACGGCCTTGCGCTGCTGCTGGGCCGGATCCATAAGGCGCGCGGGGTGACCGTAAGGCCGTTTTCGTCGGCAACGATCACCTCGACGGGCCCGGTTGCGGCCCAGATCGACGGCGATGCTTTCGGTTCCACGCCTCTGGAAATCCGCCAGACGGACCGGACGGTGCCGGTCCTGGTGCCGTGATCATGCACCGGGTGACGGGCGGCGAGCCCTATGCGCTTTCCGCTTCAGCCGGCATTTTGCGCAGCATCTTGGTCGCCTCGGCCGCCGACACCGCTTCGCCGAAGAAATAGCCCTGCGCGAATTCGCAGCCGAGCTGATAGAGCTCCAGCGCATCGGTCTCGCTTTCGGCGCCTTCCGCCACGACCGACATGCCCAGGTCGTGTCCCATTGCCACGATCGTTCGCAACAGGACCGGCCTCGCCGCCGAGCCGTTCGGCTTGACGAAGGACTGGTCGATCTTGATCGTGTCGAACGGGAAGCGCTGCAGGTACGACAGCGAGGAATGTCCGGTGCCAAAATCGTCCAGCGACAGTCCCGCTCCCAGTCCGCGCAGGCGCTCCAGCACCTTGGCGGAATATTCCGGGTTGGACATCACCAGGGATTCCGTCAGCTCCAGCTTCAGTGTGCCCGGTTCAAGCGACGTTCTCGACAGGACGGCCTTCACGTCGTTGATCAGGTCCTGCTTCAGCAACTGGCGTGATGACAGGTTGACCGAGGCGAAAAGCGGCTGCGGCGTGCCGAATTCGCGCTGCCACAGGGCGAGCTGCTGCGCGCCCTTGTCCAGCATGTACATGCCGAGCTCGTTGATGAGGCCGGACTGTTCGGCCACCGGAATGAACTCGGACGGAGAGATCTTGCCGCGCTTGGCATGGTTCCAGCGGGCGAGCACTTCGAAGCCGGCGACCGACTGGTCCTGCAGGCGGATAATCGGCTGGAAGAAGACACCGAGGGTCTCCTTCTTGATGGCCTCCCTCAGATCGGCTTCCAGATCGACGATGTTCCTGTCCAGCGGGCGCAGGATCGGGCGGAACACTTCCTGGCGATCGCCTCCCAGGCGCTTGGCATGATTGAGGGCGATTTCCGCGTTGGTGAGCAAATCCTCCACGCCCTGTTTGCCGCCCTCGAAGAAGGCGATGCCGACGGAGCAGGTGAGGAAAATCTCCCGGTCGCCGAACGTGATCGGTGCCCGCACGGCCTTGCGCAGGGAATCGGCCAGGGTGACGATCCGGTCCGGCTCCAGTTCGGAGAGCAGGACGAGACCGTACTGGTCTCCCGACAGGCGGCCGAGCGTATCCTGCTGGCCGATCAGGCGGCCGAGACGGCGGGCCACGGTCAGGAGAATGCTGTCGCCGGCGGACAGGCCAATGCTGTCATTGACCTGCTTGAACCGGTCGAGATTGAGCACCATGAGGGTCGGCTTCGACGATTCCTCCGCTTTCGAGCGGACGACACAGGTGCGCAGGCGGTCGACAAAGAGTTCGCGGTTCGGCAGGCCGGTCAGGTTGTCGTGAACGGCGTCGTGCAGGAGCCGCTCTTCGGCCGTGCGTTCCTCGGTGACATCGAGCAGCGTGCCGACACAGCGGATCACCTCGCCGTCCGAGCCGATGATCGGGCGCGCCCTCAGGCGGAACCAGCGGAAATGTCCGTCTTCCGACCTGAGGCGAAACGTCTGGACGACCTTGCCGCGGCGCTGGTCGATCACCGCATCGAGCGTTGCCCGGAACCGGTCCCGATCCTGCGGGTGGAGAACGTCCAGCCAGTCGCGGGCCGGACCGTCGAGCGTGCCGCGCTTGATGTTGAGCAGGTCTTCGACCTCGTTGCCCGTATAGATGCGGTCCCGGTCGATATCCCAGTCCCAGATGATGTCCCCTGCCCCCGTCAGGGCCAGGGCCTTGCGTTCCACGTCCGAGATCAGGCCCTGCGCGATGGCGCCGCCGGCAAAGGCATGCTGCATCACCGTGAAGCCGATCAGCAGGACGATCAGCACGAGACCGCCGTCAAGGGCAGGCTGGACGATATCATTGACGAGGAGGCCGGTGACCGTCATGCCCGCGCCCACCAGCCAGGCCATCAGCAGGCACCAGGTCGGGATCAGCAGGATCGCGCGGTCGTAATGCTGGAATGCCAGAACCGCGATCGTCACAAAGCCCAGCACGCCGATTACTGCAAGGGAAAGCCGTGCGATGCCGGCCGCGATCGACGGATCCCACACGGCAACGCCCAGAAGCCCCAGAATGAGGATCAGCGTCGTCAGCGCCAGATGGGAATAGTGGATGTTCCAGCGATTGAGGTTGAGATAGGCATAGAGGAAGATGATCAAGCTGGCGGCCAGCATGACCTCCGCACAGGCGCGCGCCAGCTGGCTGCCGCCGCCGCCCAGGTTGAACACCATGCTCCAGAAGCCGAAGTCGATACACAGATAAGCCAGAACCGACCAGGCCAGCGCCGCGGTCGCCGGAAACATCACGGTGCCCTTGACGACGAACAGGATCGTCAGGAACAGCGCCAGCAGGCCGGAGATTCCCAGGATGATGCCGCGGTAGAGCGTATAGGCGTTGATGGTTTCCTCGTAGACATCCGGCTCCCAGATCCTGACTTCCGGCAGGTTGGGTGTCGTCAGTTCGGCCACGAACGTCACGATCGACCCGGGGTCCAGGGTGACCAGGAAGACATCGGCTTCCATGCTTTTCTGCCGCGCGGGGGCGATGCCCTGGCTCGGCGTGATCGCCGCGATGCGCGAGGAGCCCAGATCCGGCCAGAAGAGATCGGATCCAGCCAGCTTGTAGTTCGGAGCAACGATCAGCCGGTCGATCTGCTCGTCGCTGGTATTGGCCAGAGCGAAGACGGCCCAGTTGGTGTTTGTCCCCTCGCGCGAGGGCACCTCGATGCGGCGTACGATGCCATCGGCGCCCGGTGCCGTCGACACCTGCAGGCGGGTCCCGGCGTCCCGGTGAAACTCGATCGAGTTGGTGATGTCCAGCGCTTCGATGTCGAGCGGTACGGGAATCGGCTCGAGCGCCTGGGCGGGAATTGCCGCCAGCGCCGAGACAATCAGACAAAGAGCAATGACGAGGCTTTTGAACACGCTGTTGATTGGGCCCGGTAACAAAATCGACATGGGGCGAAGAACTACCGGGTTGTGGCGCATGTCACAAGAATTCTTTCAAGATGCCCTCGATACTCGGTGCCACTCTTCCAGGCCGCGACGCGTGGTCTTCCGCCAAACACGCAAACAGCAGGTGATCCTGCCAGCTTCCGTTGATCAACAGATAGTTGCGTGCGTATCCTTCCCGGTGGAACCCAGCGTTCTCGAGCAGTCGGATGGATGGCGAGTTGGTCGGCAGACATGCCGCTTCAATTCGATGAAGATTCAACACGTCGAAACAAAACGGCAGGATCATGGCGACGGCGGAGGACATATGCCCTTTTCCCGCAAATCTCTGCCCCATCCAGTAGCCAAGTGTCGCAGTCTGGCTGACACCCCTGCGGATGTTGCTCAGGGTCAGGCCACCAAGGAGCTCATCGTTGCGGGCACGGAACAGCAGGAAGGAAAGACTGCGCCCCTCCTTGCGGTCCCTGGCATAGCGGCGCAAGCGTCGGCGGAAGCCGGATCTGGTGAGGTCGTCGGAGGGCCAGAGCGGCTCCCAGGGCTTCAGGAAGGCGCGGCTCTCCGCACGCAGGCTCGACCAGTTCCTGAAGTCGTACATGACCGGCGGACGCAAATAATATCCCCCGGCCTCGATCAGCAATTCCGTATCTGTCGATGATCCCGGCCGCAGCAGCGCCATGCCCCGCTCTCCGTGCCTACATTGATACAGCCCGCAGAACCGGGCTTTGCTGTAACCTCTCCGCCAGTTCGCTTGCATTCATGATGCCGTCGATCGGGCCGATCGCGGTCAGCGTCGGCGTGGTGCCGACAAAGGTCTCATGCGCCACGCGGCGGATATCCGCCGCCGTCACCGCCTCGATCTTTCGGGCAATCTCGTCCGGGGTCAGCACGCGGCCATGGACAAGGATCTGCCGTGCAATCTGCCCTGCACGTGCGGCCGGGCTTTCCAGTGCCATCATGAGGCCCGCGCGGATCTGGGCGCGTGACCGGGCAACCTCCTCATCGGTGATGGTCTGCGTTGCCGCAACGAGTTCATCGGCGATCATCGGCATGAGAGCCGCAAGGTCGTCATGGCTGGTCGCCGCGTGCAGGCCGAAGAGGCCGGTGTCCGAAAACGCCCAGTGGAAGCTGTAGATGGCGTAGCACAGACCGTGCTTCTCGCGTATTTCCTGGAAGAGGCGCGAGGACATGCCGCCGCCCAGGACCGATGCCAGGATCTGGATCGCGTAGTAGTCCTTCGACTTGTAGGGACGGCCCTCGAAGCCGATGAGGATCTGCGCCTCCATCAGGTCCTTGTTGCGCATGGCCTCGCCGCCGCAATAGCTGGCCTGCGATTCCGGAGCCGCCGCTTCACTGCTGAAGCCGCCGAACTTTTCTTTCGCCAGCGCAACGAATGCATCGTGATCGACGGCGCCGGCGGCCGCCAGTACCATGTCCGGACCCCGGTACCGCTCGGCGAGATAGGCGTTCAGCGCATCGCGGTCGAAACCCTTCACCGTTTCCGGCGTTCCGAGGATCGGCCGTCCGATGGCCTGATCCGGCCAGGCGGTTTCCTGGAAGAGGTCGAAGGCCTGATCGTCCGGCGTGTCGTTCGCCGCGCCGATTTCCTGCAGGATCACGTGCTGTTCGCGGACCAGTTCCTGCGCATCGAACGTGGAATTCTGCAGGATGTCGGCAAGGAGATCGACCGCCAGAGGCATGTCCTCGGCCAGGATACGGGCATAGTAATTGGTGTGTTCGATGCTGGTGGAGGCGTTGAGCTCCCCGCCGACCGCCTCGATCTCCTCCGCGATGCCACGGGCCGTGCGGCTGCCGGTGCCTTTGAAGGCCATGTGTTCCAGAAGATGGGTAATGCCGTTCTGGCTGGGGGTCTCCGCCCGTGAGCCCGTCCGGACCCACACTCCCAGCGCCGCGGTTTTCAGGTGAGGCATCTGGTCGGTTACGACCGTCAACCCGTTTTCAAGCACAGTAGTCTTTACATTCATATAGTTACACCCCTGCGGTGACGGCCCGGGCGTGGTCTTCGATGAATTGCTCCACCACACGCTGATCTGCCGCCAAAACCTGCTGGCGCTCCTCCGCACTCATCATTTCTTTCAGGTTTTCAGGCAGTTCCGGCCGAATGCCGGAAGCCTTCTCGACTGCATCCGGGAATTTGGCCGGATGCGCCGTGCCCAGCACCACCATCGGGGCCGAACCATCATCGTGTTCCCTGGCAACATGCACGCCGATCGCCGTGTGCGGATCAAGCAGGTAGCCCGCCTCGGACCACATGTCGGCGATGGTTGCCGCCGTTTGGTCCTCGTTGCACCGGCCCGCGCCGAATACCGCGCGCATCTCGCCGAGCGGGCCCGCGTCGATCGCGAAGCTGCCGGACTGGCCGAGCTGGTTCATCATTCGCCGGACCGCTTCGCCATCGCGGCCGCAGACCTCGGCCAGAAGCCGCTCGAAATTCGACGAGACCTGGATGTCCATCGAAGGCGAGATTGTCGGCGTCACACCGCGCTTCTCGTAGCGGCCGGTTTCCAATGTGCGCGCAAGGATATCGTTCACGTTCGTTGCGACGACCAGTTTCTCGATCGGGAGCCCCATTTTCATGGCCGCATAGCCAGCGAAAATATCGCCGAAGTTGCCGGTCGGCACGGTAAAGGAGATCTTCCGGTGCGGCGCCCCCAGGGCGGCGCCCGCGACGAAGTAGTAGACGATCTGCGCCAGGATCCGCGCCCAGTTGATCGAGTTGACCCCTGAGAGCCCGACCCGGTCGCGGAAGGCGAAATGGTTGAACATGCCTTTGACGATCGCCTGGCAATCATCAAAGTTCCCGGTCAGCGCCAGGGCATGGACGTTGGCTTCCGAAGGCGTGGTCATCTGGCGCCGCTGGACGCTGGAGACACGGCCGTCGGGGAACAGGATGAAGATATCCGTGCGGTCGCGCCCGCGGAAGGCCTCGATGGCGGCGCCCCCGGTATCGCCAGAGGTGGCGCCGACGATGGTGGCGCGCATCCCCCGCTCCGCAAGCACGTGATCCATCATGCGGCCGAGCAGCTGCATGGCCACGTCCTTGAAGGCCAGGGTCGGGCCGTGGAAGAGCTCCAGAATGAAAGTGTTGGACCCGGTCTGCACCAGCGGCGTGACGGCCGGATGCCGGAAGCCGGCATAGGCGTCGGCAATCATGACCTTCAGATCGTCTTCGGAAATGGCATCGCCGATGAACGGGCGGATGACCGCAAAGGCGACGTCCTGATAGGACTTTCCGGCGAAGGAGGCGATAGTGGCGGCGTCGAATTGCGGCCAGGTTTCGGGAATATATAGACCGCCGTCACGCGCGAGCCCCTGCAGCAGGACATCGGAAAACTCCAGGACTGGCGCCTCACCACGCGTACTGACGTATTTCACCGCGTCACTTCCCTTTTTGTTCTTGCCTTCCGCAACATCCGGCGCCGGCAGGCGCACACAGGATGCTGCAATATCTCATGATCGATCAACCGCTTCGCCGTCATGCAGTTTCCGGTGGCAGCGGATTGACATGCCGGGCAGTCTTCACCCCGCGCCAGACGTCCAGCCTACTTGAATCCCGGTCGATTTGAAACAAACCATGCCATTGTTGCGACTTACGCGCCATAACATTCAAGCGCAAGTCGCTTTTGGGCAAAATGGTGACTGCGGGTGGACCGGATGCGCCAGCGCCTGGCCGCCGTAAACGTGGTCCGCACCCATTGGCCGCATCCTAGGCGTGGCCGGCATCGGAAAACAGCATGGCCGGGTCGATACCCAGGGTACCCAGAGCCCGATGCCATTTCGAACTGAAATCCCTGTCGAACAGGATGCCGGGGTCGGCAGGGGCGGTGAGCCAGCCGTTGGACTGGATCTCGTGTTCCAGCTGTCCCGGCGCCCAGCCCGAGTAGCCCAGAGCCAGCATCGCCCGAGAGGGGCCTTCGCCAAGCGCCAGTGCCCGCAGGATTTCGAGTGTCGCGGTGAGGCAGATGCCGTTGTCGATCGGAAGGGTGGACTGGTTCAAAATGAAATCGTCGCTATGGAGCACGAAACCGCGCTCCACCTCGACAGGACCGCCCTTGTGGACATTCATGTCGCGCACGCGGGGCGGCAGGCGTATGGCGTCGTCGTCATTCACGATGTCCAGTTGGATCAGCAGCTCTTCCAGGGATAGGTGCCGGGCAACCTGGTTGACGACCAATCCCATGGCCCCTTGTTCGGTATGAGAGCAAACGTATATCACGGAGTGTTCGAACCGGCTGTCCGCCATGCTCGGCATCGCAATCAGAAAGTGTCCCTCAAGGGATTCTGTTGCTTCGGCTCCGGCCATGAGTACCTCGTTTATGTTGGCGCCCTCTGCCTCCGCTGGAAGCATATCCTTTTTGAGATGGTTTGTTAATGTCTGTTTGCCCGGATCACGGCGCATCTCACGAAACCGTCACGAGGAAATGACCCGGATTGCGTATTGCCGCACATGACGATTGTCTGAAACTCGTGTAGCACAAACACATGAAACGGATCGCCATTTCCCTCGCCGCCGCGGTGATGACCGCGGTCTCCTCCCCGGCCCGGGCCGAGATGACGGACTGGACGGAAGTCCAGGGCGGCGCCGTGCGGCTTATTGCGGCAGGCCCATTGGAAAACGGCCAATACCTGGCCGGCCTGGAGTTTCTTCTGGAGCCCGGCTGGCACACCTATTGGCGCTATCCGGGAGACGCGGGCATTCCGCCGCAGATCAGCTTCGAAGGCGCCGAAAACCTCGCGGACGCCGAGGTGCTGTACCCCGCTCCCGAGCGCTACGATGACGGCTTTTCGGAATCGATCGTCTATCATGACGGCATCGTGCTGCCGATCAGGGTGACACCCGAGCATGCCGAGCGGAGGGTCCGTCTCTCGGTGGATGTCTTCTTCGGCATCTGCAAGGAAATCTGCGTGCCCGGCGACGCGGCCCTGTCGCTTGACCTCGACCCGGCAGCGGAAACGGACGGACTGGCATCAAGGCTGATCGAACGGGATCTTGCGGCAGTGCCTGAAGCAGGTGCGGACGGGGACCTGAGGATCAGTTCGGTCACGTTGTCGGACCAACGGGACAGCCTTGTCATCGAGGCGCAAGTGCGGGACGGCCAGAGCCCGGATCTCTTCGCGGCCGCTCCTGAAGGCTCTTACATCGGGCTTCCGAAATTCACCGGCCAATCGGCAGGCAGGGCGACCTGGCGCCTGTCGACCAAGGGCCTTGCGGCTTCCGCCGGCGACAACATGCTCCGCCTGGTTCTGACGGCCGGCGACAAGGCCGTCGAACATCTGCAGCCGATCGGTCCGGACTGGGTGAAATAGGCACCTCGCCACCTGCGAAGCTCCGACACCAAACCGGAACGCGATTTGCCGGTCGAACTCCCCTTTTTGCCGAAGCTTCACTCGACGGGCGCAGCGGAACGCCCTATCTGTGCTGCGGGTTGCCTTTCGTTTCTGCAGCCATAGAGAAAAGGGATGAATGCTATGACACTCAAGGTTGGGGACCGCCTGCCGGACGCCACGTTCAAAACGATGACCGCCGACGGACCTGGCGAGATGACCACCAGCGACCTGACCAGCGGCAAGACCGTTGTCCTGTTCGGGGTGCCGGGTGCCTTCACGCCAACCTGTCACATGAACCACCTGCCGGGCTTTGTGGAGCATGCCGAAACGCTGAAGAACAAGGGTGTCGACGAGATTGCCGTCGTCGCCGTCAACGATGTCTTCGTCATGGATGCCTGGCAGAAGGCCTCGAACACCGGCAACAAGATCACTTTCCTCGCCGATACGGCGGCCGAATTCGTCGAGGCGGCAGGTCTTGGCCTTGGCCCCGCGCCGATCTTCGGCCATGTGCGCTCCCAGCGTTTCGCCCTGATCGCCAAGGACGGCGTCGTGACTTTCCTGGCCGTTGAAGAAACCCCGAGTGAAGCGACCAGGACCGGTGCGGCCGCAATCCTGGAAGCGCTCGGCTGAGCTGAACCCGGATAGCCGAAGTCTCAGAGAGAGCCCCGTGCGGGCTCTCTCGGTTGCCGACAAGGCGCCTCCCCTCCATCGTCGTCCCGGACGGAGCAAAGCGGAGATCCGGGATCGGGGAGCCGGGTGTCTGTCGGATGGCAGGCGAAGGCTTGGGGCGCTCCGGTCCCGGCTCGCGCTGCGCTTGGCCGGGAGGACGACCGGAAGATTTGTCGGCCTGAATGAGAACCCAGTGCGGGCTCCGTCTTCGTTTTGTCAGCCGGTCTTGCGGTTGCGCGGCCACAGAATGCCGGCTGCATAGGTCAGGAAGACACCGACCAGCGTGGTGGCCAGGCCGAACCAGGTGAGCGCGTAGCCGAGATGATCGTTCTTGAAGCGGACGATCGTTTCTCCGGCCTGCGGCAGGCCGCTCGAAGGCGTGAATTCGGCGTCGAGGTCGATGCTGTAAGGCGCAAGGGCGGCCGGTTCGACGCCGAGAGCCTCACCCATCGCCCCGGTATCGCGTGCAAACCAGATCCGGTCGCTCATGTCTGGCTCAGGTGTCGTCCAGTTGGGTTTTTCGCTGAGGCGCAGCAGTCCGGTGAGTTCCAGCCGGCCCTCGGGCGGCAGTGTGGCGGCGCGGCGTTGGTCTTCGGCGAGGGCCTGCGGAAGAAAACCGCGGTTTACCAGCACCACCCAGCCATCGGATGTTCTGAACGGCGCGTAGACCATGACGCCCGGGCCTCCTATCGGTCCGGCCGGGTCCGCCAGGGCGGTGTAATAAAAGACCGCGTCTTCCAGGAAGCTGCCGGTCACCCTGACGTGGCGATAGTCGTCCTCTTCCTCAAGGCTGCCCCATTCGGCAGGGCCCGGCGCTTCGACCGCAGGCGCGGAAACGGCCTCTTCGACCTTGGCAATAAGGCTTTCCTTCCAGGCCAGCCGGTCAAGCTGCCAGAAGCCGAGGCTGAGCAGGATAACGAGGGCTGCAGCAGCGGCGGCAGCCGGTAGCAGAAGTTTTCGGATGGGTCCCATGGGCGGGAAAGTCTTCCGTCTTTACGTTTCCCCGCCGTCGTCAAGACGGCCTTCTTGCGCCTTGTGCCGGAACTGCAGGGCGATGAGCAGGCCTTTCAGCGGCCGCAATACCATTGCGGCCAGAAGAACCGTCAATGGCAGCCAGATGACCATGTGAAGCCACATCGGCGGCTGATAGGCGAGTTCCACGAACAGAACCAGGGCGACGACGATGAAGCCGACGAGCATGATGACGAAGACGGCCGGACCATCGCCGCTGTCGGCAAAGGAGTAATCCAGGCCGCAGGACGCGCAGGAGGTCTTGACGCTCAAGAAGCCGTCGAACAGCTTTCCCTGACCGCAGCGCGGGCACTTGCCGGCAAGGCCTGCAGAAACCGGGTTGACCGCGGGAAAATGCGCCTTGTCTTCCATGTCCAGCCTCGCTGCAATCATTGAACGAAATCGCGCCCGATCCGGAAACCGGATCGGGCGCGAACGATGTTCGGGCTACGGCGCCTTAGTGAGCTGCCGGAGTGCCTGCGCCCCAGATATAGATGGAGACGAACAGGAACAGCCAGACGACGTCGACGAAGTGCCAGTACCAGGCGGCGGCCTCGAAGCCGAAGTGCTTCTCCGGCGTAAAGTGGCCGGCCAGCGCACGGAACAGGCAGACTGCCAGGAAGATGGTTCCGACGATCACGTGGAAGCCATGGAACCCGGTCGCCATGAAGAAGGTGGCGCCATAGATGTTGCCGCCGAAGGAGAACGCGGCGTGGGCATACTCGTAGGCCTGGCAGAGCGTGAAGATCACGCCGAGCATGACCGTCAGGGCCAGGCCCCATTTCAGGCCTTCGCGGTCGTTGTGCAGCAGCGCGTGGTGGGCCCAGGTGACCGTGGTGCCGGAGCACAGCAGGATCAGCGTGTTGAGCAGCGGCAGGTGCCAGGGATCGAAGGTCGCGATACCTTCGGGGGGCCAATGACCGCCCGTGGCTTCCACACGGGCGAACTGAATGGCTTCGCCGGTGAAGAGCGCCGCATCGAAATAGGCCCAGAACCAGGCGACGAAGAACATCACTTCCGACGCGATGAACAACAGCATGCCGTAGCGCAGGTGCAGTGAAACGACCCGGGTGTGATGACCTTCGCGGGATTCGCGGATAGTGTCGCGCCACCAGCCGAACATCACGTAAAGGATGATCAGGAGGCCGATCGCAAACAGGCCCCATCCGGTGAGATCGATGCCCAGGAGCACGAACTCCCTGCCCTGTGCCGACTTCATGAAGCCGATGGCACCAAGGGCCATAAGAAACGCGCCGATAGACGCGATAAACGGCCACGGGCTCGGATCCACGAGGTGGTAGTCGTGATTTTTGGTATGTGCCTCAGCCATCGGCAAGCTCCCCAAACACTGTCATCTCAAGCGCGGTACTCGCGCCAATCACAAATTCGTTTCAGCAGCAGGTTCTTCGGTCCGCGCTGCAACAGGACGTTCCGGCTCTTCTACCGGGAAGAAGGTGTAGGACAAAGTGATTTCCTTCACGGTTTTCAGCTCGGGATCGTTGTCCATTTCCGGGTCGACAAAGAAGACGACCGGCATTTCGACGGTTTCGCCGGGTTTGATCTCCTGCTCGGTGAAGCAGAAGCAATCCAGCTTGTTGAAATAGATGCCGGCGGTCGGCGGCGACACGTTGAACGTGGAGGTTCCCACTGTGGTCATGTCGCCGGTGTTGGTTGCCAGATATTCAAGCTGGGCGGTTTCACCCATCTTCAGCGTCACGGAACGCTGCTTCGGCTTGAATTTCCAGGACAGCTCATGGTTGACGTTGCCGTCGAAACGGATGGTGATCATCCGGTCGATGACCACATCGCTCCCCGCCTCGGCCACCTGCGTGGTTCCGCCAAAGCCGGTCACGCGGCAAAACAGATTGTAGAGCGGCACGGCCGCATAGGACGCGCCGACCATAACGGCGAACACGCCGGCACACACCACCGCCACCTTGCGGTTGCTGCGCGACAGGTTCTGGCCGTTGTCCATGTTGCTCACCTTACATCCCCTCAAAGCGGCCGGTCGATGACGCCGGGCCCCAGCTTGACGATGGTGACCACATAGAACAGGGCAACCAGCGCGGCCAGGACAATGGCGATTGCGATCGACCGTGAACGGCGCTTCCTTTTCTGCTCTTCCGTCAGCCGGATGCCCTTGTCCTCGTCGTCCGCCATCGCCTCAGACCCCGACAATCAGGCTCTCGCCCAGAAGCAGGGCGAACAGCATGAACAGATAGAAAATCGAAAACTTGAACAACCGCACGCAAGCCAGCCGGGCAGCGTCGCCTTCCCGCTTGCGCCAGACATCCGCTGCCATGGCGACGAATGTCAGGCCAAGCAGGGCGGAGGCGGCCCCGTAGACCGGGCTCGCAAACCCAAGGAAGTACGGTCCGGCACCAACCGGTGCGAGCAGCAGCGCATAGACCAGGATGTGATGCCGCGTGCTGGTTTCCCCGGCGACCACGGGCAGCATGGGAATGCCGGCGGCGCGGTAGTCGCCGCTCTTGAACAGTGCCAGCGCCCAGAAATGCGGCGGTGTCCACATGAAGGTGATCAGGAACAGCGCGAAGCTTTCCACGCTGACGCCTCCGGTAACCGACGCCCAGCCGATCATCGGCGGAAAGGCGCCGGCGGCGCCGCCGATGACGATGTTCTGCGGTGTGGAGCGCTTCAGCCACATGGTGTAGATGACGACATAGAAGAAGATGGTGAAGGCCAGGAACGCGCCTGCGAACCAGTTGACCAAGAGACCGAGCAGGACGACAGAGCCGACCGACAAGGTCATGCCGAAGGCGAACGCTTCTTCCCGGGTGATTTTTCCGGCCGGGATCGGGCGCTTCCTGGTGCGCGACATGATCTGGTCGATATCGGCGTCGTACCACATGTTCAACGCTCCGGAGGCCCCTGCTCCGATGGCAATGCACAGGATCGCGACCGCACCCAGCACCGGATGCACGGAGCCGGGAGCCAGCATCAGGCCGACAAAGGCAGTGAAGATCACCAGCGACATGACACGGGGTTTCAGGAGCGCCACATAGTCGCTCACCGAGCCCATTCCGCCGTTCCAGACGGCGGCATCCTGCCTCATCGTATCCTGGCGCTCTATGAGCGACATGGGCGCGTCCTTTGAATTACCCATTGCTGTCTGCGCTTTCGTGTTGCGCTGAATGGCGGCACGCCATCCCGACAGTTTTAGCAATATCCACCGCGCCGGGCCCCGGCGCGGTGTCGATCTTGAGTTGGAGGGCAAACCTCCGGCCACGATCTACTTGATACGCGGCAGCGTTTCGAACTGGTGGAACGGCGGCGGCGACGTCAGCGTCCATTCCAGCGTCGTTGCCCCTTCACCCCACGGGTTGTTGCCGACGGCACGCTTCTTGGCGAATGCTTCGACGATGCCGAAGATGAACACCAGGACCGCGAAGGCGGAGATGTAGGAACCGATCGAGGAAACGAAGTTCCAGCCCGAAAGCGCATCCGGATAGTCGACATAGCGGCGCGGCATGCCGTTAAGCCCAAGGAAATGCTGCGGGAAGAAGACCAGGTTCACGCCCACGAAGGTGATCCAGAAGTGAGCCTTGCCGATCGTCTCGTTGTACATGTAGCCGAACATCTTCGGGAACCAGTAGTACCAGGCCGCAAAGATGGCGAACACGGCACCGAGGGACAGAACGTAGTGGAAGTGCGCCACAACGAAATAGGTGTCGTGAAACGAACGGTCGAGACCGGCATTCGCGAGTTGCACACCCGTCACACCACCGACGGTGAACAGGAAGATGAAGCCTACCGCCCAGACCATCGGCGTCTTGAAGTCGATGGAACCGCCCCACATGGTGGCGATCCAGGAGAAGATCTTCACGCCGGTCGGCACCGCGATCACCATGGTGGCGGCGACGAAGTAGGCCTGGGTCTCGGCGGACATGCCGACGGTGTACATGTGGTGTGCCCACACGATGAAGCCGACGACGCCGATGGCGACCATGGCGTAGGCCATGCCGAGGTACCCGAAGATCGGCTTGCGGGAGAAGGTGGAGATGATGTGGCTGATGATGCCGAAGCCCGGCAGGATCAGGATGTAGACTTCCGGGTGGCCGAAGAACCAGAACAGGTGCTGGAACAGGATCGGATCACCGCCGCCCGCCGGGGCGAAGAAAGTGGTGCCGAAGTTGCGGTCCGTCAGCAGCATGGTGATGGCACCTGCCAGTACCGGCAGGGACAAAAGCAGCAGGAACGCGGTAATCAGCACGGACCAGGCAAACAGCGGCATCTTGTGCATGGTCATGCCCGGGGCACGCATGTTGAAGATCGTCGTGATGAAGTTGATCGCACCCAGGATCGACGAGGCACCGGCGATGTGCAGGGACAGGATCGCAAGATCCATTGCCGGGCCGGGCTGGCCGGAGGTCGATAGCGGCGGATAGATCGTCCAGCCGCCGCCGACGCCGTTGGCGCCCGGAGGGCCCTCGACGAACAGCGAGAGGATCAAGAGCAGGAAGGCCGGCGGCAGAAGCCAGAAGGAGATGTTGTTCATCCGCGGGAACGCCATGTCCGGCGCGCCGATCATGATCGGCACGAAGAAGTTCGCGTAGCCGCCGATCATCGCCGGCATGACCATGAAGAAGATCATGATCAGACCGTGCGACGTCGTGAAGACGTTGAACGTGTGCGGATTGCTGAAGATCTGCATTCCCGGTTCCTGCAGTTCCATCCGCATGCCAACGCTGAGCGCGCCGCCTACGATTCCTGCAAAAATCGCGAAATAAAGATACAACATGCCGATGTCTTTGTGGTTGGTCGAATAGACCCACCGGCGCCATCCGGTCGGATGGTCATGTCCCGCATGTGCTTCGCTCGCAGCCATATCAGGCTCCCTCTCTAGTCTCTCTTAGCGGCGCTGCGTGTCATCGCGCGCATTGCCAAACAGGCTCGCCGCCGCGTTATTGCGCGGCGACGGAAATTTCATCCAGCTTACCGTTTGCGGCGACTTTCTTCGCGGCCGCAATCGAAGCCAGCAGCTGTTGGTTTGCCGTGTCCAGATCTTCCTGAGCGGCAGAGGCCCAGGTCTGGTACTGTTCCTTGGAAACCACACGGACGGCAATCGGCATGAACGCGTGGTCCTTGCCGCAAAGCTCGGAGCACTGCCCGTAATAGACACCTTCCTCACGCGCGTGGAACCAGGTCTCGTTGAGCCGGCCCGGAATGGCATCGATCTTGACGCCGAATGCCGGCATGGCGAACGCGTGGATCACATCCTCGGAAGTCACCTGCAGGCGGACCGTCGTGTCGACCGGAAGGACAAGATCATAGTCTACGGCCAGAAGACGGGGGACCTCGCTCAGGGACACGCCGCGCGCCTCGGCCACTTCCTGCCGGTCCGCTTCCTGAACCATGAGGGAATCGAAGTAGAGGTCGCCCATGCCTTCGTCGGTGTACTCATACCCCCAGTACCACTGGTAACCGGTGGCCTTGATGGTCATCTCATACTCGGGAATGTCCAGCTGCTTGTAGAGCAGGCGGAAGGACGGGATGGCGATAATCACCAGGATCAGGATCGGCGCGACGGTCCACAGCACCTCGATCAGCGTGTTGTGCGACGTGCGGGACGGCACCGGGTTCGATTTCGAATTGAACCGCACGATGCAGATGATGAGCAGTGCCAGGACGAGTAGCGTTATGACCGCGATGATCACCAGCGTGAAACCGTTGAACCAGGTGATGTCATCCATGACGTCGGTCACGGACCTCTGAAAACCGAGCTGCCACTCCTTGAAACCGGGCTCAGCTGCCAGGGCCGCAGTGGACACTCCAGCAAATGTTGCCGCCATTCCGGCCATAGTCATGAGACGCTTGAAGACTGACTTCACGTCCGCGCTCCCTTCCCTCAGCCGCTCCGTAGCGGCACATGCAAAACTACCGGACCCTATCCGGCCAATCCGATGCGGCAGTAGCGGGCTTGGCGTCGCTTCGCAAGCCAATTCTGCCGCGTCCGGGCATCCGACAGGGTCACTAGATTGCCGGAATATAACCATAAACTCGCACACAGGGCGATGGTTATCACCGGGCAGAGCGGCGATGTGCCGCATCCCGTTGCCGGCAGACCGTGGCGCACAAAAACCACAAGAAACGCCGGGCTGCAACGGAATTTCCGACTTTTCAGAGCCGCCGGCGCAGCCTGCTCGTTTGACAAGCGTCAAGGACAGGCTGATTTTCGACAAGAAATCCGAATATTCGTGCGCTTCGCCGCCCCGTCAGACTGGAAACGCGCGCCGTCATGCGGCAATGTCTGGCCGGGACAACACCCGTGATTCGCAGGGCCTGCCGCATTCAGCGTACCGGCGGGCCGCCTGAAGGACCGGACAACGATCGACTGGAGGATTTCTTGTCAGCCCATCTGCCGCAGCCGCTTTCCGCCCGCATGGGCAGACGCTCCAGATCCGCTTTGCTGAAGGTTGCCACCGCCGCCGGGATCATTCTCGGCGCGCTCGCGCAGGGACATTCTCCTGCCCTCGCACAAGGCGAGGTGCGTGCCACTCACGGGGACTGGCAAATGCGCTGCGACACGCCTCCGGGCGCTTCCGGCGAGCAATGCGCGCTCATTCAGAACGTGACGGCCGCGGACCGGGAAAATGTCGGGCTGTCGGTGATCATCCTGAAAACCGCCGACAAGCAGGCGCGCATTCTCAGGGTGCTCGCACCTCTGGGCGTGCTGCTGCCTTCGGGTCTGGGTCTGCGGGTCGACAATGCGGATATCGGCCGCGCGGGCTTCGTCCGCTGCCTGCCGAACGGCTGTATCGCCGAAGTGATCCTGGAAGACGAGTTGCTGACCAAGATGAAAGGCGGATCCCAGGCGACGTTCATCATTTTCCAGACGCCCGAGGAAGGCATCGGCATCCCGATTTCGCTCAACGGATTTTCCGCGGGCTTCGACGCCCTGCCCTGACGTGCCTGGAGCCCGACCGGGCCCTGTCATTCGGCCGGAATATCTTCCTTGTCCTTTGCCGGCTTGCGCGGTGTCACCTTGTGGAGCTTGTCGGAACCGGCAAAGAGGCCGTCGGTCATCTGCATTGCCAGGCGTTCTTCGTCGCGGTAGCGGACATCCTCCTCCACCTGATCGATCCGGTCGAGCGGTATGCCAAGCGCTTCCAGGGCGGCGCGGCCGAACACGACGCTTGATTCAAACGTCTCGCGGATCTGGAAATCGACCCCGCGCCTGGCGAGATCCAGCGAATGCGCGCGGTCGGTGGCCCGGCAGAAGATCAGCGTATTTGGGAAACCATCCCGGATAAGGTCTATGGCCTTTGCCATGACCTTCTCGTTCTCGATGCACATCGCCACCAGCGCCGCCTTTCCGGCGCCGGCAGCAGCCAGAACGTCGGCCCGCGTCGCATCGCCGTAGTAGACCCTGTAGCCCTGCTTGCGGGCATAGGCGATCCGTTCCGGACGGTTGTCGATGGCCGTGATCTCCAGTCCTTCGGACGTCAGGAACTGCGCGACGACCATGCCGAACCGGCCAAACCCGACCACAAGCACCGTCGGTGTCGCTTCCTCGAAAGTTTCGATCGACGGGTTCTCGACGCCGCGTGCCTTGGCCCGTGCCGCGAGTGCGTCCAACCCGAGACAGGCAAGCGGCGTGAACAGCATGGTCAGAATGACGATCGCGTTCAGCAGGTTGACGGTCTGGTAGTCCAGCAGCCTCACGCCGACAGCGGCGGTGAAGAGGACAAAGGCGAACTCTCCCCCCTGCGGCAAGGTTACGGCGATGCGCAGGGCATCGGAGTTCGACGAGCCGGTGCCGCGGGACAGGCCCCACAGAAAGACACCCTTGAGCAGCATGACGACCACGACACCGGCCGCGAGAACCTGCCAGTTGTCCATGACGAGATAGACGTCGAGCGACATGCCGACGGCCACGAAGAACAGCCCCATCAAGAGAGAGCGGAACGGCTCGATGTCGGCTTCCAGGGTATGCCGGAAGCTCGATTCGGCGAGAAGCACGCCTGCCAGGAACGCGCCGAGTGCCATGGACAGCCCGACGGAATGCATGATGCCGGCGCTTCCCAGTGCCACCAGCAGCGCCGCCGTCAGCATGACCTCCCGGGCCCGGCTCGCCGCCAGAAGCGCGAAGATCGGCGAGATCAGATAGCGTCCCGTCACCACCACTGCAGCGATCGCCCCCAGAATGATCACGATTTCACCGGCAATGTCGGCCGCCGTCATGGGCTCTTCGCTTGGGGCGAGGATAGCCACCATGGCCAGAAGCGGCACGATGGCGATGTCCTGCAGCAGGAGGATGCCGAACGCCCGCTGGCCGTAGGCGGATGACAATTGCCCGCGCTCCTGCAGGATCTGCAAGGCAAAGGCCGTTGACGACAAGGCAAGGCCGAATCCGGCAACAATCGCGGTGGAATAGGGGAACCCGTACAAGCGGGCAATCGCATAGAGACATATGCCGGTCAGCATGACCTGGGCCGTCCCGAGCCCGAAGATATCCCGCTTCATCCGCCACAGTTTTTGCGGATCCAGCTCGAGACCGATCACGAACAGAAGCAGGACAACACCCAGTTCGGCGACGTGAAGCACGTCTTCCCCCGAGCCCAGGAGCTGCAATCCATGAGGACCGACAACCGCGCCCGCTGCCAGGTAGCCGACCACCGACCCGAGCCCGAGGCGTTTGGCAATCGGTACAGCCACGACTGTCGCGGCCAAGAACACGATCGCTTCTGCGAAAAACGGAGGCGCAGCTTCTGCGGCCATTTTTTCTCCCTTGTCACGAGTGCATCGCGCGTTCCCAAGACATCAGCATGCGTTCGCATTAATAAGTGCGAACGACTTTACTGCATTCAGGTAAACGAACCTGGTTGCAATCCGGATCAACGCGCCTTCGTGTCGGGGCAAAGGCCGAAGCAGACCTGTCACGGATGCCGGGGCGTGTTGTCCGACTCTTTTCGGGCGCGAACGTTCCGGATGATCAAGAATATGCGTGCCGGCGGCGACAAATCCAGCGCCTCGAACCGAAACCGCTTTGCATTTCAAACAAAAAACACGGTACGGCGCGGTTATTGGGCGGACCGGCAGTCCATTGCCATCCGGATATCTGTCAGGCGTGGCGGATTTCAGATAAGGCCATGGCTTCGCAGAAAGTCTCTGAGGTCTTCCGGCGAAGTGTAGAGATGACCGTGGAGCCCGGCCTCTTGCGCGCCGGTTACGTTTTCCTCCTTGTCATCGATGAAGGCGCTGCGTTCAGGTGAGTGACCGTATGCCTCGCAGATCCGCCGATAGACGAGCGGATCAGGCTTGCGGACCTTGAACTCCGCCGAGACATGCGCGTTGTCGCCGAATATCTCGATTATCTCGGGCGCGCAGACCGGCAGGGCGGCCTTCAGCAGCATCCCGTTGTTCGTCAGCATCGCTATGTCGGCCCGTTTGCCGGTTTCGCGGGCCAGGTTCAAAACGTCGGGCCGCGGACGCAGCATCCTGCGGTGGATTTCCGCCCAGGTTTCGAAATCGATCGGATAGCCAAGCAAGCCGGCAAACTGTGCAAGATAACCCTCGGACGTGCCGGGATTGCCGGCCTCGGCCTCTTCCTCGTGCGGCCCACCCCAGACCGCGGCATCGATTTCAGCCGCCGGCCTGCCGGTCAGGTCCTCCAGCAGTTCGAGCCGGATCTCCGGATCCGCGTCATAGAGCACGTCGTTCAGATCAAAGATGACAAATTTGATGTCCGCCATGATCCGCTCTTAACTCCACAGGTATCAGACCGCCGTACCGCCAATCGTCAGGCCGTTGATGCGCATCGAGGGCTGGCCGACGCCGACGGGCACGCCCTGCCCCTGCTTGCCGCAGGTTCCCATGCCCGGATCGAGCTTCATGTCGTTGCCGATCATGCTGACGCGCGTCAGTGCATCCGGCCCGTTGCCGATCAGCATGGCTCCCTTGACCGGCGCGCCGACCTTGCCGTTTTCCACCCTGTAGGCCTCGGTGCAGGAGAACACGAACTTGCCGGACGTGATGTCGACCTGGCCGCCGCCGAAGGCGACCGCGTATATGCCGTCCTTGACGGAACTCAGGATCTCTTCCGGGTCCTTGTCGCCGGACATCATCACCGTGTTGGTCATGCGCGGCATGGGGATATGGGCGTAGGACTGGCGGCGGCCGTTTCCGGTCGGCTCCATGCCCATCAGCCGGGCGTTCTGGCGGTCCTGCATGTAGCCCTTGAGAATACCGTCCTCTATCAGCACCGTCCGGCCGGCAGGGGTGCCTTCGTCGTCCACAGTCAGCGAACCCCGGCGGTCCGGGATGGTGCCGTCGTCAACGATGGTGACGCCGGGCGCTGCCACACGTTGCCCCATCAGGCCGGCAAAGGCGGAGGTTTTCTTGCGGTTGAAGTCGCCTTCCAGGCCATGGCCGACCGCTTCGTGCAGCAGAATGCCGGGCCAGCCCGGGCCGAGCACCACATCGAACGTACCGGCCGGGGCCGGAACGGCTTCCAGGTTGACCAGCGCCTGGCGCAGCGCCTCATCCACGCCGCTCTGCCAGTTTTCGATCGTGATGAAGCGCTCGAAGCCTTCACGCCCGCCGCAGCCGAAAGAACCGCTTTCCTGACGTTCGTCATTGCCCGCCACGACGGAGATGTTGAACCGCACCATCGGGCGGATATCGCGCACCAGATGACCGTCGGCGCGCAAGATCTCCACCACCTGCCAGGACCCGGCCAGGGAAGCCGATACCTGGCGCACGCGCGGATCGCGTGCCCGCGCATAGGCGTCGATTTCCTGCAGCAGCTTGACCTTGTCTTCGAAACTCGGCCCGCCGAGCGGATTGACGTCGGTGTAAAGCTGCTGGTTGGTTCTGGCGGGAGCTGCCGCATAGCTGCCCGAATAGCCTCTCTTGACCGCGCCGACCGCTTCGGCCGCGCGTTTGAGGGCCGCTTCGGAAATGTCGCCCGCATGGGCATAGCCTGCAGCTTCGCCCGCAACCGCGCGCAGGCCGAACCCCTGCGCCGTGTCGTAATTGGCGGCCTTGAGCCGGCCATTATCGAAAACCAGTCCTTCGGTCTGCCGGTATTCGACAAACAGTTCGCCGTCGTCCGCGCCCGACAACGCCTCTTCGGTGATCCGTTTGGCCGTGTCCAGTCCGAGGCCGGACGATTCGATAAGGTCAGTCGTGGAAAGGGTCATATTTGCGTCCTGGTTCTGCCGGGCAATGCGGGTTTGCGCCTTCGCTCAAGTTCATGCGGCGAATACGCCGGGTTATCACCAAGATAGGGTTTTTGGCACACAATTCACCCCAATTCGGCAGAATTCCACTTGCCCGATTTTTAACTTGAATATAATACTCATGTTTTATGAGCCGCCCTTCCAGAGGCGGCTCGCGATCAGCCAGGGTACGGACCCAGCCATCTCCCGCTCAATCTTCGAAAAACAGAACTGCGAACCTTTCGCGGCAGAAAGAGTTATTGGCGCATGCAGAAACCGTCCAAACCTCCTGTGGCAACAACACTCGCGGCGTTCCATGAACTTGCTGCACGGCGTGGTGACGGACTGCATCCGCGTTTTCTCGAAGCGCTTGCCAAGACCGGCGCGGCATCGGGTCCTCCGGCCCCTTCGCAACAGTCCAACGAAAATATCGTCCGGTTGGAGTTTGTCTCCAAGAGCCGCTCCGGAGCGAAAAAACAGGCGTCGTCGGTATGAAAACGGTTCTTGTCGCCCTGCACCTGGTCGCATGCCAACCCAACCTGCTGATATGCGAGGATATGTCAGCCGATGCCAAAAGATGGGTGGACATGGCCTCGTGCCATCGGGATCGCGGAGC
This sequence comes from Roseibium salinum, assembly GCF_026240905.1. Taxonomy (NCBI): domain Bacteria; kingdom Pseudomonadati; phylum Pseudomonadota; class Alphaproteobacteria; order Hyphomicrobiales; family Stappiaceae; genus Roseibium; species Roseibium salinum. Next base: position 2,447,826 of record NZ_JAPEVI010000003.1, read on the forward strand.
TGAAATGGCCCGCACGGAACAACGGGTGCCCGATTGGGCGGTGGTGATGTCCCGCTGCCGCTATCTCATCGCTCGCGACCATCGCTCCGCGCGGATGTTCTGACTTCCGGCGGATCAGGTCAATGCAACGGCTTGCCCAATCGGGGTAAACTGCCGTAAAAGACAGTCACCACTTCCCGCAAGGCATCAGAATCGGCGATGATGAACCGCTACGAAAACCCGCGAATTCCCAGTGAAGCCCGTGTCCGCTACCTGGATGGCGACTTTCAGGTGGAAACACCGGGAACCTTCGTGCGTTGCGCGGTGACCGGCACGGCCATTCCGCTCGATGAATTGAAATACTGGTCCGTCGAGCGCCAGGAAGCCTATGTCGATGCCAAGGCATCCATGAAGCGGCATCTCGAAACGCAGGGATAGCCGGGACTATCCGGCAAGTTTCCGGCGCTTCAACCTTTCCCTGATCAGGCTCATCAGACGGTCCTCGTCGTCGATCTCCATACGCACGTCCAGCACATGGGTGGTGGACGAGATCCAGTGGAACAGTTCTCCATCCGCCGTCTCCAGCCTTGCCATGTCCTTGGCCGTGGTGACCAGCTGCAGGCTCGCCTCTTCGGCCTCCGTCAGGAGATCGCGGACGTCGGATTCGGTATAAATGTGGTGATCTGCAAAGGCGCGGGTCCGTTTCACGTCGTAGCCCATATCCTTCAGCGCGGCGAAAAACTTCTGCGGACGTCCGATCCCGGCAAAGGCGTAGAGCCTGTGTCCCGCGAGATCTTCATCCGGCTGCGGCCGCAGGTGGGCATGCAGGATCGGCAGGGCCCGACGCCCGGCAAGATGCACGGCCGGTTCCGCCGCATCGCCGTCGCCGATCAGCACGAGACAGTCCGCCTTGAGGATCTGCTTTTGAGGCGGCGCCCTTAAGGGCCCGGCCGGCAGGCAGCGGCCATTGCCGAAGCCGACCGTGCAATCCACCAGGGCAAGGCTCAGGTCCTTGGCGAGCGAAGGGTTCTGGAACCCGTCATCCATCAGCAGAAGGTCGATCGGCTGCGTCTCCGCCAGTGCGGCTCCGGCAGGCCGGTTGGCCGCAACGACCGTCGGGCCGAACCGGGCCAGCAGCAGGGCTTCATCGCCGACGTCCCCGGCTCCGTGGATCGCCAGGTCGACCAGCAGCGGGCCCTTCTGACGCCCGCCATAGCCGCGCAACAGAAATCCCGGCTTGTAGCCCTCTTCCTGGAGACGGCAGGCCAACTCGATCGCGAACGGGGTCTTGCCCGTGCCGCCAACGACGAAATTGCCGATGCAGATGACCGGCAACCGGCATTTTGCCTTCGGCCTGGCGAGCATGCGGCGGCCCGAGACCAGACCGTATATCCAGGCCGCGGGCGCGAGCAGCAGGGCAGGAAGCGAGAACCCGGGTTTCCACCAGTAGTCAGGAGCCGTGCTCACGTAGGGCCTCCGGCGTTCGCCCGGCACCATCCCGCGGCAGATAGGGCTGCAGCAGGAACAGCGTTTTCTCCAGCGCACCGCGGCCGGCCTCGACCATTGCCCTGGCTTTCGCGGCCTGGTCGCGGGCTTTGCGGGGATCACGCAGCAGACCTGCCACGTGCTCTGCCAGATCAACGGGATCGGGCACCCTCAACGCCGCGCCGCCGTTCCAGAACTCCTTGTAGATCGCGCGCGCGTTGGAGACCCTCGGACCGGTCACCAGAGCGGATCCCACAAGAGCTGCTTCCAACGGATTATGTCCCCCTGCATCATTAAAGGAGCCACCCAGGAAGGTGACCGGCGCCAGCCTGTAGAAAAGTCCCATCTCTCCGAGTGTATCACCAAGATAGACATGTGTTGACGGTTCGATTTTCCGGCCTGAACTGCGCAGGACGCCGTTCAGGCCCTGCTGGCCGACCAGGCCTAGGATGTCATCCGCGCGAACCGGGTGGCGCGGTACCAGCAGCAGGAGGAGATCGGGAAACTCCCTCCGCAGCCTGCCATAGGCATCAAGCGCTATCTCGTCTTCGCCGGGATGCGTGAGCGCGGCAAGCCAGACGGGCCGATCGCCGATCCGCGCCTGAAGACCGGAAACTTCCCCTTCGTCCGCCAGGGGCTCGCTTGCGTCGAATTTCAGGTTGCCCGGCGTTTCCACCCGCCGGCAGCCGAGGCGCCGGAAGCGCTGCGCGTCGGCGGCGCTTTGCGCCAGCACCAGATCGAGGCACCTGAAGATATAGCCCGAGGCTCCCGGCAGCATCGACCAGTTCCTGTGGGACTTGTCAGACAACCGGCCGTTCACCAGCACGAAGGGTATGCCGCGGCTTCGCAATTCGTCAAAAAGGCAGGGCCAGACTTCCGACTCCACGACCATCGCCAGATCGGGTGACCAATGGTCGAGAAACCGCGCCATCGGGCCGGGGGAATCGAAAGGAATGAACTGGTGGACCGATCCTTCCGGCAGGCGGCTTGCGGCGATATCGGCGGCCGTGACGGTGACCGTCGTCAGCAGCACCCTGTTTCCCGAAGCGGACAGGGCGTCGATCAGCGGCAGCACCGACATGGTTTCGCCGACGCTTGCAGCGTGAATCCAGACGAGACGGCCGGACGGGCGCTGCCTTTGGGACCAGCCGAACCGCTCGCCCTTTCGTTGGCCGATCTCCTTGCCGGCCCGGCTCCGCCACCAGAACAGAAGATGGAACAGGGGCACCAGAGCCCGGGAGAGGCCGCGATAGAAGCTGATGAACGGGGGCTTAGCCATCCGTCCTGCCGACCAGTTCGTAGGCCCGCCTGGTGGCCACGTTCAACCGCTCTTCGACCTGCAGGCGGTAGGTTTCGAGCGAATCGTCGTCCGCCTCGGACGGCACCCAGATCAGATCGCCCACGGCAATGGCGCCGCGACCGAAGGGCAGGTTGACGCTGGCCGTGTCCCAGCTGTCCAGCTCCTTGCTGCGGCTGGTGGCCACGGCGACGGGCAGGATCGGCCGGCCGGAATGCCTGGCGAGCTGGACAATGCCGATGCCGGACTTTCTTGCCGGTCCCTTGGGGACGTCCGCGGTCATGGCGATGCTGTAGCCTTCCTTCAGCGATTTCAGCGCCTCGATGAAACCGCGCATGCCGCCGCGCTTCTTGATCTGGCGCGCGCTTTTTCCGCCCGACGCCCGGATCAGGCCGAGCCCCAGCTTGCGGGCCGCAATGGCGTTGACCTCGCCGTCGACGGACCGGGAAATCATCACCTTTGCGGGCCAATGGGACGGCTTGGCGAACGGAACCAGAAAATGCTGACCGTGCCACATGGCCACGATGACCGGCAGATGCTGCTCGGTGTCCTCGTGGACGCCTTCCGGGTCCAGGACAAACCGATTTGTGAGGTAAACCAGTTTAAGGTAGCCGGCAAGCAAAGTGCCCACACCTGACAGGACCCAGGGATGGCGGGCGAGGCGTTTCATCATGTTTCTTGTTGCCTGAAAATGCCTTGCCTAGTTTGCCGTTTCCGGATCGAGCAAGCGGTGCATGTGAACGATGAAGTAGCGCATATGCGCGTTGTCGACGGTTGACTGCGCCTTCGCCTTCCAGGCCTTGTAGGCTTCTGCATAGTTCGGATAGATGCCGACGATATCCAGTTCGTCCAGATCGCGGAACGTCAGTCCTTCCGGCGACACCAGTTCACCGCCAAATACCAGGTGCAGAAGCTGTTTCGGGGTGTCGGTTTCACTCATGAACATCCTCGCTTTTCATCAATGCGATTTCAGTTGCCAACTCGTCGCCAGGCGGCCCGTAACCGCATGGACGCAATTCACGTTTGCCGACGCCGCCCTATCTGATCAGCTTGTCCAGCACGTCGCGCGCGGGCCCGATCAGCGCTTCTGGTGCTGCGATCAGGGCGGGGTGGCCGGTCCTGGCGCGATTGTAGATAAGGCTGTTTCCCGACAGGTCGGTCAATCTGCCGCCTGCTTCCTGCACCAAAAGATCCGCCGCCGCAAGATCCCAATCGCTCGGCCCGCCCCGCGCGGTGCCCACATCGACCCTGCCGGCCGCCACGGTCGCCAGGCGGTAGGCGAGAGAGCGCAGGATATCCGTGCCGATGAGCCCCGCCGCCTTCACGTCCCGATTGGCAATGATTGAATGCGGACCGGTGAGGGTCGCGCCCGCGACATTGCGCTGAGCGGAGACTTCGAGGCGGCTGCCATTCAGCCACGCGCCGCCGCCGGAAAGAGCGACGAACATCTCTTCCCGCCGCGGGCAGAACACGGCACCGGCCACGGGACGTCCGTTTTCGACAACGGCGATGGAGATCGTCCATTCGCTGCCACCGGCGAGAAAGGCGCGTGTCCCGTCTATGGGATCGACGATAAACACCCGGTCGCGCGTCAGCCGCTCCGGATCGTCCACGGTTTCCTCCGACAGCCAGCCGTAATCCGGCCGGCCGTTGCGCAGCCGGTCCGCCAGAAACCTGTCCACCGCCAGGTCGGCTTCGGAGACCGGCGACTTGTTGCCCTTGAACCAGGTTTCCGGATCCTGACCGAAATAGCTCAGGGCAACGTCGCCGGCCTGGCGCGCGGCGGTTTCCAGAAGGCGCATGTCCAGATCGGGAGACGGGCTGAGAATGCCGTTGTCAACTTCCTGCAAGAGCCATTCCTTCGATAAAGACAGATGGCGTCGCAGTGGAATAGCGGTTGTCCAGATCACTGCCCGGCACAAGACGCTTGAACATGTCCTTCAGGTTGCCGGCGATGGTGATCTCGCTGACCGCCTGGACGATTTCGCCGTTTTCGAACCAGAACCCGGCGGCACCGCGCGAATAGTCGCCGGTGAGCCCGTTGACGCCGTGGCCGATCAGATCGCTCACCAGCAGCCCCTCGCCCGCTTCGGCCATGAGCTCTTCAAGGGATTTTTCGCCCGGCATCAGCGTGATGTTGGTCGAGCCCGGAGACGTCCCGCTGCCACTGCGATGGGCCCGGCCGTTCGGTCTCAGCCCGAGTTCGCGCGCCGTTGCCCCGTCCAGGAACCAGTCCTTCAGAACGCCGTTCTCGATCACGTTGAGAACCGGCCCGCTCGTGCCTTCACCGTCAAAGGGGCGCGTGGCCGCGCCGCGGCGTTTAAACGGATCGTCGACCACCATGATGCCGGGTGCGAAGATCGCCTCTCCCATCCGGTCTTTCAGAAAGCTGGTCTTGCGGGCGACCGAAGCACCGTTGATCGCTCCCGCAAGGTGGCCGAGGAGACTGCGAGCCGCGCGCGATTCATAGATGACATTGGCGGTCCGGGTCGACATTTTCTGCGGATTGAGCCGGCGCACCGCCCGTTCTCCGGCCCGGCGGCCGATTTCGGCCGGCGCCTCCAGGTCTTCAAAGAAGGTGCGGCTGTCGAAATCGTAGTCGCGCTCCATCGACGTGCCGTCGCCGGCAACCGCCGTCATGGAAAGGCCGTGGCGGGAGGCAATGTAGGAGCCGAGGAAACCATGGCTTGTGGCGAGCACGACGCCGCCAAGCCGCCAGGAGGCGCCTGCCCCGCCGGATTTGCTGACGCCGTCGACGGCAAGGCCGGCAGCCTCCGCTTCCAGCGCCATCTCGGCAAGGCTCTCGGCGGTCATCTCCTTGGGATCGAGAAGTTCCAGCGCCGGAAAGTCCTTCACCAGCAGGTCCGGATCGGCCAGACCCGCAAAGGGATCCTCCGGCGCGACCCTGGCCATGGCGACCGCGCGTTCGGCAAGGCTGTCGGGATCGTCCAGCTGGTTGGCGGAAACGGCGGCGGTGCGCTTGCCGACGAAGACGCGCAACGTGAAGTCGTCGCCCTCCGCGCGCTCGCTCTCTTCCACCTTGCCCTCCCTGACGTCCACGGCCAGCGACACGCCCGTGACCGCAACCGCATCGCAGGCATCCGCGCCCGCCTTGCGGGCCGCTTCGACGAGACGTGCAGCCCTGGACTGCAATTCGCTTTGGTCAATCAGTTCCGACATATGTTCCGCCTTTTGTTTCGGCTGTTGTTTACGCTCCGCACATGGCGACTGCAACCGCCAGGACGAATTCCCGGCAAGCTGTATCATTCCGGTTCAGACCTGCCGGGAAATATGTACCTGCCTTAACAAAAGGGAAGCGCAACCCGGCCCGGCGCACGCTGCATATGGTTCTTGTCCAGGCGGAACGAAAGTAGCTCTAACGCCTATATGTCGACTACTGTTTTGCGCACCGGCCGGCACTCGCCCCATGGTGGTGTTCCGCGCCTTCTGCCACACGTGTGAATCAGGCGTTATCTGAGCGATTACATTCCGGTAACCCTCTTGAAAATCAAACTTTCTTAACCGTGTCTCTTAAGCCGTTCACGATCTTTCTCAGCTACCTTTGAACCCATCGAGAGACCAAAAGGTCCGGTGGAGAGTCAATTGAGACGTCAAACAGAAATACAGGAAACGGCAGCAACCGGGATCGGCGCACAAGAGATGCCCCACCCCGGTTGCCTGCCGGCCCACTTCCAGCAGCGCCTGGAATGCCGGCCGGGAACGCCCTCACTTCCTGCAGACATTTATCTTGACCGCGACAGGGCGGTCATCAAGCGGCGGGTCGCCGGCGTACCGGTCACGGTCGTCGTTCCGGCCTGCGGATTCGACGGTGTCATGGTCCGCATCGTGCCCGGGGCGGCTCCCGGCGAGATCATCGCGGCGCTGATCCTGAAACATCCGGACAGCGCCCTGTCCATCACACTTGCCGAAACCGAGAATTCCGACAGTCTGGCGGTTCTGTGGAGCCGTTGGGCCCAGACCTTCAACCTGCCGATGCTGGTCTGTGATCTGGGCGGCAAGGTCAAACCGATCGAGGCGTACAGCGCCATGCCGGCGTCAAGCCCCGCACCGCGCCGGAAAATGCGCATGCTGACCGGCCGGCGCCCGCGCTTCCTCAACCGGCGCATTCCCGGCCGAATGGGCGAGAATGCGGCCAATCACGGCAACGAGCGGGAAATCATCGCCCGCTCCTGAGGCCCCGTCAGGCCGGTATCAAAAATGGCTCCGCTTGGCGGGGCCTTTTTTGTGCCGGCTTAGGGTGCGGACCCATAAATGAGGATGAAATGGTTTGAGGCGGATTGCGCGTCCTCAAGAAGCGGAAGCGTAGGAAATGTGGTTCATTTTCAAGCCTTTCGCGACGTAGAGGAGGCGCAATCCGGTCAAATCCGAAGGACATGAAAATGGCTTCACCTCGCTTCGTCAGCGCGCTTGACCGGGCATACAGCCCGCTCTGCGCACCCTTCCTAACGGTGTTTCGCCATTTCTCATGCCATTTCGTCCTCATTTATCGGTCCGCACCCTAGAGCCAGGCTATGAACGCGTCCGCGACGAACCCGGCAAACAGGATCCAGCCGTAGATCTTGTTCGAGCGGAACAGCTTCAGGCACTGGTCGCCGTCGTCGATGTCCAGAACCACGATCTGCCAGCCCAGATGGACGACGCCGGCGAGAATGCCGATGAATGCCGCCGGTCCCGCATCCGCCAGCATGGCTGCCGCGGCGAATAGACCCGAGGCCAGGGCGTAAAGGGCGATCAGCGCCGGTTTCGTGCGGTCGCCGAACAGGCGCGCCGTCGACTTGACGCCGACCAGCGCGTCGTCCTCCTTGTCCTGATGGGCGTAGATCGTGTCGTAACCGATCGTCCAGCAGATCCCGCCCACATAGAGAAAGACCGGAGCCCAGGACAGCGAGCCGAATTCGGCGGCCCAGCCCATGAAGGCGCCCCAGGAGAAGGCGAAGCCCAGAAACAGCTGCGGCCAGTTGGTGAAGCGCTTCATGAACGGATAGATGGCCACCGCCAGCAGCGACGCGATGCCGAGCAGGACCGTGAAGGCATTGAACTGCAGGAGCACCGCCAGCCCGACCAGGCATTGCAGCAGCATGAAAACCTTTGCCTGGAACCTGGTGACCTGGCCGGCCGGAATGGGCCGGGACCGGGTGCGGGCGACCTTTGCATCGATCTCCACGTCGACGATGTCGTTATAGGTGCAGCCCGCCCCGCGCATGGCGACGGCACCGATCAGAAACAGGACGAGATGCCAGGGATTAGGCCAGCCGTTGCCGCCGGCAATCGCCGCCAGTGCCGCCGACCACCAGCAGGGGAAAAGCAGCAGCCACCAGCCGATCGGACGCTCCCAGCGTGCCAGGCGCGCATAGGGCCGCAGCGAAACCGGCAGCCGCGTGTCCACCCAGTGCAACTTCACCGCATCCGCGACCGGCCCGGTGTCCTTGGTTGAAAAAAACATGTCCGCCCTATCCGAAAATCTCTGCTTCGCCTTGGATCCGATGCCGGAGCACCCGTGTCTGCACTCAATGGATATACCGTGCCGGAATACGGATGCATATCCGCATCGCCCCGGTCCGGGACACGTCAAACGCCCCTACCGGCGGTCCACGTCCAGCCCTTCTAACCTTATTCGGGTCGGATTTCATCCCGTGCCGTAGCGCCCGCTATCGGTCCAGCCATTTGCAGCATTCAGGCGCCCGTGGTAGATCGCGCTGCATTCAAGCTGACCTGCCCAGACGCGCCGGGTTCAGCTCCGGCATCAACCAGCTTCAAGAGACTGCACATTCATGAAACTTCTCCTCATCGGATCCGGTGGCCGCGAACATGCCCTGGCCTGGGCGCTGGCGAAATCTCCCAGGCTGACCAGGCTCTATGCCGCGCCGGGCAACGCCGGCATCGCCAAGCTGGCCGAGCTTTCCGATCTGGACGTTTCAGACCACCAGGCCGTGATCGAATTCTGCCGGGCAAAGGAAATCGACCTGGTGGTCGTCGGCCCGGAAGCCCCGCTCGTGGCGGGACTGGTGGATGATCTGGACGCGGCAGGCATCAAGGCCTTCGGACCGGGCAAGGCGGCTGCCCAGCTGGAAGGCTCCAAGGCGTTCACCAAGGGCGTCTGTGATGAAGCCGGAATTCCGACCGCCGGGTACGGCCGCTTCAGCGCCGCGGAGGGCGCCCTCGCCTATGTGCGGGAAAAGGGCGCCCCGATCGTCGTCAAGGCCGACGGGCTGGCGGCCGGCAAGGGTGTGGTCGTGGCCATGACGCAGCAGGAAGCCGAAGACGCGGTCACCGCCTGTTTCGAAGGTACGTTCGGGGCCGCCGGGGCGGAAGTGGTCGTCGAAGAGTTCCTGGAAGGCGAAGAAGCCAGCTTTTTCGTCCTTTCCGACGGCACCCACGCCCTGCCGCTCGCCACAGCCCAGGATCACAAGCGCGCCTATGACGGCGACGAAGGGCCGAATACCGGCGGCATGGGCGCCTATTCGCCGGCTCCCGTCATGACCGACGCGCTGGCTTCGGAAGTCATGAAAAAGATCATCGAGCCGACCATTGCCACGCTGGCAAAGCGCGGCACGCCGTTCAAGGGCGTGCTCTATGCCGGGTTGATGATCACCGCGGACGGACCCAAACTCATCGAATACAATACCCGTTTCGGCGATCCGGAATGCCAGGTCCTGATGATGCGCCTGAAAAGCGACCTCTTGGATCTCATTATCGCCAGCGTCGACGGCACGCTTGATAGAGCCTCGGCCGACTGGCGCGACGACGTGGCGCTGACCGTCGTGATGGCCGCCAAGGGGTATCCGGGCAGCTATGCCAAGGGCACGGAAATCCGCGGGCTCGACCCGCTCACGGGTGACGGGCTCGAGGTGTTCCACGCCGGCACGAAACGCGAAGGCGACCGCGTTGTTTCGAATGGCGGCAGGGTTCTGAATGTCACGGCGCTCGGATCGACGGTACGCGAAGCGCAACAAAACGCGTATGATGCCGTTGCCAGGATCGACTGGCCGGACGGCTTCTGCCGGACGGATATCGGCTGGAGGGCGATCGCGCGCGATTAGACGCAGGGTAGGAGACGGACTTGAAGAGCACCTTGCCGGAGCTGTTTCCAGGGTTCGAGACCATCAGCGTGGAGACCGCTGAGGCCGCGCTGTTCTGCCGGATAGGCGGCTCCGGCCCGCCGCTCCTGCTGCTGCACGGCTATCCGCAGTCCCACGTGATCTGGCACAAGATCGCGGTGCCGCTCAAAAAGCATTTTACCCTGATCCTGCCGGACCTGCCCGGCTACGGCCGATCCTCCATCCCGCTGCAAAGCGCCGATCATGGCGCCTATTCCAAACGGACCATGGCAAATGCCATGGTCGAGATGATGCAGGTGCTGGGCCACCGGCGGTTTTCTCTTGCCGGACACGACCGCGGCGGCCGCGTGGCCTACCGCCTCGCCATGGACCATCCGGAGGTGGTCGAGCGGCTCGCAATTCTCGATATCCTGCCGACATCCGACTACTGGGACAGGATGGACCGCACGTTCGCGCTGAAGATATATCACTGGATGTTCCTGGCGCAGCCGGCGCCGTTTCCGGAAAAACTCATCGGCGCGGCGCCCATCCGTTTCCTGGAACACACGCTGGCGAGCTGGACTGCCGAAAAGAACCTGAACTGCTTTTCCGAAGAGGCCCTCGTCCACAACCGCGACTGGTTTTGCGACCCCGACCGGATCGCCGCCACATGCGAGGATTACCGGGCGGGCGCGGCGATCGATTACGAGCACGACAAGGCGGATCTCGAAGCCGGCAGAAAGATCGCAGTGCCCCTGCTTGCCCTGTGGGGCGACAAGGGCATTGCGACCAGCGTCAGGGATCCGCTGGACGTGTGGCGGAATTGGTGTCCTGAGGTGGAGGGCCAGGCCATGCCCTGTGGACATTTCCTGCCGGAAGAAGCGCCGCAGGAGACCTCCAAAGCCCTGCTGAAATTCTTCCGCCCGTGATCAAATACTGACCCAGAAACTTGAAGACCTGAGCGATTGCAAGTCTTGGAGACTTCGCGCTATCAGCGCAGGCATGCCGCACAGTCACCCTGAATATACTGTTGCTTTTAATACTCCATAAACAATCTATTCAAGACAATTTAACGTTTCAAGACTACTGAGGATACTGGCAATGATTGTTTGCATCGACTGTCGCCGTCCGGCGCGCATCTACCCAGAAAGCGTTCAGTCATGCTGATCAGTCCGCAGCTCAGGCTGCTCCGGGAATAGGTGTGACGCGTGGGAAAGCAAGAAGCAGGTGATGGACATCGCTTCCGGGAAGGCCGGCGTCGCCTTCGTGGGTTCAGCACGCGCTTCGACCATACGCTTTCCCGGTGGTGCGCCGACGACACCCGGTTCGAGAAGCCGCTGAGAACCGTCTTTCTCTCCATCCTCGGGCTCACTGTTGCCGTCCTTACCCTTCAGAACGTCGCCTCGGAGTTCCGCAGCCTGAGCGAGCCACAGGACGTTATCGTGCAAACGGCGGAAAGACTGCTGATGCAGCAAAGGGCGTTTGGGGCCGAAACGCTCGATCGGGTGGCCCGCACCATCAGTGCCGACAAGGAACTGCAAGCCGCCATCCGGGACCAGGACCGCGGCAAGGTCAGGCAGATTGCCGACAAGGTGTTCGCCAAGGACCATCACGGATTGGAGATTGCCGAATTCACGATCTACGGCGCGGACCGGAACATCGTCTACAGAGCGCAGGGACCAGGCATTTCCGCTGCACCCGATGCGTCGTTACAAAGCGATCTCAACGCAAACCCGCTCCGCAAGTCCAACGGCATCGAGCTCCGGCCGGACCACCAGATAGTGGTCGGCGTTCTCAGGTCCTGGGTTTCCGACGGACAGATGCTCGGTTACCTGAAGCTGTCGATCAATATCGAACACACGCTTGCACTTGCCGGTTCCGCGGTGAACGCGCAGATCGTCAAGGTTCACAAATCCGGCGGATCGGACGCAGGCGCCGGCGCGGTTCGGTACAAGGCGCTCGGGGGACCGGGGCCGGAGACACTCAACGTTGCGGAGATCGCCGGTCCGGGCGGCCTTGACGGCCTCAACGGATTTCATCTGCACGCGGGCAGAGTGTTCGTCGTGCATGACCTGCCGATCCCGATTACCGGAACCGACGGCAACGTCAAGCTGGTCCTGGTGAAGGATGCCACGAGCAACGTCTGGACCTTTTTGGAGAGAACGCTCTTTGCACTTCTTGCCGGGATCGCACTGGCGCTCCTGTCCTGGACCGTCATTCACCGATTGCTCTCCAGGCTGCAGACGTCCGTGCGGATGACCCGCGACCGGCTGGAAGCCGAAGTACGCGAAAACACCAGGAAGCTCGAACGCAGTGCCCTTCAGCTGATGGAAGCACAGCGTATCGCCAGCGTCGGCAGCTGGGAGCGCGACATCGCCACCAACGAGATCTGGGGCTCCGAAGAGTTCCATCGCATCATGGATGTTCCCCCTGGTCTGTCCGCGAGAGAGGTCCAGAAAAGGATCTTTTCGCGAATTCCAGCGCACCAGTTGGATGCGACCCAGGCCATGGTCGGCAAGGCGATGGCGACTTGCGGCGAATTCGACCTGGAGCACTCGCTCGTGCTGGAAGACGGCGACGTCCGCTACATGCATGTGCGCGGCTACGTCCTCCCTGGTCCCACTGGTGAACCGGCAACGGTCATCGGAACGGTTCATGACATCACGGACCGCTGCCTGGCGGAGCGCCGGAACAATCTCCTGGCCAACATCCTGGAGTCCTCGCTTAACGAAATCTATATCCTGAACACCGATACCTTCCGCATCGAATTCGCGAACAAATGCGCCCTCACCAATCTCGGCTACAGCCTTGAAGAACTCGAGGCGCAGCGGATCTGGGACATCAACCCGGTCTACGACCAGGAAACAGTCCGCCGCCATGTCGCCCCCCTGCTCAGGGGTGCACGGGACAGTCTTTCGATCGAAAGCCTGCACAGACGCAAGGACGGTTCCGAATATCCGGTCGATCTCAGGGTGCAGATCCTCAAGGACCACGACCGGGACCTGTTAGTGGCGATCGCGAATGACGTTTCCGAACGGGTTCAACGGGAAAACGAAACCCGCGAGGCCAAGGTCCGCGCGGAGCGCCTGGCCTATTTCGACCCGCTTACGAAACTGTCGAACCGGGCGGGCTGCCAGCGCGACGCGAAGAGCCACTTTGCGAGCGCGGACAAGCCGGCATTCCTCGTTCACGTCGACATGGACGGGTTCAAGCGGGTCAATGATACGCTGGGCCACCTTGCCGGCGACCAGTGCCTGGAAGAGACGGGTCGGCGGTTGAGGGACGTCTGCCGTGGCCTCGGCACTCCTTATCGCTGGGGCGGCGACGAATTCGTCATACTTGCCAACAGCAGCAGCGATCCGAATGAACTTTGCGAGCGCGCGCGCCGACTGATGCGCGCGCCCATGGAGTTCGACGGCAACCGTTACTGGCCGACGGTCAGCATGGGCATTGCACTGTGCCCGGAAAACGGCAACGATTTCGACACGCTCCTGGTGAATGCGGATCTGGCGCTTTACCGGTCCAAGGAAAACGGCAAGGACCGTTACACCTTCTTCCAGGCCGACATGAAGGCCAATAGCGAGACCGAGGCGAAGATCGAGCTCGAACTGGACGAGGCGGTCAAGACCGATCGCTTCGTTCTGGCGTTCCAACCGCAGGTGAACCTCAGGTCCCAGACGATTACCGGCGTGGAAGCCCTCGTCCGCTGGGACCACGCGGAGCGCGGGCTCTTGTCGCCGGCGGAGTTCCTGCCGGTCGTCGAGAAGTCCCGCCTCGCGCCCGTTCTGGGTGAAATCGTCATCGACAAGGCCCTTGCCGCCGCGAAATACTGGCTTGAATCCGGCTTCGATTTCGGCCGTATCTCGGTCAACATTTCCCCGAGCCATCTGGCCTCGGGACAGGTCGTCGACCATTTCAAATCCGCGATGGCCAAACACGACATAGGCCCGGAGCGCATCACGGCGGAAGTTCTGGAATCCGTCTTTCTGAACGACAACGGTTCCGGCCACCTGGCGGCCCTCAAAGAACTTTACGAACTCGGCATCCACATCGAACTGGACGATTTCGGCACCGGCTACGCATCGCTATCTCACGTCGTGGACCTGCCGATCAACGGCCTGAAGATCGACAGATCCTTTACGAAACAGATGCTGGAGGATCCCAAGAAGGAAGCCGTGGTCAACCAGCTGATCCATCTGGCGCGTTCGCTGAACATGGGGATCGTGTGCGAAGGAGTGGAGAACGAAGCCCAGTATGACCGCTTGCGGATGATGGGCAACTTCTCGATCCAGGGCTACCTGATTGCCAAACCGATGTTCTTCGACGCCATGACGAACTGGATGCGCGAGTCGGCCGACGATCTCTACTTCGTCATCTGAACCGGTATCCCGGGAGCCGATCCTTCCGGCCCCAGGCCGCGACGTGGACCACCGCATCATCTTTTCGGCTTGGCAGGTGACATCAAGATCCCCATCTGGTCCTATGTCAGAACCAGCATGCTGCGTTCAAAGAAATGCAGACCATTCATTCCGAATGCTGGTCGATCTGGTATGGAAATGCGAGCTGAACCCGGAGCCACGATGACTGCACCCGACCTTCCCCGCATCGGCCTTGCTCTAGGTGGCGGGGGGCGCGCGGACTTGCCCATATCCCGGTTCTGGAAGCGCTGGACGATCTCGGCCTGAAGCCCACCAGGATCGCCGGCTCGTCCATAGGCGCGATCATGGGCGCGGCCTATGCCAGCGGGCTTAGCGGCGAAGAGGTCCGGCAGATCGCCCTGGAGATTTTCGCCGACCGCAACAGCGTGCTGTCCCGGCTCTGGCAGCTCAGGCCCCGGCGGATTGCCGATGTGTTCCGACCCGGGCCCGTTCAGTTCGACCCGGAACGGGTTCTGGAAGTCTTTCTGGCCAGCTACCTGCCGGACCGGTTCGAGGACCTTCATATTCCCCTGCGCGTGCTGGCGACCGACTTTTACGGCTGTGAGGAAGTCGATTTCGAAACCGGCCCCCTTCTTCCGGCCATCGCGGCATCAATAGCGATTCCCGCCATTTTCCGGCCCGTCAGACTCGACGGCCGTATCCTGATCGATGGCGGGGTGGTTAATCCACTACCTTTTGACGGTCTGCGCGCGACCTGCGACATCGTCATTGCTGTCGATGTCGTGGGCGCCCCTGTTCCACGGGCGAACAAGGACGATATCAGCATGCTGGACTCGCTCTTCGGCTCGTCGCAGATCCTGATGCAGACCATCACAAATCAAAAACTCAAAATAGATCAGCCGGATATCCTGGTGCGCCCGCCACATGACGCAATCCGCGTCCTGGATTTCATGAAAGCGGAACACATTCTGAATACCGCGGAGTCTTTACGGGAAACTACGAAGGAGAAACTCGAGCTATTGATAAAAGAGCCAATGGAACTTACTTGATCACAACATACGTATAATTCTCCAGATCAATTAATTTTATTAGATCCAAGCTCCAATTTAATGAAGCATTAATGCAATCACTAAATACTTTTCTTCGACTATCAGGAGCAAGGTCGATGCGACCCATTGGATCTACAGATTTGGAAAACTGTCCGGTATCGGACGATGTGCTGAAGAGATTGCTGAACGCCACCTTGAACGCGGTATCCGATGTGGGCACCCAGCTTCCGGAAAACCAGCGCGCGGCCCTGGCGGTCTATTGCTACCGGCGCGCTCACTTCCGCAAACTGGGCCTTTCGCTTGCGCGCCTGTGCAGCCGTCCGGCCCTGGTGAGGGAAGCCGGCCATGCGGGGGAAATGATCCACGCGCAGGCGCTCAGTGCGGGCCCCGTTCCGGAATTCGAAAGACCCGAATCCCCGCGAGGCGGCAAGCCACCGGTCAGCCTGCACATCGTTTGAATTACCCAATCCGGGGCCGGTCCTTCCTCCCGCCAGCCCCCACCTCAGGCAACCGCCTTCGCAGATCCGCTGCGTAAGCCGGTTGCCTTTTTCTTGTCTCCCGATGCGCTTCACGATCAATGCCCGAAAGTTTCGGCTATACTTGCCGAATGGGAACTTCTCTCTACCCTTAATGGGGCGCACTGATCTCGGGGTGGCGAATCATGGCAGCAGTCGTTTCCGCAATTCTGGCCTGTATGTCCCAGGCTCTCTGGCGCGTGCGCCGTTTCAAGCACGCGGCAGCGTCACTCGTCGGCCTGCCGCTCTTGCTGGCGGCGGCACAGCCTGCCCTTGCCGTTTGCCAGCTGGTTGCCGACGCCCCTTACCGGGACCTCTTGCCCGGTGAGGCGCGCGTATGGCAGGCCGCGCTCGGGCCCGGCGAGGTCCAGATCCGTTATATCGGCCACTCCACATTCGAGCTGGAAACCCCGAAGGGCGTGCGCATCGCCACGGATTACAACGACAGTGTCCGGCCTTTTCTGCCCCCGACCGTCGCGACCATGAACGGTGCCCACAGCACCCATTACGCGCGCAATCCCGATCCCAGTATCGAACACCTTCTCTTCGGCTGGGACCCGGGCGGCGGACCGTTGGACCACGACCTGACGGTTCAAGACGTCCGCATCCGGAACATCCAGACGAATATTCGCGGCTGGGACGGGGAAACGCGCCGCCTGGGCAATTCCATCTTCATTTTCGAAGTCGCCGATCTCTGCCTCGCCCATCTCGGCCATCTGCATCACCGGCTGACCGATGAAGACCTCAAGCGGCTCGGACAGATCGATATCGTCTTCGCCGCGATCGACAATTCCTCGACCCTGCGGCTGGACAGCCTGATGGACGTGCTGGCAGACATCGGGCCGGCCATGGTCATCCCGATGCATTTTCACTTTGCCGGCGCCCTGGAGGCCTTCGTGGGGCGGGCGACCGAGGCCGGATACGAGATTGTGCGGGCGGACAGGCCGAAGCTGGTCGTCAGCCGGGGAAGCCTTCCCGTGCGCAAGACGGTTTACGTCATGCTGCCGGGAGGTCCGTAGCAGGCGTTCCGAAGCTCAGGAACACCACCTGGCTGTCCCCCGTCTTGCGCCGGTCGAGGCCGCTGAACCCGTCCGGAATTTCGATATCAGCGGATGCGCGTTCTTCCAGCACACAGACGGCGCCCGGTTTCAGCCAGCCTCCGGCGGCTGCCGAAGCAAGCGCCTTTTCGCCGAGCCCCTTGCCGTAGGGCGGGTCGGCAAACACCAGGTCGAACGGCTCGATGGTTCCGGCGCTGCCGAGGCGCACGGCATCCCGGCGGAAGATCTTTGCCGCACCGTTCAGCCCGAGCGTTTCCATGTTGCGGCGGATGGCACCGCGTGCTTCCGCCCCTTCTTCTATGAAGGTGCAATGGCGGGCACCGCGGCTGATGGCCTCAAAGCCCAGCGCCCCGGTTCCGGCAAACAGGTCCAGAACCCGGGCGCCGTCCAGATCGACATCGAGACCATGGGCGAGAATGTTGAAGATCGTCTCCCTCAGCCGGTCGCTCGTCGGACGCGTGTCCTGCGATTTGGGAGCGGCAAGCGCCGCCCCCTTGTAACGGCCGGCAACAATTCTCACGAACGGCCCCCGCCGCGCGGACCCCGTCCGACTTTGGGCGGGCCGCTCCGGCCGCCTTTCGGCGGACCACTCCGGCCGCCTTTCGGCGGACCACTCCGGCCGCCTTTCGGCGGGCCGCTCCGGCCCTCTCTCGGCGGGCCACTCCGGCCTTCTCTTGGCGGGCCACTCCGGCCTTCTCTCGGCGGGCCACTCCGGCCTTCTCTCGGCGGGCCACTCCGGCCTTCTCTTGGCGGACCACTCCGACCTTCTCTTGGCGGGCCGCTCCGACCTTCTCTTGGCGGGCCGCTCCGGTCGCCCCTCGGCGGACCACTCCGGCCGCCTTTCGGCGGGCCGCTCCGGCTGTCACGTTCGGTCCGGCTCTGCTGGTGCTTGTCCTCAACCAGTCCGTCATCTGCCCAGATCCGGCGCGGCGGCGGGGTGTGGCCGTCGTCGTCATAGTTCTTCTTGCGCGGCCTGGGGTCCGACGTCATGCGGAAGCGCGAGCGCGGTGAAACCTTTTCGAGCTTCGGGCCGGAAGGCTTTCGTTTTGCCTGCTTTTGATCGGCACGTTCCGACTTCACCGCCTTGCGGCGGTCGGTTTCGCTCTTGCCTTCGCGCGCGGTGAGCCATTTGCCCTGCCCGCCCTCACGGCGCTCTCCCGTGCTGCGCTCGCCCGTGTTCCGCTCACCGGGGCCGCCACCGGCGCGCTTTGCGCCCGTCGGCTTCTTCTCGGCTTCCGGCTTTGGCACGTGGAAGAGCGGCGCGTCAAAATCCGCTCCCGCCTCTTCCGCCAGCGTATCGCCGAGTTGGTCCCGCAGAACCCTGCCCCGGATTTCGCGAACCTGGCCCTCGGGCAACTCCATGAGCTGGAACGGACCGTAGGACACGCGGATCAGCCGGTTCACCGTCAGGCCCATATGCTCCAGAACGCGTTTGACCTCCCGGTTCTTGCCTTCACGCAGTCCGACAGTCATCCAGACATTGTCGCCCTGCTCCTTGTCGAGGGTCGCCTCGATGGCCCCGTAAAGGACACCTTCGATGGCAATGCCCTCTTTTAGGCTGTCAAGACCCGCCTGTGTCACCCTGCCGAAGGCGCGCACGCGGTAGCGGCGCAGCCAGCCGGTGGTGGGCAGCTCCAGCACGCGGGCGAGGCCACCGTCATTGGTGAGCAGCAGCAGGCCTTCCGTGTTGATATCGAGGCGGCCGACGGTCAGCACGCGCGGCAGGTCCTCCGGCAGCCTGTCGAACACCGTGGGCCGGCCCTCGGGATCCTTGTTGGTGGTCACGAGACCGCGCGGCTTGTGGTAGAGCCACAGACGCGTGCGCTCACGGGTCGGCAGCGTGTTGCCGTCGACGAGCACCGTGTCGTCGGCCGTTACCGTAACGGCCGGCGTGGTCAGAACCTGGCCGTTCAGCTGGACGCGGCCGTTCTCGATCCAGGTCTCGGCCTCACGACGCGAGCACAGCCCGGCCCGCGCCATCACCTTGGCGATGCGTTCACCGCGGTTCTCGGTATCATCGGATGCGCGCGCGACAACCGGCTTCGGAGCCGCCTTGGCGGTACGCTCAGGTGCGGACCGGCGTTTTTCCGGTGCGCGCTTGTCCCGCCCCTGACCTTTCGAAAAGCCGGGGCGTGTGGGAGGAGATTTTTTTGTCGTCATGCGCGCGTCATAGCAGAGCCGGAGCGTTTCGGGAATCGCTTGTTTTCACCATTTCATGCATGGGCGCTGTTTTCGGATTGCATGGCTCGATCCCTCGTCCTGCCGGATTTGGCCGGCCGGGGCTGACGCGAGGATGAAATCCGATTAAACCCGTTGGCAATATCCCGGTTTGCAGCTGATCGGATTCGCACCCAATGACCGTCATTGATACAGGCAATCAAAGATCCTTCATGGAGCTCGCCCTGGAAGAGGCGGAAAAGTCTGGGGCCAGGGGAGAAGTGCCGGTGGGGGCCGTGCTGGTCTTGGGAGACCGGGTCCTTGCATGCAATGGCAACCGGACACTGGAGCTGAATGACCCGACCGCCCATGCGGAAATCCTGGTCATTCGGACGGCCTGTGCCGAACTTGGATCCCAGCGCCTTCCGGATTGCGATCTCTATGTCACGCTCGAGCCCTGCCAGATGTGCGCCGGCGCCATATCCTTTGCGCGCATCCGGCGGCTCTATTACGGAGCCGGAGACGAGAAAGGCGGCGCGGTCGACCACGGCACCCGCTTCTTCAGCCAGCCGACCTGCCACCATGCCCCGGACGTCTATTCCGGAATTGCCGAGACGCGCGCGGCCGACATCCTGAAGGATTTCTTCCAGTCGAAACGATAGGATCGTTCGCAGTCGGGGCAGACAAGAATGCCGGTCCCGCGGACAGTCCTGCGTCCTGACGCCGGGGCTTCCGGGTGTTTTTCCGGATCAGCGGGTCCGCTTCCATGCCTCCAGCACCGCCGGCCACAGCCCGTTGCGCCACAAGTCGCCGTGCCCGGCGCCTTCCACGATCAGGAGTTGCTTCGGATCCCCGGCCCGTTCGAAGAGCCTCTTTCCATGCTCGACGGGAATGATGCTGTCAGCCGTTCCATGAACGATCACGACGGGGGCCTCGACATTCTTGATGCGCTCGCTGGACGGCATCGGATCTTTCATCAAAAGGTCTACAGGCAGCCAGGGATACTGCTCGGAGGCCATGTCCGCGAGCCCGGTATAAGGCGCCTCCAGCACCAGCAGATCCGCGGCCGGCCGTCTGGCGGCGACCGCGACGGCGACGCCCGTGCCCAGGCTTTCACCATGGACGATGATCGGCGTTCCACTAGCCGCCAGGCGGTCGAAATGTTCCAGCCCGTCGGAGATCAGGGCTGCTTCCGACGGCTTGCCTTCGCTTCCCGCATATCCCCGGTAGCTTGGCGCATACAGGCCGAAGCCGCTGTCGAGGATCTGCCTGAACCGCTGCCACCGGGACGAGATATTGCCGGCATTGCCATGGAAATAGAGGACGGTGGGATTTCCCTCGGCGGCAGGTTCGGCGCGCCAGACGGTGACCTGCGTCCCGTCCGCCATGTCGGGCGTTTCAACGACGATCTCTTCCAGGCCCTTTTCCTCGGGAGACGACAGGTCTCCGGTCGGCACGAAGATGAAGCCGCGCTGCGTGAGATACATGTAGCCGGCCGCCGTGCCGTAGCCGATCGCAAGGATCACCGCCAGGCGTGCCGTCAGCTGCGCCGCCTTCTTCCAAAATCCATTACCCTGCATTTCCTGCCTTCAGGCTATGGTGACGATTGAACGGCTTGCTGCGCTATCTGCGGCCGAAGAGTTTCTCGATGTCCGACAATTTCAGCTCCACCCACGTGGGCCGTCCGTGATTGCACTGGCCCGACAGGGGTGTTGCTTCCATGTCGCGCAGCAGCGCATCCATTTCTTCCGGCCGCATGCGCCGTCCGGCACGAACCGAACCATGGCAGGCCATGGTGGCGGCAACGTGATCAAGTCTTTCCTTGAGTCCATCCGCCGTTTCCCACTCGGCAAGCTCGTCGGCGAGGTTTCGCACCAGGCCCTGGATGTCCATGTCGCCGAGGATCGCCGGCGTCTCCCTGACGGCAATGGCGCCGGGGCCGAAGGATTCCAGCGACAGGCCGACCTTTTCCAGATCCTCCGCCCGCTCTGCCAGGCGTGCGGCGTCCTCCTCCGGCAGTTCGACAATTTCGGGGATCAGCAGGATCTGCCGCGCAATCTCTTTTTGAGCCAGCGCTTCCTTCAGGCGTTCATAGACAAGCCGCTCATGGGCCGCATGCTGGTCGACGATGACGATGCCGTCTCCCGTCTGGGCAATGATATAGGTCTCGTGCAGTTGCGCCCGCGCGGCGCCGAGGGGCAGCTGCGTCCTTTCCATCCCGGCCGGCAGCTCGTGGGCCCGGGCGTCGGCTGAAGGGCGGGCAAGATCCGCAAAGCCGTTGTGTCCCTCGAATGGCGCCTGGGGCTGTTCGGCAAAACCGGCCGGAAAGGCGTCGGGCGCCGGGGATGCGTCGCCGGTCTCGAGGGGCCGGAAAGCATCCGGATTCCAATGCGCAGCGGCGGCGGAGGGCGTGAAGCCGCCGCCATAGCCGTTGCCGCGCATGGCGGCAGCGCCCGGAGATGACGGCGAATGACCGGGCGACCTTGCCCTGAACGCATCGAGCGCAACAGCGGCATTGGAGGTCGATGCGCGGTGTCCGGACTGGACAAGCGCATGCTTGATCGAACCGACGAGGAGTCCGCGCACAAACTGGCCGTCGCGGAACCTGACATCCGCCTTGGCCGGGTGCACATTCACATCCACCTGGCCGGGATCAAGATCGATGAACAGCACCACGACGGGATGCCTGTCGCGTGCCAGCACATCCGCATAGGCGCCGCGCAGACCCGAAAGCAACAGCTTGTCCTTCACGGGACGGCCGTTCACAAAGAAGAACTGGTGCTGTGCGTTGCCGCGATGGTGGGTCGGCAGGCCGGCAAAGCCCGACAGCCGGACGCCCTCCCGCTCCGCATCGATCTCCATGGCATTGTCTACGAACTCCTGGCCCAGGATCTGTGCGATGCGGGCAAGATGCGGTTCACCACCCCTTGCCGCCGGCCAGTTCTGCGCCTGACGGTCGGCGCCGGACAGGGAAAACCCGATCTGCGGATAGGCGAGCGCGATGCGCTTGACGATATCGGTGATCGCGGACGCTTCCGCGCGGTCGGATTTCAGAAATTTCAGTCGGGCGGGCGTTGCAAAGAACAGGTCCCGGACCTCGACCTGGGTGCCCCTGGCCCGCGCGGAGGGAACCACCGGCTGCTCCCTGCCCCCTTCCACGGCGATGGTCCAGGCGTGGACTTCCTCCTTGTGGCGCGTCTGGATTGCGAGCCGGGCGACGGAGCCGATCGACGGCAGCGCTTCACCGCGGAAGCCCAGCGTGCGGATATCGAAAAGGTCGTCGTCGGAGATTTTCGAGGTGCAGTGGCGGCGGATGGCGAGCTTCAGATCGTCCCGGCGCATGCCGTCGCCGTCGTCGGTCACCCGCATCAAGGTCTTGCCGCCGGCGGCGGTGACGATCTCGACATTCGATGCCCCGGCATCGACAGCGTTTTCCACCAGTTCCTTGATGACGCTGGCCGGGCGCTCGATCACCTCGCCGGCCGCGATCTGGTTGATCACCTGTTCGCCGAGTTGCCTGACCTGCATGAAACTCCCTCTACTCGGTTTCGCACCGCGGCCGGTTCCTATATTAAGATCCGCGCCGAGTCTGCTTCGATTCTACGCCAAGCTTATCAGACCTACCGCTATCCGGGTGACCCGCCATGACCATTTCTGCACCGCTTCTTGTTGAGGGGCTTCGTTCCCTTGCCCCGTCCTACAAGGGCATCCTGTGCGATGTCTGGGGCGTTCTGCACAATGGTGTGGCAGCGTTCGATCATGCTCACAAGGCCCTGCGAACCTACGGGGAGGAAACCGGCGGCAAGGTGATCCTGATCACCAATGCGCCGCGTCCGGCCAAACAGGTCGGCGAGATGCTTGCCGAGCTCGGCGTTCCCGAAACCGCCTATGACGCCATCGTCACGTCCGGGGACGTCACCCGCGATGTCCTGAAAGCCCAGGGCAGCAAGACCATGCTGCATCTCGGCCCGAACCGCGACCAGCCCCTCTATTGGGATCTTGAAGCCAGGTTCACGTCGCGGGACGAAGAGGCCGAGGCGATCAGTTGCACGGGCCTGGAGGACGATGAAAACGAAACGCCGGACGACTACCGCGACCGCCTGCAAAAGCTGGCCGAGCGCAAGCTGCCGATGATCTGCGCCAATCCGGACATCCTTGTCGAACGCGGCGAGCGGCTGATCTGGTGCGCCGGTGCACTGGCCCGGCTCTACGAGGATCTTGGCGGCGAGGTCATCATTCTCGGCAAGCCGCACGCGCCGATCTATCAGGCGGCGCTGCAGGAGATGGAACGGCTGAGCGGCGAAAAGATCGACAAGAGGGACGTGCTTGCGATCGGCGACGGTCTGCCGACGGATATCCGCGGCGCGGTCTCCCAGGATATCGACGTGCTGTTCATCACGGCCGGCATCCATGCCGCGGATTTCGGCCCGAGCGATGCGCCCGACGAACACCTGATCCGCCGCCGCCTGGCGGAAGAAGGCCTGCGCGCAAGCGCCGCGCTGCCGCGGCTATGGTGGTAAAGCTCTGAAGCAGGGCGGCGGACTGTCGGGCCCCCGATCATCGTTTCGCTCCGTCCGGGACGAGGATGGAAAACGCCTCGCCCGGCCATGAAAAAGGCGGCCCGAGCCGCCTTCATGCACCTGAAACCTGAAAACAACTCAGTCGAACAGCTTGTCGATATCCGCCTGGGCGCCGCGCAGGAGCGCGTCGATATCGTCTTGGGAAACACCTTCTCCCGAAAGCTGCGGACCGTGCAGGATCAGCTCGCGCTTGCGGCGGTCGGCCTCCGTTTCCTCGATCTCGGCATCCAGATCTTCAGGAAGGCGGAGATGGCCGATGAAGGACGTCACGCGTTCATCAATGTAATTGAGCGTTTCCACGACCTTCGAAATGCGCTGGCCGGTGATGTCCTGGAAAGTACAGGCCTCGAAAATGCTGATCATCTTGTTGCTGACCAGTTCCTGATAGGCCTCGGTATCGCTCGTGTCGGCGCCCATGATGTCTTCGGCCGCTTCCATGATCGTGTTGGTGGCCTCCTCGGTCGCCTCGACGATTGCGTCCAGTTCGCGGCCGGCATCGGGTATCTTGCTGCCGGTCATGTGGTTTGCGCGCAGATTGGAGATTTCCTCCTTCATGCGCGTGATTTCCCTGGAGATCGCGGTTAGCTCATCCGTGACCGCGGGCTGAACGGTCGACAGGAAGTCGAACATGGAGCCCGACATGACCTCTGCGAGATGCATCACGTCGGTCAGCGAGACTTCGCCTTCCCGATGCTTGTTTTCCTGAAGGAAGTCTATGACGCGGGCAACGTTTTCTTTTTTCATGTTAGCCATCAGGTCGAGCCCTTCCATGGTGAAAGCATCCCCCGAAACACGGATCTGCAGTGCAGACACCGATATAACTTTCCGGATAGGCCAGGACTGACCCGGCCCGCCTGTCCAGCGAAACCGCGCCGATCATGTACTCCGTTCTGCACTGGCGGAGAAGCGTGCCACGCCTGTCCCCGCCGGAGCGCAACAAGTCAGTCGGAGAAGACGGCTTCGATCTTGCCTTTCAGGGTCTGTGCGTTGAAGGGCTTCACGATGTAGTTGTTCACGCCGGCCTTTTTGGCGGCGATCACGTTTTCCGTTTTGGATTCCGCCGTCACCATGATGAACGGCGTCTTGCTGAGGCCTGAATCCGAGCGTACCTGCTTGAGCAGCTCGTATCCGGTCATCGGCTCCATGTTCCAATCGGAAATCACCAGGCCATAGCGGCGCTGCTTCATTTTTTCCAATGCTTCGGTGCCGTCCGCAGCGTCATCGATGTCTTCGAAACCAAGTTGCTTCAGCAGGTTCCGAATGATGCGAGATCATCGTTTTGTAGTCATCGACCACGAGGACCGGCATCTGAAGATCAAGGGCCATTGTCTACTCCATACTGTCAAATTGCGCGGCCCCTGGCCGTGGGCCGATGGAAACGCGTTATGACTTTGAGGAGAGATACACATGCTATCGTGACCTCACCCCCCACACTCGAAGCAATCTAGCCGCCGCCCCTGAAAAGACCGTTAATAACAGGCGCTTTTTTCTCCACCCAAAGGACTATTGCCAGAAAACCTTGCAAAGCCTAGCGTCTAAACGGCGTCCAAAAGGTCCTTCTGAGCGGAAACCGTAATGCTGGAACTACAAGAACTCTGTTTCGAAGATCTGAAAACCGGAATGAGTGAAGAACTCGTCAAACATGTCAGTTCTTCGGACGTGGTCGGCTTTGCGGAAGTCTCGGGAGACCGGAACCCCATCCACCTGTCGGAGCACTTTGCCGCCCGCACTCCCTTCAAGACCCGGATTGCGCACGGACTTTATACCGCCAGCCTGATTTCCGCGGTGCTCGGCACCCGCCTGCCGGGGCCCGGCGCCATCTACCTGTCCCAGACCCTGAACTTCAAGGCGCCGGTGAAGATCGGCGACGACGTGAAGGTCGTCGTGCGGGTCGAAGAACTGATGGAACGCGGCAATCGCGCCCGGCTGTCCTGCATCTGCAGCGTCGGCGACACGGTGGTTCTGGAGGGAGAAGCCCTGGTCAAGGTGCCAAGGCGCGGCGACGAAGGCTGACGGCGAGCGGCCCGGCCGGTCGCGTTGCAACACCGGCACGCACGATCTTGACCTTTGCGCCACTTGACGGCAGGTTCCACGCTAGCGCCGAAGGTATTCCCCGTAACGATCCTGGGACGATCTGCTCGGCTGCATTTCTTCCGGACATCGCCTAAGGTCTGTCCTCGCCGATACATTGCGCAAAGGTTTGCCGCATGAACCAGTCTGTTTCCTCCGAGTTTCTGATCATCGAAAATCTGGATGATTTTCCGGAGGAACTGAAAGGCGGCATCGTCGCGATCGGCAATTTCGACGGGGTTCACCGGGGACACCGGGCCGTTCTCGATGCAGCGCTCGGACTTGGCCACGGCACGCATCATCCGGTCTTTGCAATGAGTTTCGAACCGCATCCGAGGACCGTCTTCAATCCGTCCAGCCCGGTCTTCCGGCTGACGCCGTTGAAGGTCAAACTTGAAATCCTTCGCGTGTGCGGACTGGAGGGGGCGCTGATCCTGCCCTTCACGCGGGAATTCGCCGGCATCGAAGCCGACGCCTTCGTGCAGGACATCCTGATCGGCACGCTCGGCATATCGCACGCGGTCACCGGCTATGATTTCCATTTCGGCCGGGCCCGGCAAGGCACGCCGGACTACCTGCGCGAGGCCGGTGCCAGACACGGCTTCGGCGTCACGATCGTCCAGCGCGAGGAAGACGAAAACGCAGACGTCATTTCATCGTCCCGCATCCGGGAGTGCCTGAGCGAAGGCGATGTCGCCAGTGCGAACGGCCTGCTGGGATACCGCTGGTTTTTCGAGGCGGATGTCCGGCATGGCGACAAGCGGGGCCGGGATCTGGGCTATCCGACGGCCAACCTGCAACTGGGCGAGGAATGTCCGCTGCGTCACGGCATCTACGCCGTGAAGGTGAAGACCGGCGACGGCTGGCACGATGGCGTTGCCAGCTACGGCCGCCGGCCGACCTTCGACAACGGCGCGCCGCTGTTCGAGGTCCACCTGTTCGATTTCAAGGGCGATCTTTATGGGGAACCCTTGAGGGTTCATCTGGTCTCCTACCTGCGCGGCGAGGAAAAATTCGACACTGTTGAGGCGCTGGTCGCGCAGATGGACAGGGACAGCGAGGAGGCCCGCGCCGCTCTCGCCTCGATCCGGCCCCTGTCTGAAATCGACCTGAAACTCCTGGAATTGGCCTCGTGACGCGCCCCATGGCCGCGGGAGGCATCGATCAGAACCCGCTCCTGGCGATTTTCCTGATGTCCTCGGCAATGCTGATGATCCCGGTCATGGACATCATTGCCAAGTACCTGTCGATGGAGCTTCCGCCGCTTGAGATCACCTTCGGACGGTTCTTCTTCCAGTTTCTGATCTGCCTGGCGATCGCCCTCGTCACCGGCCGAGATCACGCGCCTCGGAGGCAGCCAGCCGGTTGTGAACTATCTGCGCGGCATGCTCCTGGGCTCGGCATCGCTCTGCTTTTTCACCGCGGTGAAATACATGTCGGTCGCCACGGCCATATCGATCTTCTTCGTGGAGCCGATGGTGCTGACGGTGCTGGCCGCGCTGCTTTTGAAGGAACAGGTCGGACCGCGCCGGATCGGCGCCATTCTTGTCGGCCTCATCGGCGCCATCGTCGTTCTCAGGCCCAACCTTGCGGAGATCGGACTGGTGAGCCTGCTGCCCGTCGTCACCGCTGTCCTGTTTTCCTTCTACCTTCTGATCAACCGGCTCTATCCGGCGAGAGACGACCTGCTGACGATCCAGTTCAGCGCCGGCCTTTCCGCAACGCTGATGCTCGCGGGTGCGCTTTTCATCGGCAATCTGGTCGGATTGGAGGGCGTGGAATTCACCCTGCCGAGCGGTCCACAATCAGGACTTCTGGCGCTTATCGGGCTGATTTCCTTTGCCGGCCACGGCCTGGTAGTATCGGCCTTCCAGCGCGGCAGCGCCAGCCTGCTGGCACCGCTTCAATACATGGAGATCGTCAGCGCGACACTGTTCGGATATCTGGTGTTTTCCGATTTTCCGGACGGGCCGACCTGGGTCGGCATTTCCCTGATCATCGGCAGCGGGCTCTACATCACCCATCGGGAGCGGAAGCAGAAATCGCCCGCCTCAGCCTGACGTCACGCCGCGCGCCGCATCAAGACCGCCGCCGGCCGGCGCTGCTTTCCCGTCCAGCATCAGCCTGCGCAGCCCCATCCAGAGGATCAACAGGGGCAACAAGGGAGATATCGGAACGCCGAGCCACAGAGCCATCGGGCTGGTGGACGCGGACAGGGCGATTACCACGAAGAGCGCCACCTTTTCATACGGCAGGAAGCCGTTTTTCAATCCCTCGCGGATCAGGAAGGCGCAAGGCACGATCAGCAATGTCATGTCGTAGGACATGGCAAAGGGGGTGACCAGCAGGGCGCCGCCGACAAGAACCGGCGCCCGCACCACCAGCGCGTCCGACCGGCGCCAGGCCACAAAGACACTGACAAGCGCGGCAATGCTGAAGGCGATCTGGACGGCCATCGACGCTTCGTACCCGAGGCCGGCAATTCTGCCCGAGCCGTAGACGGAGATCATTTTGCCCCACTCCACCCCGCCGAGTTCCATCACGGCGGAGGCGACGGGCGCCTGGGTCCAGAATGCCTGCCAGACGCCGATACCGAGCACGGCAGCGCTGAGCCCAGCAAACAGAAGCGTCGTCACGGACGCGCTCAGGAATGTACGCCAGTGCATGCCGGCAATCAGCGCGACCGGAATGAGAATGCCGAGCTGGGGTTTGATGGTCAGAATGCCGATGGCGATGCCGGCCCAGACCGTCCTGTTGCGCTCCATGCCGACCAGGAAAAAAGCGTAAAGAGCCGCCGTCAGGGCGGCGTTCTGACCGTGGAAGGCATTGTTGGCGCAGGCGGGGACGATAATCAGACAGGCCGCCAGCAGCCATTGGCCGGTGATCAGCCGGCAGGCGAAAAAAAGCAGGG